>CAYLZN010000011.1:30126-38694 GCA_964387935.1 uncultured Vicinamibacteraceae bacterium | reverse complement strand
CGCAGCTCCCGGCCTTGTCGAGATACTGCGTGATCTGCAGGAGAGTCCTCGCGTGGAAGTGCGCGTCGCGGTTGGGCTGCAGGGCCTGTTCGCCGCAGCCCCCGGCATACGACATGATCGTCGACCCGGCACCCACCTCGTAGGCGGAGTCCTCGACACGAGCCGGCCCGCAGTCGGGCGCGCCGTTCGACAGCGGAGCCGTCCCGTTGAACGTGTGATCGGCCCCGAACTGGTGGCCCATCTCGTGAGCCACCAGGAGGACATCCTCCGGGTTGTTCGGCAGGGCCTGGCCGGTGGCCCCCTGAGCCTTCTGCAAAGGGGTGCACACCTGGCCAATCGGGAAGCCCTGACCGCCGCTGTTGGTGCCGAAGACGTGACCGACGTCGTACTCGCCTGCTCCCACAAACTGCGGGTCGTCCAGGGTTATCTGATTGAACTGCCGCATCAGGTTCGTGTTGCCGTTGACGTAGGGGTCCGTGTCGGGGTTGGTGAACAGCACGTTGTAGGTGTCGCCCGCGATCACGAACGAGACAGCCAGGTCGCGCTCGAAGATCGCGTTCACCATCGTCATCATGGCGAACACGGCCCCGAGCGTCCGGGGTTTCAGCTCCGCGGCCGTGTCGGCCGGCGTCAGGCGGAACTGCTCCGCGTACTCGCCGGTCGTGGCAATCGCAATCCGGTACGTCCGGGTCGTGACCAGAGGGAAAAGCGGCGGCGGATCTGGAAGCGGATCGAGGACGCGTCCGGCTCCCACGCTACACTCCGACGACGCGACCCCTCGACGTGCGGCACGTGCGTCGAGGCTGAGGTGTCTGGTTGAATCGCCGTAGCGCTCGGGGACAACGAAGAAGGCGCCGTCCTTCGTGAAGATCAGCGCGTGCACCCCGGCGGGGGTGAAGGCGAACGCGCCCGACACGGCCTTGTTCCCCAGGGCCTCCACGCGAAAGCTCCTGAGTTCCGGAAAGCGGGCCGCAAGGCCCGCCTCCAGGAGCGCGGTCTCCCTCAGGCGAATCCGAAGGAACCCACGGGTCGGCAAGGGCAGAGAGACGAGGGTGGTGCTCCCCGCTCGGCCCGGTCGACCCACGATCCTGCGCAGAACCGTCGGATCGAGGTCTACGAGCCGGTGGAGACCGGCCGTCCCTGCAGGCTCCTGGTCGTCGCGTGGGGAGGCGTCGAGCCAGATCGTGTCCCCAGACCTCGGTTGTGCTTCGACGCCGGAGGCCAGTGAAGGGGCGGTCAGGAGTCCGAGAACAACCAGTCGCCGCAGGGTCGCAGGCATCTCTGCCTCCGGTCTGTCGAACGGCCACTCGGGCAAACAGGGTATTGAGTCGATTGTAAATGGAAGAGCTGGGTCGTGGAAAGCGGCTCGTGGGAGCGGACAGCGCGCTCACGCGCCTTCGCCACGCGTACCGTCGGCCCCAAGTTCCCGCGTCATCTCCACCATCGTCCGGCGGAATCCCATGCGCGCGAAGAGCCGCTGCGCGCCGACGTTCTGTTCGGCGCTCCACAGCACGACGCGCGGGACCCCACGGTCCCGAAACCACCCCAGCGCCGCCTCGATGAGCGCGGTGGCCGCGCCGGCTCCACGCTCGGCTTCGGCCACGACCACGTCGTGGATGAATCCGGCTTCCTCGCGCAGTTCCTTCCACGACTGCGGCTCGATGCCCGCATAGACGTACCCGATCACGACGCCGTCACGCTCCGCGACGAAGATGACAACGTGGGGTTCCTTCAGCTGCGTTCCAAGAAACCAGGCATAGCCCCCTTCCGGGTCCGCCCCGGGCGCCATGAAGCGCTGCCGGTCGAACTCGTAGTGCGTGCGCAGCAACTCCGCCCCGAGACGACCGAGGGCGGGGAGATCCGTCCGCCCGGCACGGCGGACGACGAAGGGGGACGGGCTCTGGTGCGGCGTGTCCATGGGCCCATCATGACATCAGGGCGGTTCTCTTCTCTCTGGCGTTCGGCTTCCGGCGGGCTGTAGGCTGTGCGAATGGACGCTGCCCTCGCCCGTTCGCACCTCTACACCGAGATCCACGAGCAGCCCGCGGTCATCCGTCGACTGCTCGAGGAGGACCGCGCTCCCATCGCGGAGCTCGCACGGGCCATTGGCGCGCACCACATCACCCACGTCCTCATCGCCGCGCGCGGCACGAGCGACAACGCCGCCCGCTACGCGCAGTACGTGCTCGGCGTGCGCAACGAGCTGCTGGTCGGTCTCGCCGCCCCGAGCATCTTCACCACCTACGCCCGGGCCCCTCGCCTCGACGGCGCGCTCGTCATCGGCATCAGCCAGAGCGGCAAGAGCCCGGACATCGTCACGGTGCTCGCCGAGGCGCGTCGCCAGGGAGCACTCACGGCCGTACTCACCAACGACGTGGGCTCGGAACTCGCGGCGCAAGGGGACGTGGTCATCGATCTCTGCGCCGGCGAGGAGAAGGCCGTCGCCGCGACGAAGACCTACACCTCGGAACTTGCCGCCATCGCGCTGCTCAGCGCGACCCTCTCCGGTGAAGAGAAAGCGCTCGACGTCCTGCGGCGCGTGCCTGAGGCCGTGGAGGCCGCCCTGACCACCGGGCCCGTCGTCGCCGAGGTGGCCGCGCACGTGAAGGACATGGAGCGGGCCGTGGTCATCGGCCGCGGCTTCAACTACGCCACGGCCTTCGAGGTGGCTCTGAAGCTGAAGGAACTCACCTACACGGTGGTCGAGCCCTACTCGAGCGCGGATTTTCTCCACGGGCCGCTGGCGATGATCGAGCCCGGGTTCCCCGCTCTCGTCGTCGCACCGTCGGGTCGGCTGGTGGACGAGATGACGGCCCTCATCGACACGTTGCGCGCCCGCGAGGCCGCCGTGATCGGCGTCAGCGACCGGACCGACGTGCTGGCACGGGCGTCGATCGCGATCAGCCTGCCCGCGCCGCTGCCCGAGTGGCTCTCGCCGCTCACCATGGTCGTGCCGGGACAGTTGCTGGCGATGCACCTGGCGCACGTGCGGGGCCATGACGTCGATGCGCCGCGCGCCATTCGCAAGGTGACGAAGACGAGGTGAGAAGAGCGGGCGTACGGCGTACGGCGTACGACGTACGGCGGCGTAGGCGTACGGACAGAACACGGCGTACGGGCAGAACAACGGGGCAAGAAGGGCGGGTACCCGCCTGGCAGTCCAGTCCAAACCGGCTCCAATTGATATCCTGAACTGGGCTGATGTGATATCGTCAATAATAAAACCGTGATATCATCATTAGTCGAGGCTCAGAGGACATGGGAACTAGAAAGACCAGCGTCGAGATCGACGAGGAACTTCTCGCCGCCGCGAGGAGAATCCTCGAGACGACCACGGTGAAGGACACGATCGAGGCGGCGCTGCGTGAAGTGGCCCGCGTCGAGGCCCGGCGCCAGGAGGTGGACGCCCTCTCGCGGATGACTGGCCTGGACTTGGCGGACCCGGAGATCATGGCCGGAGCCTGGCGATCGTGACGCGGTTCCTCGTCGACAAGAGCGCGCTCGCGCGGATGCCCCTCGACGCGGTCCGGCGGCGGCTCGCGCCGATCATTGAAGCGGGTGAGGCGGCCACCTGCGCGATCGTCGACCTGGAGGTGCTCTACAGCGTGCGCAACGTCGAGGAGCACCGCAGGACCCGCCAGCGTCGCAGCCTCGCCTACGCCAGGGTCCCGCTCACCGATGAGGTCTTCGAACGCGCGCTGGACGTCCAGGGGGAGCTCTCGAAGAGCGGACGACATCGTGTCCCGATTCCCGACCTCCTCGTTGCCGCGGCAGCGGAGAAGGAGGGGCTCACGGTTCTCCACTACGACAGCGACTACGACACGATCGCTGCGGTGACGGGGCAGCCCGTGGAATGGGTGGTGCCCAGGGGCACCGTGTAGCGGCCGGGCTGCACGCCCTCGCGTCCGTACGCCGCCTCGTCCGTACGCCGCCGTACGTCGTACGCCGTACGCCGTACGCCCGTTCAAGCTCCCTTGATCACGTCCCGTCCCCCCATGTAGGGACGGAGCGCGGCAGGCACCACGACCGACCCGTCCTTCTGCTGGTAGTTCTCGAGAATCGCCAGCAGCGTCCGGCCCACCGCGAGCCCGGAGCCGTTCAGCGTGTGAACGTGTTCCGACCTGGTGCTCCCCTCACGACGGAAGCGGATGTCCGCGCGACGCGCCTGGAACGCCTCCGTGTTGCTGCACGACGAGATCTCGCGATAGGCCCCGAAGCTGGGCAGCCATACCTCGATGTCGTAAGTCTTCGCCGACGCAAAGCCCATGTCGCCGGTGCACAGGAGCACGGTCCGGTACGGAAGCTCGAGCCGCTTCAGCACCTCCTCGGCGTTGCGCGTCATGCTCTCCAGCTCGTCGTAGGACTGCTCGGGCGCCGCGAACTTGACGAGTTCCACCTTGTAGAACTGGTGGACGCGGATGAGGCCACGCACGTCCTGGCCGTACGACCCGGCCTCGCTCCGGTAGCACGGCGTGAACGCGGTGTAGCGCAGCGGCAGCGACCGGCCGTCCAGTGTCTCCTCGCGATGGAGGTTGGTGAGCGGCACCTCCGCCGTCGGGATGAGGAACAGGTCCCAGTCGCCCGCCACCTTGAACAGGTCCGCCTCGAACTTGGGCAGGTTGCCCGTGCCGAGCAGCGCGGCCGATCGGACGAGCTGCGGCGGCTCAACCTCGGTGTACCCGTGCTCGCCGGTGTGGAGATCGAGCATGAAGTTGATCAGCGCGCGCGTGAGCCTGGCACCGGCTCCCATCAGCACCGAAAATCGCGCTCCCGACATGCGGGCCGCTCGCTCGAAGTCGATGAGGCCCAGCTCGACACCCAGGTCCCAGTGTGCCCGTGGCGTGAAGTCGAACACGCGAGGCTCCCCGTGACGACGCACCTCGACGTTGTCTGCCGCGCTGGCACCGACGGGGACGCTCTCGTGAGGCAGGTTCGGCAGTCTCAGCAGGACCTCGCGGCGTTCGCCCTCGAGGCGCTCGAGGGTCGCATCGAGCTGCTTGATCTCGTCGGCTCGCCGCTTGTTGGCCTCGAGCAGCGCCGAGGCGTCGCCGCCCTGCTTCTTCAGCCTGGCGATCTCCTCACCGGCCTGGTTGCGTTCGCGCTTCAGGTTCTCGACCGCCGGGATCAGGCGGCGGCGCTCCGCGTCCATGGTCGCGAGCTGGTCGAGCAGGGTCTCGGTCGCGGGGCCACGCGTGCGCAGGCGGTCCCGGACGAGGGCGAGGTGGTCACGAACGAGAGCGGCGTCGAGCATCCTGCCATTGTACCGGCTGGCCCCGCCCCACGAGCCAGGGGCGCACGGGAGCAGCCCGGGCACGGCCGTGCTAGCATGCCTCGCCGGAGGTGATCGTGGCGCCACGAGTACGCAAAGCCGTCTTCCCCGCCGCAGGTCTTGGAACCCGCTTCCTGCCGGCCACGAAGGCCCAGCCCAAGGAAATGCTGCCGCTCGTCGACAAGCCGATCATCCAGTACGGCGTCGAGGAGGCCGTGGCCGCGGGTGCGGAGCACATCATCCTGGTCACGGGGCGCGGCAAGAACGCGATCGAGGATCACTTCGACATCAACGTCGAGCTCGAGAGCTTCCTCGAGGCGCGCGGCAAGACCGAGCTCGCCCGGGAGATCCACAACATCTCGAAAGGCATCCAGGTCGCCTACGTGCGGCAGGGTGAGCCGCTGGGCCTGGGCCACGCCGTTCTCGTCGCGCGCGATCTCGTGGGACCGGAGCCCTTCGCGGTCATCCTGGCCGACGACGTGTACGATGCGGATCCGCCGGCGCTCAAGCAGATGGTGGACGTGTTCGAGCAGGTCGAGGGCCCCGTCCTCGCCGTTGAGCGCGTCCCGATGGAGAAAGTCAGCAGCTACGGGGTCATCGCCTCCGAACCCCTCGGCAACGGCGTCCATCGCATCACGGACATGGTCGAGAAGCCGCCCCGCGCCGAGGCGCCGTCCGATCTCGCCATCATCGGCCGCTACATCCTCACGCCGGACATCTTCGACGAGCTCGCCGCGACGACCAACGACCGCACGGGAGAGATCCAGCTCACCAACGGCCTGAAGCAGCTGCTCCAGAAGCGCCCGCTCTACGCCTTCGAGGTGAATGGCGTGCGCCACGACACCGGCAACAAGCTCGGGTTCCTCAAGGCCGTCGTCTATTTCGCGCTCAGGCGCCCGGACCTTGCGGCGCCGTTTGCCGATTACCTGAGGGAGATTCAGCCCCGGGGCTGAGCGGCGTCGCTCGTCCGGCGCACGCCGCCCATCGTGCGGTCGGCGTTGAGGTTCCACGTGCCGGTGGCGACCATCCCGCGCTAGGACGAGTTGCCGCCCGACGTCCCTTCGCCCTTGCTGGTGCCCGCGTCGCCGCTCTTCGTGGACTCCGACGTCGCGCTGCCGGAGGTGCTGCCCTCCTTGGCCGGGGCGGCCTTGGTGCCCTCGGTCTGCCCCTTTCGCGCGTAGTCGGTGATGTACCACCCGGCCCCCTTGAACTGGATGGCGGGCGACGAAATGAGCTTCTTCACGGAGCCCTGGCAGTTCGGGCAGGCGGCCACCGGCGGATCCGAGAACTTCTGGATCACTTCGAACCGGTGCTCACACACGTCACACTGGTATTCGTAGAGGGGCATAGGAAAACGGGCTCAAGGCTCAAGGCGCAGGGCGCAGGGCTCACGGCTATGGGCTCAGGCCAACACGACTCCGCGCTCACCGAGCATCAACTGGCGGTGGGCCCAGAACGGCGCGAATCCCTGGCCCAGCAGGTCGTCGTGGAACGACTTCAGCGCGAAGGCCTCGCCGCGCGCCTGCTCCACGTCGGCCCGCAGCTTCAGCAGCATCAGCTTGCCGAGCGCGTACACCACATACGACGGATCGAACGTCCCGCGCTCGGCCTCCCGCCTGGCCGACGACTCCTCGAGATACGCCTCGTCGCGGAACATGCGAACGCCCTGTTCCACCGACAGGTCCTCCGTATGCAGCCGCACGCCGACGATGAGGCGCGTCAGGCGGATGAGGGACTCCGCCAGCTGGCCAAGGCGGCGGGCCGGGTCCTTCTTCGCAAAGCCCTGCTCGACCATGAGGTGCTCCGCATAGTGGGCCCAGCCCTCGACGAACGACATGGGGGCGAACAGCAGTGACTTGCGCAGCGTGCTCTCGACGCCGCGCAGATGCTGCAGGTGCAGGAAGTGCCCGGGAAAGGCCTCGTGCATGCTGATCGACCAGAGCGTGGCGTGGCAGAAGTCGCGCTGGTGCTCCGCCTGCCGCTCGGGCGACCAGGCCGGGTCCGCCTCCGTGATGTAGAAGTGCGCGCCGAGCGGTCGTACCTCGAACGGGCCAGGCATCCAGAGGCTCGCGAACGTCCACCGGTAGAACGGCGGTGTCGCCGCGATGGCCAGCGGCGCGCCGTCCGGCACCGTCACGAGCTTGTGCTTGCGCACGAACGCCTCGAGTTCGGCCACCTGGGCACGCGCCGTCTCCACGAGCCGACCCGGCTCGGGGTGCTGCTCCTTCAGCGCACGCCAGATCTCCAGCGGCTCACGCTTGTCCTTGCTCCCGACGGCCTTGCGCGCCGCCGTCTTGAACTCCTCCTGGACGGCCGCCAGCTCGCGCATGCCGATCTCGAGGAGTTTCGCGGGCGACACGTCGATGCCCTCCTCGAGCAGGAGCTTGCTCGCGAACCGCTCCTTGCCGAGCCGGAACGTGCCGCGGGCCTTCGGCCCCACCTCGGTCTCGAGGTAGTCGGCATACCCCGAGATCGCCTGTCCCGCCTCGGTGGACGCGTCAGCGAGATCGCCGAGGATCGACAGGTCGTCGACCTGCGCCAGTCCCCGAGGGAGGTCGCGGTCGATGAAGCTCCGCACGCCTCTGAGAGTCTCGACGGCGGTCTTGACGAAGATCCCGGGCGGGTCCTTGATGTTGTCGCGCGCGCTCTGCAGCAGACGCGGAACCTGCCTGAGCTTCGACAGAATGCGTCGCGCCCGCTCGGCAGCCGGGGCGTAGTTGAACAGGACCTGCCCCGCCAGGCTCAGCGCGATGGTGTCTGCGTAGAGATGCGGATTGCGCTCCCACCCCCGCACCTGCTCGAGGTCGTGGATCCGCGCCCGGATGTGTGCCTCGACGATGGGCCGCTCGACCTTCTGGGTCGGGCTCAGGGCATCCGCGTTGATGGCGCCCAGGCGTCGCTCGAAGTTGCCCATCTCGCGCAGGTGCGCGTCGATGGCGCTCCGCGAGTAGTCCTCGAGCAGATCGTCGTGGGTGTGGACCCCGTCGAAAAAAGCGTACGTCGGCGCGATCTCACGGAGGTAGGCGAGGTAATGCTCGACGAAATGCGGCAGCGGCTCGGAAGAATACATCGCGCTCTGACGGACATGAGGCCGCTCCAGGATGGGGCGGTCTGGCAATTGTAGAATAACGGGCGCCTCCGAGCATCCTGCCGGGCGCCAGGGCGCCACCAAGACCCATGCCGGGCACGCTTTTCATCGTTTCCACGCCGATCGGCAACCTGGAGGACATCACGCTCCGGGCGCTGCGAGTCCTCCGGGAGGCGGCCGTGGTCGCCGCCGAGGACACCAGGCGCACCAG
>CAYLZN010000011.1:0-30116 GCA_964387935.1 uncultured Vicinamibacteraceae bacterium | reverse complement strand
CAGGGGCCTGCTGGCGCACTACGGCATCGGGACGCCCACGATCAGCCTCCACGAGCACAACGAGCGGGAGCGGCGCCCGCAGCTGCTGGCCAGGCTGCACGCCGGGGAAGACGTGGCCCTCGTCACCGACGCCGGCACCCCTCTCGTCTCTGATCCCGGGGCGGACCTGGTGCGGGCAGCCAGGACCGAGGGCCTGGCCGTCGTCGCCGTCCCCGGCCCCAGCGCCCTGCTGACGGCCCTCGTGGCCTCCGGGCTCCCGGCGGAGGCGTTCACGTTCCTGGGGTTTCCCCCAAGTCGGGCCGCGGAGCGGATGCGCTGGCTGCAAGCCCTGGCTGCGGAGCCTCGGACCACCGTGTTCTTCGAGGCCCCGCACCGGATCGCCGCCACATTGCGCGAACTCGAGCCGCTCCTCCAGGGCCGGCGCATCGCGGTAGGGCGAGAGCTCACGAAACTGCACGAACAGCTTCTGGTCGGCTCGACCGCCGACGTGCTGGCTGAGCTTGGCAGCCCGCGCGGCGAGTTCACCGTGGTCGTTGGCGGTCCCGACGAGCTGCCAGTGCCCCTCGACATGCCTGCTCCGGCAGTCCTGTGGCGTGAGTTTTGCTCCCTCACCGCCGAGGCTGGCACCACGCGACGCGGGGCCGTGGCGGCGCTGGCACGTCGATATGCCCGACCCTCGCGCGAGATCTACGCGGCGCTCGAGCTGGCACGGCAGGCGGGACCGTCGGAACACTGACACTTCAGGGAAAGGACTGGCCAGGTGGACCGACATTTCGTGATTCTCGCGGCCGGGAAGGGCACGCGCATGAAGACCCGGCGTGCGAAAGTGCTGCACCCGCTCGCCGGTCTGCCCGTGATCGCCCATGTCCTGCGCACGGCCCGGCAACTGGGCGCGACCACGACCTGCGTCGTCGTCGGGCACCAGGCCGACGAGGTCAAGGCGGCCCTGGCGGGTGTCGAGGGCCTCACGTTCGTCGTCCAGGAGCCGCAGTTGGGCACCGGCCATGCTCTGCTGCAGGCGGAGTCCGCGCTGCGCGGGCGACGGGGCACGGTCGTGCTGCTGTCCGGTGACGTCCCGCTGCTCCAGGCCTCCACGCTGACGCGCCTGCTCGAGCACCACGAGCGGGCCGGAGCTGCTGCGACCGTGCTCACCGCCGTCCTGGACGATCCCCACGGCTACGGCCGCATCATCCGGGAGGGCGGCGCGATCGTCCGCATCGCCGAGCAGCGCGACGCGACGCCGGCCGAACGTGAGATCAGGGAAATCAACACGGGCATCTACGCGTTCGACCTGGCGCCGCTCTTCGAGGCCCTGCGGTCGATTGCCAGCGCCAACAGCCAGGGCGAGTACTACCTGCCCGATCTGGTGGCCATCTACCGGCGGCGTGGCCTGCCGGTGGAGACCGTGTCCGTGGACTCGATCACCGAGGTGCGCGGGATCAACAGCCAGCGTGAACTGGCAGACCTCGCGGCGGCACTGCGCCAGACGCGCCGCGACGCGCTGATGGCGGCGGGCGTCACGCTGATCGACCCGACCACCACGTACGTGGACGTGGACGTCGAGGTCGGGCCCGATACGGTGCTGCATCCCTGCGTCTTCCTCGAGGGCCGCACGCGCATCGGGAGCGGCTGCGAGATCCACGCCGGCACCCGCATCGTCGATTCGACCGTGGCCGACGGGGCCATCGTCCGGAACCACTGCGTGATCCAGTCGTCGACCATCGAGGCCGGCGCCAGGCTCGGACCGTTCGCGCACGTCCGGCCCGACTCGGTCGTGGGCGAGGGCGCGCACGTCGGCAACTTCGTGGAGCTGAAGAAGACGTCGATGGGGCCGGGGGCGAAGGCGAATCACCTGGCCTATCTCGGGGACGCGACGGTGGGCCGCGACGTGAACGTCGGCGCGGGCACCATCACGTGCAACTACGACGGGGTGCGGAAGCACCAGACCGTGATCGAGGACGGCGCCTTCATCGGGAGCGATTCCCAGCTCGTCGCGCCGGTGCGCGTGGGGGCGGGCGCCTACGTCGCGGCAGGCTCGACCATCGTCGAAGACGTCCCGGCGGGCGCGCTGGCGATCGCGCGAGGCCGGCAAGTCAACAAGACGGACTGGGCGAAGACGAGGGGGAAAAAGAGCGGGTAGTTTTCAGTTCCCAGTTGCCAGCGTGCGTTCGCGCCCGGCACCAGGCACCCGGCACTCGGCACTCGGCACTCGGCACTCGGCACGAGTTAGTGAGGTAGCGTCGTTATGTGCGGCATCGTTGGTTACATCGGTTCGAAGCAGGTCGTCCCCGTGCTCGTGGATGGACTCCGCCGCCTGGAGTATCGCGGCTACGATTCGGCCGGTGTGGCCGTCGTCCGCGACGGCGACATCGAGATCAGGCGCAGCGCGGGCAAGCTGTCGCGGCTCGAGGAGGCGCTGGCCGTGCAGCCGCTGGCTGGCGCCTACGGCGTGGGGCACACCCGCTGGGCGACCCACGGGCGGCCGACCGAGGAGAACGCGCACCCGCACCGCGACTGCACGGGGCGCCTCGTCGTCGTGCACAACGGCATCATCGAGAACTACCTCGAGCTGAAGCACCACCTCCAGGGCAAGGGGCACAAGTTCGTCACGGAGACGGACACGGAGGTCGTCGCGCACCTCGTCGAAGAGGAGCTGCGCGTGGCTGGCGGTCCGCTCGAGGACGCCGTCCGGCGTGCGCTGCTCTCGCTCCGCGGGCTGTTTGCGGTGGTCCTGATCTCGGCCAACGATCCCGAGAAGATCGTGGCCGTGCGCAACGGCCCGCCGATTGTGGTCGGGCTCGGGGAGGGTGAGTTCTTCGTCGCGTCGGACATCCCGGCGATCCTGAGCCACACGCGGGACGTGGTGTTCCTGGGCGACGAGGAGATGGCGGTGATCACGCGCCACGGTGTGACGTTCACCGACTACGCCGGCGCGACCGTATCGAAGGCCACGCAGCGCGTGCTGTGGGATCCCGTCATGGCGGAGAAGGCGGGATACAAGCACTTCATGCTGAAGGAGATTCACGAGCAGCCGTGGGCCATTCGCGAAACCGTGCTCGGGCGCGTGTCGGTCGAGCGCGGCCACGTCTTCCTCGACGAGATGAACCTGTCGGACGACGACCTCGGAGCGATCGATCGTGTGGTGATCGTCGCCTGCGGCACGTCGTGGCACGCCGGCCTGGTGGGCAAGTTCCTGGTCGAGCAGATTGCGCGGCTTCCCGTCGAGGTGGATTACGGCAGCGAGTACCGCTACCGGGAGCCGATCGTGGACGCGCGGACGCTGTGCGTCGTCATCACGCAGTCCGGCGAGACGGCCGACACGCTGGCGGCCCTGCGCGAGGCGAAGAAGCGCGGCGCGCGCAGCGTGGCCATCTGCAACGTCGTCGGCTCCATGGCGACCCGCGAGACCGAGGGCACGGTGTACACGCACGCCGGGCCGGAGATCGGGGTCGCCTCGACGAAGGCGTTCACCTCGCAGCTCGTGGCCCTCCACTTGCTGGCGCTGTACCTGGCTCAGGCGCGCCGTACGCTCGGGGCGGACGAGATCCGGCCGCACCTCGAGGCGCTCACCCAGCTGCCGCTCCTCATCGAGGAGGCGCTCAAGACCGAGCCGCAGATCGAGGAGATCTCGAAGCGGCTGTACCAGTGCTCGGACTTCCTCTATCTCGGGCGGGGGATCCAGTACCCGATCGCGCTCGAGGGTGCGCTCAAGCTGAAGGAGATCTCATACATCCACGCCGAGGGCTATCCCGCGGGCGAGATGAAGCACGGGCCGATTGCGCTCATCGACGAGCAGGTCCCGGTTGTCACCATCGCGACCAGCGACCCGACCTTCGAGAAGATGCTCGGCAACATCCAGGAGGCGAAGGCGCGGGGCGGCTCCGTGCTCGCGCTGGTGACGCGGGGTGACGATCGGCTCGACCCGGTGCTGGACGCGCTGCGCGATTCGCGGATCCCGCTCCCCGAGGCACACCCGATGGTGGCCCCCGTCGTCGCCGTCATTCCGCTGCAGTTGCTGGCGTACCACGTGGCCGTGCGCCGCGGCTGTGACGTCGATCAGCCCCGCAATCTGGCCAAGAGCGTCACGGTCGAATGAAGACCGGTTGGGGGACCGGTTGGGGACCGGTTGGGGGGACCGGTTGGGGTCAGGTCTTTACTTTTAGCATTCGAGCTATGCCTTGGGGGTGAGGCGCGACACCTTGGGGTCGTGAATGACCTTGGGGTCAGCTCTTTACTTCTGACGTTCGACGACTCGACTGCCCCGTCCAATCCTAGCCCTGATGGGACAGAACGGCGGGCGGCGATCGGCGGGCGACCGGCGGCCTGGTGGGCTGAACGTCGTTTCCATCGGGAACCGTCACCTCACTGGAATTGAGATTGTGGATCGACGGGTTCTTGAAGACTTGCGCCGTGCTGGCCGCGCGCCGCCGGCCGCAGGCCTCAAGCCGATTGTCATATCAGGGCAGGAGTCAGGACCTGACCCCAATCCCTTGTGGCGAACGCTAAAAGTAAAGACCTGACCCCAACCCTCACCACCCCAACCCTCACCACAACCCTCACCAACCCTCAACTGCCGTACGCCTGTATACTGTCCCCGTTCCGTGATTCGCCAGGCATCCGTCAGCGCCAGTCCCTCGTTCGTCTCAGATCTCAACCCGGAGCAGCGTGACGCGGTTCTCCAGACCGAGGGCCCGCTCCTGATCCTGGCCGGGGCCGGGTCTGGCAAGACGCGTGTCATCGCCTACCGCATCGCCTACCTCGTCGGCGCCGGCCTCACGGATCCCGACCGCATCCTCGCTGTCACCTTCACCAACAAGGCCGCCGAGGAGATGCGCGAGCGCGTGGCGCGCCTCGTGGACCTCGACGTCCGTCCCCTCTGGATCTCGACGTTCCACGCCATCTGCGCGCGCCTGCTGCGCCGCGAAGCGCCTGCCATCGGCCTCTCGCGCGACTTCGTCATCTTCGATTCGTCGGATCAGCTCGCCGCCGTCAAGCAGGTCCTGCGAGAGCTCGACGTGGACGAGAAACTCGTCCAGCCCCGCATGGCGCTCTCCCGCATCAGCCACGCCCGCAACCGCATGGAGGGCGCGGACGCGTTCCGCGGCGGCTGGAACTACCGCGAGGAGATCCTGGCGAAGGTCTTCGAGCGCTACCTCGACCTGTTGCGCCAGTGCAACGCGCTCGACTTCGACGACCTGCTGCTCAAGAGCGTGGAGCTCTTCGAGCGCGCCGAGCACGTCCGCGCGCGCTACGCCACGAAGTTCCGCTACATCCTCGTCGACGAGTACCAGGACACCAACCGCCCGCAGTACCTGCTCATCCGCCAGCTCGCGGCCCAGCATCGCAACCTGGCCGTCGTCGGCGACCCGGATCAGTCGATCTACAAGTGGCGCGGCGCCGACCTGCGCAACATCCTGGACTTCGAGCAGGACTTCCCGGAAACGCGCATCGTCCGCCTCGAGCGCAACTACCGCTCCACGCAGGTCATCCTCGACGCCGCCTCGGCGGTCATCCGGCAGAACCAGAACCGCAAGGAAAAGCGGCTCTGGACGGAGCGGACCGGCGGCGCACCGATCCACTTCCACCGCGCCGCGGACGAACTCGGTGAGGCGGACTTCATCTGCCGCACGGTGCGCCGGGCCCTCGCGGGCACCGGCTCCCGCTCCATCGCGGTCCTGTACCGCATGAACGCCCAGTCGCGCGCGATCGAGGACTCGCTCATGCGCGATGGCGTCCCCTATCGCATCGTCGGCGGCGTCCGCTTCTACGAGCGCAAGGAGGTCAAGGACGCGCTCGCGTACCTCAAGCTCCTCATCAATCCGCACGACGACGTGAGCTTCAGGCGCGTGGTGAACGTGCCGGCGCGGGGCATCGGCAAGAGCGTCATGGAGGCCCTCGAGCACCTGGACCCCGGCGTGGTGGCCGGCAGCCTGCCGCCGCTCGTCTCCGCAGGCTTGCACGAAGTCGGCTCGACGCGCTCGCTCTGGGCGCGGGTGGAGTTCCTGCTCGCGGAACGGCGCCTGCCCTCGCGCGCGCAAACGTCGCTCCGCGCGTTCCGGGACCTCATCGCGAAGCTGGCCGATCTGGCCCGCAAGGAAAGCGTCGGCACCGTCGTCGAACGCGTGCTCGATCTGTCGGGATACCTGCAGGACCTCAAGGACGAGCGATCCGAGGAGGCCGACGATCGGCTCGAGAACCTCGAAGAACTGGTGTCGGCCGCGCGCGAGTTCGAGAGCCGGGAGCCGGAGCCGACACTCGGCGGCTTCGTCGATCGCCTGTCGCTGCTCTCGGAGGTGGACGAAGAGCAGGGATCGAAGACCGCCAGCGTCTGGTTGATGACGCTGCACGCCGCCAAAGGCCTCGAGTTCCCGGTGGTCGTCATCGCCGGCATGGAGGACGGCCTCTTCCCCCATGCGCGGTCACGCGAGGACGTGGCAGAACTCGAGGAGGAGCGGCGACTCTGCTACGTCGGGATGACGCGCGCCGAGGATCAGCTCGTCCTCACCTGCGCCGCGCGACGCCGTGTCTTCGGCGAGTACCAGCCCGCGATCGTTTCGCGGTTCCTGGACGAGATCCCGCCGGCGCTCGTGCAGCGGCACGACGTCACCGAGTCGTCTTTCCTGTCGCGCGCGGGCGGCATGGGTGCCCGTGACACGAACTGGAACGGACGCCCGGGTGGGCCGCGCCCGACGCGGCGGCCTGCTGCGGCGGGGCGTTCGCCGGACCCGGCGTCCCAGGTGACGCCCTGGCGCGACGAGGACGAGGACCAGTCGGGAACCGGACTGCGTCCGGGCGCGCGCGTCCGCCACCCGCACTTCGGCGTCGGCACCGTGCTCTCGGTCGAAGGCTCGGCCGACGATGCCAAGGTCCTCGTGCGGTTCGCGACCGTCGGTCAGAAGAAGCTCGTCGCGCGGTTCGCGCGGCTCGAGCGCGCGTGAGGGTCGCGCGATGCCACCAGCCACCTTTCGCGAGGATCTCCAGACCGGCTTCCCCGGGCGCGTCCGGGAACACGTGCCGCTGGCTCCGCTGACGACGTTCCAGATCGGGGGTCCGGCCGATTTCCTGCTCGAACCCGCGTCCGCCGAGGACGTGTGCCGTGCCCTCGCCATCGCCCAGCGGTGGAACGTGCCAGTCACCGTCCTGGGCGGCGGTTCGAACGTGCTCGTCGCCGATCGCGGGGTCCGTGGGCTCGTCGTGCGCCCGCGTCTCCTGGACATCCGTCCGATCGAGGGTGGACTCGTCCAGGCCGAGGCGGGAGTGACCATCAACGGGCTCGTGCGCTGGACGGCGAGTCGCGGCCTGGCCGGCCTCGAGGCGTGGGCCGGCACGCCCGGCACGGTGGGGGGTGCCATCTTCGGCAATGCCCACTTCCGGGGCGCGCTCATGGGCAACCACGTGCACCACGTGGCGGTGGCCTCGCGCACCGGCGATCAGCAGATCGTTCCGGCCGAGGCGATGGCGTTCGGGTACGACCGCAGTCGCCTGCAGCAGTCGGGGGAGGTGCTCCTCTGGGCCGCGTTCAACGTGTCGCCCGGTGACCCGGCGGTGCTCCGCCGCATCGCGCACGAATCACTCGCATTCCGCAAGCAGACGCAGCCGCTGCAGCTCCCCAGCGCCGGCTGCATCTTCCAGAACCCGGCTGACGACGAGCCGCTGCCGGCGGAGGTGCCGCGTTCGGCGGGCGCGCTCATCGACCGCGCTGGGCTCAAGGGGTGCGCGGTGGGCGGGGCCCGCGTTTCGCCGGTGCATGCGAACTTCATCGTCAACGAGGGCGGTGCGACGGCCCAGGACGTGCGAGCGCTCGTCGCCCGTTGCCGCGAGGCCGTGCAGGCAACCTTCGGGATCGGGCTCCGCGAGGAGATCGTCTACGTCGGGGAGTTCTGAGGCCCGCATGTCGACACTGCTCATCGAGGGCGGAACGCCGCTGTCCGGGCGTGTCCGTGTCGAGGGCAACAAGAACGCGGCGCTTCCCGTGCTGGCCGCGTGCCTGCTCACCGAGGACCCGTGCGAGATCCGCAACGTCCCGGAGATCCGGGACGTGACGGTGCTGTGCGAGCTGCTGACGGGACTCGGCGCAACCGTCGAGCGTCCGGCGCCAGGCGTGCTGCGTGTTCAGGCACGCCGGATCACGACCGACACGCCGGACCCCCAGCTCGTGGGACGGCTGCGGGGCTCCGTGCTGCTGCTCGGGGCGCTCCTCTCCAGGCTCGGACGCGTGCGCCTGGCCGAGCCCGGCGGTGACTTCCCCACCCGGCGCACGATCAGCACGCACCGGCATGCGCTGCTGGCCCTCGGCGCGCGCGAGGTCGATGCCGGCATCGGCGAGTACGCCCTCCACGCCCCGGACGGCCTGCAGGGGGCGTCGTTCTACCTCGACGAAGCGTCCGTGACGGGCACCGAGACGGCCCTCCTGGCCGCAGCCGGCGCACGCGGCACCTCGGAGATCCGGCACGCCGCGTGCGAACCGCACGTCGCCGAACTGTGCCAGTTCCTCCAGCAGATGGGCGTGCCCATCGAGGGCCTTGGCACTCCACGCATCCGTGTCCATGGCGGCGCGCGGCTGCGAGGGGCGACCCACACGCTTCGAGGCGACTACATCGAAGCCGGCAGCTGGGCCGTCCTGGGGGCGGTGACGAAAGGGGCTCTCGTCATCGAAGGCGCTGACGCCGACGACCTCGAACCCATCGTCGCCGTGATGCGCCGGATGGGGGTCGCCTGCGCGCTCGACGATCCCTCGCTGACGGTGCTGCCGTCCGCGCCGCGGGCGGTGCGCAAGATCACGACGGGCGTGTGGCCAGGGTTTCCGAGTGACATGGTGAGTCTGATCACGGTCCTCGCTCTTCACGCGGAAGGTCGAACGCTCGTGCACGACTGGATGTACGAGCTGCGGCTCTTCGCCCTCGAGCAACTGAGCGGGATGAAGGCAGACCTCTTCCTCTGCGATCCGCATCGGATCCTCGTCACCGGGCCGTCCAGGCTGCGGGGACGCGTGCTCGACACGAGGGACCTGCGGTCCGGGATGGCGCTCATCGCCGCCGCGCTGACCGCAGAAGGCGTCAGTGAGGTGGGCCCCCTCGAAACCGTCGAACGGGGCTACGCGCGACTCGTCGAGCGGCTGCAGGCCATTGGCGCGAGGGTGGAGCGCCAGGCGTGAGGGAGTGAGCCCGGCCCTCAAAGGGCCGGGCCTCCGATTCGGACGGCGCGCCGGGAGCTACGAGCCCGCCGGGTGGGCTTCGCTGACGTGCGTGATGATCCAGCGGCCGCTGACGGCCTTGCCATCGGGCCCGCCGGTCAGGTCCGCCCTCGTGACGCGCACGTGGAGGTCCTTGTCGACGGTGGCGCCATCGGGCGTCTTGACCTTGGCCTTCAAGGTCAGGTCCTTCGTGATCAGCTCGCCGTCGAACTTGGTGGCGTCTACCGGATTGCGCGCGTCGTAGACGCTGGGATCGACCATGGCGCGCTCGTGGGACAGCGCCTGGCGGGCCTCGGCGAGCTTCTTGGAGTAGACCGCCGAGTCGTCACGCCACTTCCTCCAGGCCTCCTGCACGGCCACGTCGCCCCTCGCGACCGACTTGTTCGCGGCCTCGGCTGCCAGGACCCGGTCGATCGCCTGCCGGTTGGCATCCTGGTATTCCTTCTTCTTCTTGTTGAACTCCTCGTCTTCCTTGCGGGCGGCCTCTTCGGCCGCGGCCAGCTCCTTCAGGTTGAGCGGGCGGCGTTCCTCCTGGGCCTCGGGCGTCGCGACCGAGAAGCTCTGCACCGTGCCCTGCTCGGTGGGCGAGAACGAGACCGTGGCGATGTTCGCCAGGGTAGTGTTGTCCCGCATTCTCGAGGCCTGGAAGTACTTCTGGAGCAACTGCTGCTCCGGCGCGGAGCTGCAGGCCACCATCAGGCCAATGGCAGGCAGCGCGAGGGCGAACACCGATGATCGTGACCGAACCATGACTTCCATCCTCCTTCCGCCGGCCCGAGGGGCGGCCGGGAGCGGCCGGGCGGCGCGCTCCCTGGTTGAAGCTCCGGACACCGGCTAGTCCGTGGACGTGTCGGTATCGCTTCCTGGTGTGCTCTCCTTTTCCGCCTCCGCCGGGGTCCCGCTTCCGTCTTCCTTCTCAGCAAACCTCGCTACTGAGACCACGCGATCGGCTTCGTCGATGCGGATGAGCCGGACCCCCTGGGTGTTTCGGCCAATGGCGCGCGTGTCTGTCACCCGCGTGCGGAGGATTTTGCCCTGTTGTGTCATCAACATCAACTGGTCGTCCTCGCTCACGAACAGCGTGCCCACCACCGGGCCGTTCCGGTCGCTCGTCTGGATGTTGATGATACCCACTCCGCCCCGGGACTGCACCCGGTATTCGCTGAGTTCCGTGCGCTTCCCGTAGCCGTTGGCCGTCACGCACAGCACGAAGCCGTCCTGCGCGTGGATGACGGCCATCGAGACCACCTGATCCTCCTCGCGCAGCGCGATGCCCCGCACCCCGTACGCCGTGCGTCCCATCGGGCGCACTTCCGCCTCCGAGAACCGGATGGCCATCCCCTCCCGCGTGGCGAGCAGGATCTCGTCCTGGCCGTTGGACAGCTGGACGTCGATGACGGCATCCCCCTCCTCGATCCCCATGGCGATGATCCCGGCCTGGCGGGGATTGCTGAAGGCGGCGAGGTCCGTCTTCTTGACCACGCCGAGCCGTGTCCCCATCACCACGTAGGCCTCGCCCTCGGCCTTCGGCCACTCGCGGACCGTCATGAGCGCGGCCACGCGCTCTTCCGCCTCGAGCGCCACGAGGTTGTTGATGTGCTTGCCCTTGCCGCTCCGCCCGACCTCTGGAATCCGATGGACCTTGAGCCAGTACAGGCGCCCGCGGTCCGTGAAGATGAGCACGTAGGAGTGCGTGGACGCCACGAACAGCTGGCTGACGGCATCCTCCTCCCGCACCTGCATGCCCGAGGAGCCGCCACCGCCTCGTCGCTGCAGCCGGTACTCGTCGAGGCGCGTGCGCTTGATGTACCCCGTCGCGGACACCGACATCACCATGTCCTCGTCCGGCACGAGGTCCTCGATGGCGAACTCCCCACCCTCGTCGGTGACGATCTCGGTGCGCCGGGCATCGCCGAAGCGGTCCCGCACCTGCCGCAGCTCGTCGACGACGATCTCCATGAGCAGGGCTTCGCTGGCCAGGATGGCGCGGAGCCGTTCGATCGTGCGCATCAGTTCCGCGAGCTCGTCGAGGATCTTCTGGCGTTCCAGCCCCGTCAGCCGCTGAAGCTGCATGTCCAGGATGGCCTGGGCCTGGATCTCGCTGAGCCCGAAGCGCTGCACGAGACCCTCGCGCGCCTCCCCCGGGTTGCGTGAGGCGCGGATGAGGGCGATGACCTCGTCGAGGTGATCGAGGGCGATCTTGAGGCCTTCGAGGATGTGCGCCCGCGCCTCGGCCTTGCGCAGCTCGAACTCCGTGCGCCGGCGGACGACGTCGCGGCGGAACTCGATGAAGTGTTCCAGGATGTCGAGCAACGACAGCGTTCGGGGCTGTCCGCCCGTGATGGCGAGCATGTTCACGCCGAAGGTGGTCTGCAGCGGCGTGTGCTTGAGGAGGTTGTTGAGCACCAGCTCCGGGTGCTCGCCTTTCTTGAGGTCCACGACAATCCGCAGCCCTTCGCGATCCGACTCGTCGCGCAGGTCCGCGATGCCTTCGATCACCTTGTCGCGCACGAGGTCGGCGATCTTCTCGAGCAGCTTCGCCTTGTTGACCTGGTACGGGATCTCGGTGACGACGATCGACATCCGATCGCCGCGGCTCGACTCCTCGAACGTGGTTTTCGCGCGGACCGTGATCGCGCCGCGACCCGTCACGTACGCCTGGTAGATCCCGCTGCGGCCGACGATCGTGCCGCCCGTCGGGAAGTCGGGACCGGGAACGAACTCGAGGAGCTTCCGCTGCTTCTCCTCCGTCGTCAGCGGCGGCGTCCCCTCCGCGCGGGCGCGCTTCCGCTGCTCGACGAGCCACACGAGGGCGTCGATCACCTCGCCGAGGTTGTGCGGCGGGATGTTGGTGGCCATCCCGACGGCGATGCCCGACGACCCGTTGACCAGCAGGTTCGGGAACGGCGCGGGCAGGACCGTCGGTTCCTCGGTGGTCTCGTCGTAGTTCGGAACGAAGTCGACCGTCTCGTGGTCGAGATCGGCCATGAGCTCCTCGGCGAGCGCCTGGAGGCGCGCCTCCGTGTAGCGCATCGCCGCGGGCGGGTCGCCGTCCACCGATCCGAAGTTCCCCTGGCCGTCGACCAGGGGATAGCGCATGTTGAACTCCTGGGCGAGCCGCACGAGCGTGTCGTAGATCGACGCGTCGCCGTGGGGATGGAAGTTGCCCATCACCTCGCCGACGATCTTCGCGCACTTGCGATAGGCGCGGTTGCTCGCGAGTCCCATGAGGCGCATGCCGTAGAGCACGCGCCGATGGGCGGGCTTGAGCCCGTCCCGGATGTCTGGCAGCGCTCGCCCGATGATCACGCTCATCGCGTAATCCATGTACGAGCGCTTCATCTCGTCTTCGATGTTGACCGGGATCTTGGACTGGAACGTGGTCATTCTTCGGGCTCAGGGCTCAGGGCGCAGGGCTCAAGGCTCAAGGCGCAGGGCGCAAGGCGCAGGGCGCAGAACTGGCAACTGGCAACTGGTAACTGGCAACTGGCAACTGGCAACTGGCAACTGGCAACTGATCAGATATCCAAATTCTTCACGTCGAGCGCGTTCTCTTCGATGAACCGGCGACGCGGCTCGACCTGGTCCCCCATGAGCGTGGTGAACATCAGGTCCGCCTCGGCATGGTCCTCGGCGCGCACCTGCAGCAGCGTGCGCGCCTCGGGCCTCATGGTCGTCTCCCACAACTGGTCCGGGTTCATCTCCCCGAGACCCTTGTATCGGTTGATCGCGACGCCCTTCCGGCCGGCCGCCAGGAAGTAGTCCACGAGGTCTTCGACCGAGCCGAAGGTCGCCTGCTTCGGGCGGCCCGCCTCCGCTCTCGCCTCCGCCCGCTCGTCGCCCGCCTCGCCCGTGGCCTCCGCGTCACCCGCGTGCGCGTCCTCGCCCGCGCGCAGGCCCTCGGTGACCACGACGGGACCGCCGTAGTCCTTCACGTCGCGGTAGGCGGCGAGCAGCAATCGATACTCGCTGGACGACACGACGTCCACGCCGACGTGATAGAAGCGCGAGTAGCCGTTGGCCCGGCTCTCGACCGCCAGCAGGTACCCCGAATGCTCCTCGTCGGGCACGACGTGCACGGTGCGCGTGTCGGTGACGAGCGCCGCCGCGAGCGCTTCCATGCTCGCGCGGTCCTGGAAGAAGGCCTTGTCGCGCAGCTCGCGGTCGATCAGCACGCGCACCACCGCGCTCTCGGGGCACCGACGCTCGACGAGGCGCAGCTGCTTGCTGAACGCGACGAGCCGGTGGAGGAGCGCCTCCAAGTCGGCCCCCCCCGCCTTGCGTCCGCTGTCGGTGAACGTCACCGAACGGCTCTCCGCCGCGCGCCGGATCAGGTACTGCTCCAGCTCGCGGTCGTCCTTGATGTACGTCTCGGACTTCCCCCGCTTCACCCGGTACAGGGGCGGCTGCGCGATGTAGATGTGGCCCGCGTCCACCAGCTCCCGCATCTGCCGGTAGAAGAACGTCAGCAGCAGCGTGCGGATGTGAGACCCGTCCACGTCCGCGTCCGTCATCACGATGATGCGGTGGTAGCGGAGGCGCGCGAGGTCGAACGCGTCGCGGTCGTTCTCGTCCTTCCGCTCGCCGATGCCGCAGCCGAGCGCGGCAATCATCGTGCGGATTTCGTCGCTGCTCAGCATCTTGTCGAAGCGGGCCTTCTCGACGTTGAGGATCTTGCCCTTGATCGGCAGGATGGCCTGGAAGCGCCGGTCGCGGCCCTGCTTGGCCGAGCCGCCTGCCGACTCGCCCTCGACGATGTAGAGCTCGCACTGGGAGGGATCACGCTCCTGGCAATCCGCCAGCTTGCCCGGCAGCGAGCCACTCTCGAGGGCGCCCTTGCGCCGCACCAGGTCGCGGGCCTTCCGCGCGGCCTCCCGGGCCCGCGCCGCGTCCACGGCCTTGGCCACGATCATCTTCGCGATGCCGGGGTTCTCCTCGAGCGACGCGCTCAACCGATCGTTGACGATCTGCTCGACGATGCCCTTCACCTCGGTGTTCCCGAGCTTGGTCTTCGTCTGCCCCTCGAACTGCGGCTGCGGGATCTTGACGCTGATGACGGCGGCGAGCCCTTCGCGGATGTCGTCGCCGCTGATGCTCTCCTTCAGGTCGCGGGCGAGGTTGCTCGACGTCGCGTAGGCGTTGATCGTGCGCGTCAGCGCCGCCCGGAATCCCGAGAGATGCGAGCCCCCTTCGTGCGTGTTGATGTTGTTCGCGAACGAGTAGACCTGCTCGCTGTACCCGTCGTTCCACTGGAGCGCGATCTCGACGTCGATCCCGTCCTTCTCGCCACGCATGTAGATGGGCTGCGGATGGACGAGCCCCTTGTTCGTGTTGACGTAGGTGACGAACTCGCGGATGCCGCCCTCGTAGTGGAACGCGTGCTGCTTGCCGCCCTCGCGCTCGTCGACAATCGTGATCGTGATGCCCGCGTTGAGGAACGCCAGCTCGCGCAGCCGCTGCGACAGCGTGTCGAAGCTGAACGCCGTGGTCTCGAACACCTGCGTGTCGGGCATGAACGTCACGCGCGTGCCACGACGCTTGGTCGTACCCGTGATCTCCAGCTCGCCGGTCGCCTTGCCTCGCTCGTAGAGCTGCCTGTGCACGTGACCGTTGCGCCAGATCTCCACCTCGAGCCACTCCGAGAGCGCGTTCACCACGGAGACACCGACGCCGTGCAGGCCGCCAGACACCTTGTAGCTCTCGTTGTCGAACTTCCCGCCGGCGTGCAGCACGGTCAACACGACTTCGGCAGCCGAGCGGCCGCTCTCGTGACGGTCCACCGGAATGCCCCGGCCGTTGTCCACGACCGAGACCGAGTTGTCACTGTGAATGGTGACCGCCACCTCGGTGCAGAACCCGGCCAGCGCCTCGTCGATCGAGTTGTCCACGATCTCGTAGACCAGGTGATGCAGGCCCTGCTCGCCGGTCGAGCCGATGTACATCGCCGGGCGTTTCCGCACGGCCTCGAGCCCTTCGAGCACCTTGATCTTGTCGGCGCCGTAGTCGTCTGCGCGGTCTGCGTCCCCAGGCTGGGAGGTCAGCGACAACGCCGACGTCGCTGCCGCTTCGTCACGGTTCGAGTGCAGTTGTTCCATGGAACTCACGGTGTTTCACAATCCCGTCATGCGCAACACGCCCGCCCGCGCTGGCAGACGCGAGGCGGCCCGGGCGCGGAACGAGCGTCTTCCGGTCGTGTCGAGGGAAGAGCGCCTAGAGCCGCATCGGCATGATCACGTAGAGGTAGTCGTACCCCTCGGCACCAATGGGCCGCATCAGGGCCTGGCTGACATCGTCCTTGAATTCGAGGGCCACCTTCTCCGTCTCGACCACGCCCAGGAAGTCCAGCACGTACCCCGCGTTGAAGCAGATCTGGAGGGCGGGGCCGTCGTACTCGACCATCAGCACCTCGCGCGCGTCGCCGAACTCCTGGCTGCTCGAGGTGACCTCCACCTGCCCGGGTGCCATCTGGAATCGCACCGCGCGCGATCGCTCGTTCGACAGAATGGCCACGCGCCTGACGGCACTCGACAGGCGATCCCGATCGAACTCGATCCGCTTGTCGTTGGTGCGCGGAATGACGCGGTCGTAGGCGGGGAACTGCCCGTCGATGACCCGCGAAATGAGCACGCGCCGGCCTGCTTCGAAGAACAGGTGATTCTCGCTTCGCGTGAGCGTCACCGGCTCCTGCGACTCGGCGATCAGCCGCCCCAGTTCCTGCAGCGTCTTCTTCGGCAGGATGATCCGGATCTCCTCCGCCGCCTCGCCTTTCGCAGCCGGACGCTCGGTGTCAGCAGGGCGAGCCACGCTCACGAGCGCCAGACGATGGCCATCGGTGGCCACGAGGTTCATGCCATCGCTCTTCAGCACGAGCAGGCCGCCGTTCAGGAAATACCGCGTGTCCTCCCCGGTGATGGCAAACTGCGTCTTGCTCACCATCTGCCGTAACGCGTCGACGGGAAGCACTTCCTGCGTGCCGCCCGGCACCGCGCCCGGGATGTTCGGAAACTCATCCGGCGGCAGCGTGGACATCCGCGACTCGAAGCGATCCGCGGCCACCTTCACGCCCGCCTTGTCCTGCTCGATGCGGACGTCGGTCTCCGGCAGCGCCTTCACGATCTCGAACAGCTTCCGCGCGGGCAGCGTCATCGTGCCGGTCTTGCTGACCGACGCCTCGCACCGGCTCCGCAGCCCGACGTCCAGATCGGTGGCCAGGAGCTGCACACCCTCTCCCCCGGCCTCGACCAGGATGTTCGCAAGGATCGGAATCGTGCTCTTGCGCTCGACGATGCCCTGGAGCAACTGGAGTTCTCGGAGCAGGTCGGCCTTGCGAATGACGAGTTCCATGCGCGTGATGACCTCGGGACGTGACAGAACGCGAGCGGGACCGATCTTGTTCTTTTGAAGCCACGGACAAGAACAAAGAAGTATACCAAGAAAGAAGCGCTGTTGAAAAGTGGAAAGCCTGTCTAAACCTTCGGCTATCAGCAGCTTAGCGACGGACTTCCTGTGAGGATGTCCGCGGCGATCGGTGGAGGCGCCGGCTCGTCTGTCCCCTCGGCAGGGCCGCTTCAACAGGCGTCCACAGGCCCGTTGTGGAAAACGGCGCCGCGGTGGTCGGAGAGGCCGGGCGGGCCTACGCCCCTGGAACCGTGAATCCTGGCAGGATTCCCGGGCGGGGTATCCCGCCTGGCGGTGTTGCTCCTCCCCCAAATACTCCCGGCATTCTCGCTCGTCACGCCTTGCCAGTCGGGCGCCGCGCTCCGGGACTTCTACCAGGCCTCACGGTTCCAGGGGCCTAGCGGAAGTTGCTCAGCATGTTGTTGATGACGTTGTTGAAATCGCCGTCCCTCTTGCGGAGGGCTTCGATCTTCCGGATCGAATGGATGACGGTCGAGTGGTGCTTGCCGCCGAAGGCGCGCCCGATCTCGGGGAGGGAGGCGTTCGTCAGCGCCTTGCAGAGGTACATCGCGATCTGCCGTGGCGTGGCCACCGACTTGGAGTTGTTGCGCGACTTGAGTTCGCTCACCTTGAGCTGGTAGTGGTCGGCGACGAACTTCTGGAGGCCCTCGATGGTGACCGCACGCTCCTCCGTGTTCAGGATGTCGCGGAGCACGTCCTGCGCGAGCGACAGCGAGATCTCGACACGCTTCAGCGACGCGTAGGCCACGAGGCGGATCAGGGACCCTTCGAGTTCCCGGATGTTCGATTTGATCTTCCCCGCAATGTAGATGGCCACGTTGTCCGGGAGCGGCACGGCCTCCGCCTCGGCCTTCTTCTTGAGAATGGCCACTTTCGTTTCGAGATCCGGCGGCTGGATGTCGGCGATGAGACCCCACTCGAACCGCGAACGGAGGCGATCCTCGAGCTGGGGGATCTCGTGCGGCGGGCAGTCGCTGCTGACGACGATCTGCTTGGACGAGTCGTACAGCGCGTTGAACGTGTGGAAGAACTCGGTCTGTGTCGCCTCCTTGCCGGCCAGGAACTGGATGTCGTCGACGAGCAGGATGTCGATGCTGCGGTAGCGCTCCCGGAACTCGAGAATGCGCTCGTAGCGCAGCGCGTTGATCATCTCGTTCATGAATCGCTCGGACGAGATGTAGGTGAGGCGCAGGCCGGGTGTCTGTTTCAACACATACTGGCCGATGGCGTGCATCAGGTGTGTCTTGCCGAGGCCGACCCCCCCGTAGATGAAGAGGGGGTTGTACGAGCGTGACGGCGACTCGGCGACGGCCCGGCACGCGGCGTGGGCGAACTGGTTCGAGGCGCCGACCACGAAGCTCTCGAAGGTGTACCGGGGGTTGAGGCCGCTCACGGGTGGCGCGGCATCCAGTTCCTCAGGGGGCAGCGAGGTGGCGTGCATTTCCTCGGCGGGACTGAGTTCCGGCATCTCGACCGTCATGAACGAGACCGAGGCCTCCGGCCGGCCGATCTCCGCGAACGCCTCGGCTAGGATGCCGCCGTAGTGCCTCGTCAGCCAGTCGCTGAAGTGGGGGTTCGGCACCCGGACGACCACCGTGGCCCCCTCGTCGCGCAGGAACGACGTCGGCTTGAACCAGGTGTAGTAGCTGTGTTTGTTGACCTTGGTTTCGACACGCGAGAGAACCTGGTCCCAGACGCTCGGGGTCACGTGCGTGCTCGTAAAATATTGTTGAATAACAACTTAAGGCTCAAAACTCGCCCCGCTCGCGCAACAGCCGCCGGCTCTCGACCACCGGATCTGACGCCAAAACACCGCGTCAGCCGCCTCCCCTGCCGTCGATCTGGCCAAAAGCCTGCGATTTTCCACAAACTTTTCCACAGGTGTGGAAAACTCCGGTCGGCTGCCCCTCGAGCGGGCGAAGGCTGCGAAATCTAGCACACCCGGCCGCGACGTGCTGGAAGAGCCCCTGGTTGACAGCCCTCGGGAGCAGCACTAGGATGAGAGGTTCTGGTTTCCGCGGCCCTTCAGGCAGGAACAGGGGATAGCATTCATGAAGCGCACCTTCCAACCCAACCGCCGGCGCCGCGCCAAGGCGCACGGGTTTCTCGTGAGAATGAGCACAAAGAACGGCCGGCTGGTCCTGAAACGGCGGCGCGCCAAGGGCCGGAAACGCCTCACGGTCTCGTCCGAGGGCTGACGCTGGACGTTCGCGGGGCGATGCCCCTCAGGACCGGCGCCATGCCCCTGACGTTCCCCAAGGCAAGGCGCCTCGGCCGCCGGGCCGATTTCCAGCGTGTCTACGAACGGGGCACGAAGGCGCATGGCCGCTTCATGACACTGTTCGTCTTCCCCAACACGCTCGAGTTCAGCCGGCTCGGGATTGCCGCGACGAAGAAAATTGGTGGTGCCACCATCCGGAACCGGGCGAAGCGCCGCACCCGGGAGATCTTCCGGACCACGTCCATGCCGGCCGGGCTCGACATGGTGGTGGTGGCCAGACGCGAGTTGATCGCGGCGCCGTGGTCCGACCTCCGGGAGGAGTTCTGTGCCCTGCTTGGACGCCAACGACGGGCCACGAGCCGACGCAGCCGGTAGTCTCCGGACGATCCCGGTGCGCCTGGCCCTGGTCGGGTTGATGGGCTATCGAGTCATCCTCTCGCCCCTCATCGGGGGCACCTGCCGGTTTTCGCCGTCGTGCTCGCAGTATGCGGCCGACGCCCTGGAACAGCACGGATTCCTCCGGGGCGCCTGGCTCACCCTGCGCCGACTGGCCCGTTGCCATCCTCTCGGGGCCTGGGGATACGACCCGGTGCCGCCGGCGAGCGCCGCTCCACGCCGGACCCTGTCGAGCCGACCGTAGAGCCCGAGCATGGAAAAGCGCGTCCTCCTCGCCGTTACCCTTTCCTTCGTCGTCCTGATCGTCTACCAGACGCTCTTCGTGAAGCCCGTGCCGCGCCGGCCGCCCGCCGCTGCGCCGGCCGCGACGGGTGCGCCCGCGGACAGCTCCGCGTCGGCGACGGCCTCCCCCTCGGCCGGCTCGCCGGCAGCCCCGAGCCCGGGCGGCGCGACGATGGCCTCCCCCGCGGCGCCCCAGGACTCGGCACCCGCGTCGGCCACCGTGGTCGGCGACACCGAGGAGCGCGAGGTCGTGGTCGAGAGCGGCGCCATTCGCGCCGTGTTCAGCACCCGCGGGGCGGAACTCCGAAGCTGGCAGCTCAAAGGGTATAGAGACGAGCGCCACCAGCCGATCGACATCCTGCCGGCCGGACTGCCCCCGGGCGCCGCGGGCGCGTTCGTGCTGGTCAGCGAGCAACCCGCCGTGACCGACCGCCTCAGGCAGGCGCTGTTCCGGCCGAGCACCACCCGCCTCGATGTTGGTGACGGGCCGGCAGAACTCGTGTTCGAATACGAGGACGCCGCGGGTCTCTCGGCGCGCAAGGTCTTCGAATTCGCGCCAGACCGCCAGCCGTTCGTCGTGAATTTCTCCGCTCAGGTCCAGCAGAACGGCGCGGATGTCCCGGTCGCGCTGACGCTGGGCCCCGGGCTCGGCGACACGGCGCGTGCCACCGGCTCGAGCTCCTTCCTGTCGCCGAGCTACTACCAGTTGCCCGAAGGCATCCTGCAGCGGGGCGCCGACGTCACACGCCTGCCGGCCGCCACGCTCGCCACGTCGCCCGTGCATGGCGGCGTGTTCACGAGCGTCGGCGTGGACGACCACTACTTCATCGGGGTGCTCCTGCCGGGCCAGCGCCAGGCGCAGGTCACCTACGAGCCGGTCACCCTGCCGACGTCGGCCGGGCCCCGGGCGCTCATCAGCTTCCGCGCCACCGTCGACGGCGGCCTGCGCGAGGTGCCGGTCTTCCTGGGGCCCAAGGAGTTCGACGTGCTCCAGGCGACCGACCCCGAGCTGGTGCGGACGATCAACTTCGGCATGTTCTCCTGGCTCGTGGTGCCGCTGCTGCGCGCGCTCAACTGGATCAACCAGTTCGTGGGCAACTACGGCTGGTCGATCATCGTGCTGACGCTGCTCATCAACGCCGCGATCGCCCCCCTGCGCCATCGGAGCGTCGTCTCGATGCGCAAGATGCAGGAGCTCCAGCCGCAGGTGAAGGCCATCCAGGACCGCTACGCGAACCTGAAGGCGACCGACCCGGCGCGGCAGAAGATGAACGCGGAGATGATGAATCTCTACCGCGAGAAGGGCGTCAACCCCGCCAGCGGCTGCGTGCCGCTGCTGCTGACCATGCCGGTGCTGTTTGCGTTCTACGCGATGCTGTCGCAGGCGATCGAACTGCGCGGGGCGCCGTTCATCGGCTGGATCCAGGACCTCTCCCAGCACGATGCGTTCTACGTGACGCCGCTGCTCATGGGCGCGACGATGTTCTGGCAGCAGAAGATGACGCCGAGCACGGCAGACCCGGTGCAGCAGCGGGTGATGATGTTCATGCCCATCATGTTCACCTTCATGTTCCTGTGGGCGCCAAGCGGCCTGGTGCTCTACTGGCTGGTGAGCAATCTGTGGGCGATCGGCCAGCAGTACGCGACCAACTACCTGATCGGACCCCCGAAGGTCCCCTCCCCGCGGCAGAAGACGTCATGACGGAGCCCTCCACCCTCGAAACCCGCGTGGCCACCCTGGTGTCGAACCTCGTCGAGCGCATGGGACTGGACCTCGATGTGGCGGTCGAGCCCATGTCCGACGGCCTGCGCGTGGACCTGTCGGGCGCGGACGCCGAGCCGCTGCTTCGCCGCAAGGGCGACGCCCTCGACGCCCTGCAGCACATCGTCAACGCCGTGTTCCGGGACACGCTGCCCGAGCACCACCGGCTGGTCGTGGACTGCGAGGGGTTCCGGAAAGCGAAGGACCGGGAACTCCAGCAGATGACCCGGTTCCTCATGGACAAGGTCCGCGGCACCGGCGTGCCCCAGGAGATCGGCCCGCTCAACTCGTACGCGCGGCGGCTGGTCCACCTGGAGGTGGCCAGTGACCCCGACCTCGGCACGGAGAGCCAGGGGGACGGTGCGGTGAAGACGGTCATCATCTCGCGCAAATCCCGGTAGCGCCGCGGTCCGGCGCCGGCGTGCGACCGCGCACCGCATGTTCTCCACCGACGACACCATCGTGGCCGTCGCGACGCCTCCGGGCCGGGGCGGCCTGGGCGTGGTGCGACTCAGCGGCGCCGCCGCCCACGCGGTGGCCCTGCGCCTGGTGCGACCAGGGCCTGATGCGTTCGAACCGCGGCGCGCGACGTTCGCGCGTGTCCGGGCGGTGACGGTGGAGGCGGCGCCCGGCGGGCCAGGGCCGGCGTTCGACCAGGTGGTCTGCACCTTCTTTCCCGGGCCGCGGTCGTTCACCGGCGAGGACGTGGTGGAGGTGAGCGCGCACGGGAGCCCGGTGGTGCTCGCGCGGATCGTCGAGGAGGCGGTGCGGGCGGGCGCGCGGCTGGCCCGGCCCGGCGAGTTCACGCTGCGGGCGTTCCTGGCGGGCCGTCTCGATCTGGTGCAGGCCGAGGCGGTGGCGGACCTCGTGGAGGCGGTGACGCCGGCGCAGGCGCGGCTGGCGTTCGACCAGCTCGAGGGGACCCTCACCAGCCGGCTTGTGACGTTTGAACAAATATTGTTTAAACACACAACAACGCTCGAGGCGTCGCTCGACTTTCCAGACGAGGGCTATCACTTCGGGGATCGGACGGCGCTCGCGGCGGATCTCGCGGCGCTCGAGCGCGCCATCGACGAGGTGCTGGGCGGGGCGGGTGCGGGCCGTCTCGTGCGGGACGGTGCGGTCGTGGTGCTCTCGGGGCGCCCGAACGTCGGCAAGTCCTCCCTGTTCAATGCCCTGCTCGGGACCGCGCGCGCCATCGTGACGTCGGTCCCTGGCACGACGCGCGATCTGCTCACCGAGCGCTGCGATCTTGGTGGCATCCCGGTGACGCTGGTCGACACGGCCGGGGTGAGGGAGCCGGGGGACCTGGTGGAGCGGGAAGGCGTCGATCGGGCGAGACGGGCCGCGGAGGCGGCGGACCTCCGATTGGTCGTCATCGACCGATCCCAGCCACTGACCGACGAGGACGGGGCCTTGCTGCGCGACGCGTCTGCGGGTTCGAGTCTCGTGGTTCTCACCAAGGGCGATCTTCGCCCGGCGTGGGGCCTCGACGCGCTCCCGGAGGGGTGGCGGAGCCGGGGTATGGAGGTGTCGGCCCTCACGGGTTCCGGCGTCGGCGCACTGTGTCGGCGCCTCGTGGAGGCGTTGGGGGCGTCCGAGCCGTGGCGGGACGTACCGACGATTTCCAACGTGCGTCACATCGGATTGCTGGGGCGGGTGCGGGAGGCCGTCGCGCGGGGCCGGCAGGTGCTGGTGGCGGGGGCCTCGGAGGAGTTCGTGCTCGCGGATTTGCGAGAGGCGTCAGAGGCGCTTGGCGAGGTGACGGGTCGGCGCACGACCGACGACGTGCTCGAGGCGATCTTCTCCAGGTTCTGCATCGGCAAGTAGGCGTCGGGGTTCCGGGTCGGGGTCCCAGGCGGTGCCATGTCGCGATTCGAAGTCATCGTCGTTGGTGCGGGGCACGCGGGGTGTGAGGCGGCGTGGGCCGCGGCGCGGCTGGGCTGCCGCGTCGCGCTGTGCACGCTTTCTCGCGACACGGTGGGCCACATGCCGTGCAACCCGGCGATCGGTGGGACCGCCAAGGGCCACCTCGTGCGTGAGATCGACGCCCTCGGGGGCCTCATGGGTGAGGCCATCGATGCCACCGGGATCCAGTTCAGGCTGCTCAACCGCAGTCGAGGTCCTGCCGTCTGGTCGCCCAGGGCGCAGGCGGACAAGCGGGCCTACGCGCGGTGGGTGCGGGACCGGCTGGACCGGGTGCCTGGACTCACGTGGGTGACTGGCCGGGTTGGGCGCCTGCTCGTCGAGGGGCACCGCGCGACCGGGCTCGTGCTCGAGGGAGGCGAGGAGCTTCGCGCGGCGACGGTGGTGCTCACCACCGGGACCTTCCTGAACGGGCTCGTGCACGTCGGGTCGGTCCGTACGGCAGCCGGGCGGGTCGGGGAGGCGCCGGCGGGTGCGCTCGCCGAGTCGATCAAGGCGCTGGGCTTCCGGTGGGGCCGGCTCAAGACCGGGACACCGCCGCGGGTGCACCGGGACTCCATCGCCTTCGGGCGGCTGAAACCGGAGCATGGCGACGATCCGCCGGTGCCGTTCTCGTTCCTCACCGAGCAGGTGCAGCGGGACCAGATTGTGTGCCACCTCCTGCACACGACCGAGCGCGTGCATGACCTCGTGCGGGCGTCCATTGCCCAGTCGCCCCTTTACAACGGGCAGATCCAGGGGATCGGCCCACGGTATTGCCCGTCGCTCGAGGACAAGGTCATGCGGTTCCCCGAGCGGGAGCGTCATCAACTGTTCCTCGAGCCCGAGGGGCGTGGCGTGGACGAGATCTACGTCAACGGGCTCTCCATGAGCCTGCCCGAGGAGATCCAGGTCTCGATCCTGAGGGCGTTGCCTGGGCTCGAGCGGGCCGAGATGATCCGGCCCGGGTACGCGGTCGAGTACGACTTCGTCCAGCCGACGGAGCTGCGGCGGTCTCTCGAGGCCAGGGCCGTCCAGGGGCTGTTCCTGGCGGGACAGATCAATGGGACTTCTGGCTACGAGGAAGCGGCGGGCCAGGGCTTGCTGGCCGGTCTCAGTGCCGCGCTCCAGGTCCAGGGGAAGCCGCCCCTGGTGGTGGGTCGGGACCAGGGCTACCTGGGGGTCATGGTGGACGACCTCACCACGCGGGGCTGCCTGGAACCGTACCGGATGTTCACGTCCCGGGCCGAGCATCGGCTGCTGCTGCGTGCGGACACCGCGGACCAGCGGCTCACGCCGGCCGGCCGTGCGGTGGGCCTCGTCGACGACGGGCGGTGGCGGCGCTTCGAGGCGCGTCGGAACCGCCTGGCGAGGCACCGATCGCAACTGGACGAGGTGCTGGTCCGGGCAGCGGACGGATCCCGCCTGCCGGCTGCGCGGTACCTGCGGCGGCCTGACGTCCGGCTGACCGACCTCGTCGCAGACGGGACGGTGGTCCTCGACCCTGGTCCGAGCGATCCGTTCGAGGTGCTGTCGCTCGACACCGACATCAAGTACGAGGGCTACCTCAGGCGGCAGATGGCCGAGGTGGCACGGGCGGGAAAGGTCGAGGGGCAGGTCATTCCTGCAGGGTTCCCGTACGAGGCGGTCCCCGGGTTGTCGGCGGAGGTGCGGCACCGGCTCCGGGAGGTGGCGCCGGAGACGGTCGGCCAGGCTGGCCGGATTCCCGGCGTGACGCCGGCCGCGGTGGCCATTCTTTCGCGCTACGTGAGCCGGGGCCTGTCGAACGTGGACCGATCGGCCGAAGCGTAAGGCAGAGGTCCACGATGTTGGCAACGACTGAGATCAAGCGGAGGCTGCTCCGCCGGCTGCGGAAGGTGCATCTGGACCCGGCACCTGAGGTCGTCGAGGGGCTCGTGGGCTACTACAGCCTGCTGCGGCGGTGGAACGAGAAGATCAACCTGACCTCGCTGGATGACGGCGACGAAGCCGTCGATCGGCTCCTGGTCGAGCCGCTCCTGGCGGTGCGGGTCATGACCCAGGCCACAGGCCTCCTGGTTGACGTCGGGTCAGGTGGGGGCTCGCCGGCCATCCCGCTCAAGCTGGCGGCGCCCGGGTTGGAGCTCTGGATGGTCGAATCGAAGGCGAGGAAGTCGGCGTTCCTGCGGGAAGTCATTCGCCAGCTCGAGCTCGACGGCTGCCGTGTCGAAACGAGCCGGGCCGAGGAGGTGCTCGACCGGCCGGAGTTGTTCGGCCTTGCGGATGTCGTGACCATGCGGGCCGTCCGGGCGGACCTCAAGACCCTCGCGTCGCTGCAGCAGTTCCTCAGGCCCGGAGGAGAGCTTCTGTTCTTCACCAGGCGCGGCGGCAGCACCCGCCTGCTGCTGCCGCCACAACTCGAGCGGGTGGGCGAGGAACCGCTCCTTGCCGCGCTTCAGACCAGCCTCCTCAGGCTCCGGAAGCGGCTGTCGTTGCCGGCTCCTGTGAACGGGGCGGCGTAGGGCAGGCAGGCTGGCTGGCGGCTGGCGGCTGGCGGCGGGCGGCTCGCTGGCTCGCGGCGGGCGGCTGACGGCTCGCGGCGGCAGTTGTTGAACCAGCCGTGCTGGCCATGTTCCACGTGGAACGTTGCACCGGACGTCGTCTCCAACGTTCCACTCCAACGTTCCACGTGAAACGTAGGCCGGCGGAGGCCCCGCTCCCTCCTCCCCGATGTTCGCGATCAGCCGCCGGCCGCTGTCCTCGTCAGCGTCCGGACCCCGTCCCGACCTCCCTCCGGCACCTCAGCCCGAAGTCCGACTGGACCGCCGCGTCCCGCGTATGGAAGGATCGTCGTTCCGCGCGCCGTCGGCGCGCCGTTCACCTGCCGTGCCCCTGTTCGCACGGACGCCGGACGCTGCATGCCCAAGGGCCGAATCATCGCCGTCTCCAACCAGAAGGGCGGCGTGGGCAAGACCACGACCGCCATCAATCTCGCGGCCTCCCTCGCCCTTGCCGACCGGCGCGTGCTCCTGGTAGACATCGATCCCCAGGCCAACCTCACGAGCGGCGTCGGCCAGCGAGAGGCCGCCGCCGAGCGGGGCACGATCTACGACAGCCTCACGGCCCATGGCGATGCCGGCCCTGAGCCGCCCATTCTCGACACCGGCGTTCACGGCTTGAGCCTGATTCCGGCCGATCGGTCCCTCACCGGGGCCGAGGTGGAACTGGTCACGCTGGCGCATCGCGAGACCCGCCTCCGCTCTCTGCTGGACCCGCTCCGCAGCCGGTTCGACTTCATCTTCATCGACACGCCACCGTCGCTCGGCCTGCTGACACTCAACGCGCTCGTCGCAGCCGATGCCGTCATCATCCCGCTTCACGCCGAGTACTTCGCCCTCGAAGGCCTCGCCGACCTGGTCTCCACGCTGCGCCGCGTCCGGGGCGCTCTGAACCCGCACCTGGATATCGCCGGCGTCCTGCTGACCATGCACGACGAACGCACGAATCTCGCCCAGGCCGTCGCCCGGGAGGTCCGCGAGTTCTTCGGCGACAAGGTCTTCACAACAGTCATCCCCCGCAACGTCCGACTCGGGGAGGCTCCCAGCCACGGCACGCCCGCGATCCTGTACGATGTGCGGTCCCGGGGGGCCGAGGCCTACCTCGCCCTTGCCAGGGAACTGCTCAGGCGCGAGCGTCGGTCGCGGGAGGTGACATGAGCAAGCGTCCACAGAAGTCCCCGGAGAAACGTCCCGCTCTTGGCCGGGGCTTGAGCGCTCTGATCCCGGAAGCGCCGCCCCGCGAGACACCCCTCGAGGTAGACCTCGATCTCCTCATCCCCAACTCCCGCCAGCCTCGCCTGAGCTTCGACGAGGGGCGCCTCGATGAGCTGGCCGCCTCGATTCGAACCAACGGCGTGATCCAGCCAATCCTCGTCCGTCGCCACGGCCGGGAATACGAGATCGTCGCCGGTGAACGCCGCTGGCGCGCCGCTCAGCGCGCCGGTCTCCTCCGCGTCCCGGTCATCGTCCGGGACGTGCCAGACGAGAAACTGCTCGAAGTCGCCCTGATCGAAAACGTCCAGCGCGAGAACCTGAACCCGATCGATGAAGCCCACGCCTACCGCAGGCTGACCGAGGAAATGCACCTCACCCAGGAACAGGTGGCCGCCTCGGTGGGCAAGGACCGCACGTCAATCGCCAACTATTTGCGCCTGTTGAAGTTACCTGCCCCAGTTCAGGCTCGCGTCGCGGCCGAGACCCTGTCGATGGGCCACGCTCGCGCCCTCCTCGGCATCGAGGACACCAGCCACATCGAAGACACCGCCCAGACCGTGGTCGCCAGGGGCCTGTCGGTCAGGGACACCGAGGCCCTCGTCCGCCGCCTCAACCAGCCCCCTCGCCCCACGCCCGCCGCCCCGCCACCCTCGGACATCCACACGCGCCAGGCCGAAGAACGGCTTCGCCTCGCCCTCGGCACCCGCGTCCGCATCGTCCGCAAGGGAAGTGGTGGCCGGATCGAGGTGGACTTCGTGTCCGAGGATGAATTGCAGCGGCTGTTCGAACAGTTGACCGCGCGCTGAACGATTTGTAATCAAAATGTTTATGTGTTCAAACATTTAACGACAGGCCGTCAGGGTCGACGCGGCGTCGGCGCCGGGTGCCGCGTGCGTGGTGTCGCGGACGCTGATCGAAGGGGGAGCGCTCGGGCGACCAGCAGCCTCACACCGAAAACCGAAAACCGAAAACTGGAAACTGGAAACTGGAAACTGGAAACTGATGAAGAAGCGCCTGACCGACTACGCCGCCTGCGCCGGTTGAGCGAGCAAGCTCGCCGCCGGCGAGCTCGCTCAGGTGCTGAGCGACCTGCCCCCGCCTGCCGACCCGCGCGTCCTGATCGACTACCGGACCGCCGACGATGCCGGTGTGTTCGCGCTGGACCAGCAGCGGGCGCTCGTCCAGACGGTCGACTTCTTCACGCCCATCGTCGACGACCCCCGCGTGTTCGGCCAGATTGCTGCGGCCAATGCCCTGTCCGACGTCTACGCCATGGGCGGCGAGCCCGTCACCGCCCTCGCGATCGCCGCGTTCCCGATCAAGGGATTCGACCCCGCGGAGATCAAGGCCATCTTCCTCGGCGGGCACGAGAAACTCAGCGAGGCGCGCGTCGCCCTGCTCGGCGGCCACACGGTTCAGGACGCCGAGGTCAAGTTCGGCTACGCCGTGAGCGGCCTCGTCGATCCCCGCCGGATCTGGAGCAATGCCGCGGCCCGCGTCGGCGACGCCCTGCTGCTGACCAAGCCGATCGGCACGGGAGTCGTGACGACCGCCCTCAAGTTCGGGCGCGCCCCGGCAGGAGCCATCGAGGCCGCGATCCAGAGCATGACGTCGCTCAACGACGCGGCCGCCCGCGTCCTGCGCCAGGAGGAGCCCGGCACGGTGAGCGCCTGCACGGACGTCACCGGGTTCGGATTCATCGGCCACGCCTCGGAAATCGCTGACGCCAGCGGCGTGACGCTCGTCATCGAGCCCGACGCGGTGCCGCTCCTGCCGTTCGTGCTGGACCTCGCGCTGCAAAACCGCCCCGGCGGTGGCGCAACCAACGAAAGCCACTTCGGCGGCAAGGTGACCTGGAGCCGCGACCTCGACGCCGCCCTGCGCGTCGTCCTGTTCGACCCCCAGACGTCCGGGGGCCTGCTCCTCGCCGTCGCGCCAGGCCGGCGCGACGAACTGGTCGGGCGCCTGCGGGCGGCGGGCGTCCCCACGTGGGCCGTGGGCACCGTGGTCGAGCGGGAGCACGACACGGCCCTGGTCATTGGAGGTCGCGGTTAGCACAGGCTCACGGCTCAGGGCTCAGGGCTCACGGCTCAGGGCTCACGGCTGGCGGCCCGGGAGCGACGCAACGGGTGGTCCTCGGCGAATTCCGTCGTGCTGGCGCAAGCCGCCCGCCGCGAGCCGCACTCCAAACGTCACATTAGGATTAGGGCATAAGCCCGAATTCTCAAGCGGGCAACGCACGCCTCGCCCCGCCTGCCGCAATGCCGCAATGCCGCGAGCCGCGAGCCGCCCGCCGGCCGTACGCCGTACGTCGTACGCCGTACGCCCCCTCTTCTCCTTGCCCGCAAATTCCGGCCAGTGATATAAATAGCCGGTTTGTGCGGTCGCCCTCCCGCGACCCGAGCGGCGACCGAGCCCCTGGAACCTGCCCGCCGCCCCCGCACGTCCTTCGGAGGTTCGCGTGAGTCTGGACCTGTCGGTCCTCTGGGTCATTCTCTTCGTCCTGCTCCTGATCGCGGTCGTGAACAGCCTGCTGTTCAAGCCGCTGCTGCGGGTGATGCGCGCGCGTGAACAGGCCGTGACCTCCGCGCGCGAGATGGCGGAGAAGGCCGCCGCGGATGCGGCTGCCGCAACGCAGCAATACGAGCAGCGCACCCAGGCGGCCCGCGCCGAGCTGCACCGCGAGATGGACGAGGTGCGTCGCGCGGCGGAAGCGCAGCGGGCCGAACTGCTCGCCGCGACACGCCGGGAGGCCGAGGCGCAACTGGCGGCGGCCCGGATCACGGTCGCGAAGGAAGCAGAGGCGGCGCGGGCGCGGCTCGACGCCGAAGCCGACGGGCTGGGCCAGGCGATTGCGAGCCGGGTCCTCGGTCGCCCCGCATCGTAGGAGGAACCGAGAGCGATGTGCGCAAGCCGACGTCTTTCAGGTGCAGGGCGACCTCGTGTGGCCGTCGCGCCCGCGTGCGACTGGCGACTCGCGCTCGCGCTGGCCGCGCTGCTCGGTGCGGGCCTGCCCGCTGCGGCCGTCGCGCAGGCGGGACACGGCGCCGCCGAGCCGGCGGGTCAGTCGCAGCCCGCGGAGCCCCATGGACAACCCGCGCCGGCCGAACCGGCGCACGGCGCCCCGGCGCCGGATCCGGCGGCGCACGCGTCTGCCGAGGCGCACGCCGTTGCCAGTGAGCATGC
>CAYLZN010000010.1:0-41846 GCA_964387935.1 uncultured Vicinamibacteraceae bacterium | reverse complement strand
TAGTACTTGAGGAATGACCATGGCTCCAGCCGTTGCGCTCGGCCTGGCGCTCGGCCTCGCCACCGGCGTCGGCGGCTACACCTTTTTCTACGCCAAGGGCATGGCGTACCTGACCAACGATCCGGCGGCGTGTGCCAATTGCCACGTCATGACGGAGCAGTACGACGGCTGGCTGAAGTCGAGCCATCGGGCCGTGGCCGTGTGCAACGACTGCCACGCGCCGCACGATTTCGTGCCGAAGTACTACGTCAAGGCCCGCAACGGGTTCTGGCACTCCTTCTATTTCACGTTCGGGGGATACCCGGAGCCCATCCAGATCACGGACGCCAATCGGCGTGTCACCGAGGCCGCGTGCCGCATGTGTCACGCGCCCGTGGTCGAGGCCATCGACGGACCGGCGCACGTGTCGGCGTCCCCGGCCCGGGGTCTCGCGGAGCAGACCTCCTGTCTCTCCTGTCATCGATCCGTCGGCCACGCGCACTGAATGGCGCGCGGCCGCGTTCTTCTCGCCACGGAGTCCCTTCATGACCGACAGCAGCTCTTCCACGCCCTCGCGAGGCAGCCGACTCAGGCTCGTCGTCGTCACGGCCACGGCGGCCGCCCTCGCCGCCGTGGCCCTGACCGCCCTGCTCGTGAACATCTTCGAGCGCAAGCAGGAGGCGAAGAACCCGTTCTTCCGGGTCGTCGAGCTGACCGATCGCACGGAGGATCCGGTGACGTGGGGCAAGAACTTCCCGATGCAGTACGACCTCTACACGCGCACCGTCGATCAGGTCAGGACGCGGTTCGGGGGCAGCGAAGCGCTGCCGCGCACGCCCTCCACCGCCGACCCCCGGTCGGTCGTGGCCCAGTCGCGGCTCGAGGAGGATCCCCGGCTGAAGACCATGTGGGCGGGGTACGCGTTCTCGGTGGACTTCCGCGAGGACCGTGGCCACGCGTTCATGCTCGACGACCAGACGTTCACCGAGCGCCAGCAGGTGACGAAGCAGCCGGGCACGTGTCTGAACTGCCACGCGTCGATGTACGTGCCGTACCTGACGGCGGGCAACGGTGATCTCGTCAAGGGCTTCGAGGCCATCAACCAGCTGTCCTATGCGGACGCGCGCCAGCGGGTCTCGCACCCCGTGACGTGCATCGACTGCCACGACTCCCAGACGATGGCGCTGCGCGTGACGCGGCCGGCCTTCATGGAAGGGATGCGGAACCTGAAGGCCTCGCAAGGGGTGCAGGGGTACGATGTCAATCGCGATGCCACGCGACAGGAGATGCGCGCCTTCGTGTGCGGGCAGTGTCACGTGGAGTACTACTTCAAGGGCCCTGAGAAGCGCCTCGTCTATCCATGGCACCAGGGGCTGAAGGTGGACAACGCGCTCGCGTACTACGACGAGGTGGGGCACAACGATTGGACGCACAAGGAATCCGGTGCGGGCGTGCTCAAGGCCCAGCACCCGGAGTTCGAGATGTGGAACCAGGGGATTCACGCGCGCTCCGGGGTGACGTGTGCCGACTGTCACATGCCGTACACCCGCGTGGGCGGCATGAAGATCAGCGATCATCACATCCGCAGTCCGCTGCTGAACGTGAATCGCGCATGTCAGACCTGCCACCGCTGGGACACGGAGGAGCTGAAGGCCCGCGCCGAGCAGATCCAGGAGCGCACCCATTACCTCCGCAACCTGGCCGTCGATGCCGTCGTCGCCCTCATCGGCGACATCAAGGCGGCTGCCGACGCCGGGGCGAGTGACGACCAGCTCGCGGCTGCGCGCGCGTTCCAGCGGAAGGCCCAGTTCTTCGCCGACTACGTGGAGGCCGAGAACTCGATGGGCTTCCATGCGCCAGGCGAAGCGGCCCGTATCCTCGCGGACTCGATCAACTTCTCGCGACAGGGGCAACTGGCGCTGCGGGATCGCCCGGTCGGCCGGGCCGCGGCCGCGACCCCCGGGTCGCCGTGATCAGCCCTTGGGGGCCGTCGGCGAGACCTTCGTGCCTGGCCGGATCTCGTCAGTGCCGCGGCGCACGACCTCGTCGCCGGTGCGCAGGTCTCCAAAGACCTCCACGGCGTCGCCGCTCGGCTCGCCACGCGTCACGTCCACCCACTCCGCCACTCCCTCGCGAATCCTGACGACGAACTGGCGCTCCGACGTGCGGACGATCGCCGTCCTGGGCACGAGCAGGCTCGGCCGCGCGCGCGAGACCGGCCACTGGACATCGGCGAACATGCCTGGCGCGAGCAGCTGACTCGTATTGGTGACGTCGAGTTCGACCTGCATGCTTCGGGTCTTCGTGTCCAGGGAGCGTGCGGGGCGCGCGACCACACCCTCGAACGTCTCGGCGGGAAACGCGGCTACCTGGAACGCGACGCGGGTGCCCTTCGTGATGGTGGCGACGTAGGCTTCCGGGACCGGCACGGTGAGCCGCAGCCGCCCCACCTGTTCGAGGCGCAGCAGCGCGCCGGCTGACGGACCCACGAGCGTGCCCGGGTGCGCCCACCGCTCGGTGATCACGCCATCGAACGGCGCGACGACGTCCAGGTAGCGTTCCATCTCGGCAACGGCCCTGACGGCTGCGTCCGCGGCGCCAGCGCTGGCCTCGAGCGCGTTGACGTGCGCCCGCGCCGCCTGGAGCGCCCGCTCGGCAAGCTCCAGGTCGTGCCCGGCGACGGCGCCCGGCGTCGCACTCGCCGCCGCCAGCCGATCGTAGGTGCTCTGCGTGGCAACCGTTCTGGCCAGCGCTTCCGCCTGCTGCGCCCGGACGGCCCGCAGCTTCGCCTCGGACTCCGTCCGCTGCGCCTGGATCTCGGGTGCCGCGATCCGCGCCAGCCGCTGGCCGCGTTTCACGGTGGAACCGCGATCGACGGCGAGCGACTCGACGAACCCGGCCACGCGGGCGCTCAGGTTCACGCTCTGATAAGGGGCCAGGTCACCGGGAATCGAGACCGTCTTGTCGAGGGCCTGGGAGGCGACCCTTGCGGTCTCCACCGTTTTGCGGTACTGGCCGGCGAGCGGGGCCGGGAGGAGCCCTGCGGCTGCGACCCCCACGAAGAGCCACCCGAAGCGCGTCATGCCTGATCTCCTGCGTAGTGTCGGCTCGTGATGTCGTCCGGATCGAGGGACGGGGACCGGGTGCCGGCGCGGCGCTGCACCAGCGTGAACAGCGCCGGCAGGACGAACAGCGTGGCCAGGGTCGACGCGGCAAGGCCGCCGATGACCGCCCGTCCAAGCGGGGCGAGCTGCTCGGCGCCGAACGCGACCGGGATCATCCCCGCAATCATTGCGAAGGTCGTCATGAGAATGGGCCGTAGCCGGCTGAGCGCCCCTTGAGTGGCGGCCTCGTTGGCGTGCTGGCCCTCGCGGCGATAGCGCTCCGCGAAGGTTGCCAGGAGGATGGCGTTGGCAACCGCGACGCCAATGGCCATGATGGCCCCCATGAACGACTGCACGTTGAGCGTGCTCCCCGTCACGAACAGGCCGATGGCCACGCCGGCGATCACCGCGGGGATGGTGCCAATCACGATGACCGCCGCCCGCACCGACTGAAAGTAAGCCGCGAGCAGCAGGAAGATCGCGATAATGGCCAGGCCGAGGCCGGACCGCAGGCCGGCCAGCGTCAGCTGCATCGGAGCCACCTGCCCGCGGACGGTGACGGTGACGCCCTGGGGTGGGTCGCCCGTCCGGGCCACGGCTGCCGAGACGGCCCGGGAGGCCGTGCCCAGGTCCTGTTCGTGGACGTTCGCGGTCAGCGTGATCATCCGCTGCTGGTTGTAGCGGTTGTATTCCCCGACGGCCGTGGCCTGCGAGACGGTCGCCACGTCACCGAGCAACGGACGGGCGGCGCCGTTCTGCATCACGGGCACGTTCAGCAGATCGTCCGAGGACGACATCGTGTGCTGCGGCACCTCGACCTGGACCTGGTACGCGATGCCACTGGTCGGATCCGCCCAGTAGTTCGGCGTGACGAATCGGCTCGACGACGTGGCCGCCACGAGCGACCGCCCGATCTCCTCGACGGTCACGCCCAGCTGGCCGGCTCGTTCCCGATCGATCTGCACCCGACGCACCGGATAGTCGAGCGCCTGGCCGAACTGGAGATCGCGCAGTCCTGGCACTTGCGCCATCTCGTCCTTCAACCTGTCGGCATAGGCGCGGCTGGCCGCGAGGTTCGCGCCGGTGATCGCGACCTCGATGGGTGTAGGCGAGCCGAAGCTCATGACCTGGTTCACGAGGTCCGCGGCCTCGAACGACACCGTCCAGCCCGGGGCGAGATCGCCCACGCGGGCACGGAGCACCTCCTGCAGCGCCTCGGTCGACAGCCGGCGCGCGGGCGAGAGCGCCACCAGGAGCACGGCTTCGTGCGGCCCGCTGGTCCACAGGTAGATCGTGTTCACCGGATAGCTGGACGGCTGGGATCCGACGAACCCGAGGCTGCCCAGCACGTGCTCCGCGCCGACCTCCTGGGTGATGACGTCGAGCACGCGTCGCGCCATGGTCTCCGTGCGCTCGACGCGCGTTCCCGTGGGCCCGCGCAGCCTGAGCTGAATCTGTCCGGAATCGGCACTTGGGAAGATCTCGGTGCCGAGCGCGCCACCGACGACGTAGACGACGAGGGCGGCGAGAACGAGGTACGCGGTGACGACGGATGTGCGCCAGGACACGATCGTGGCAAGGGCTCGCGCGTAGCCACGCTTGAGGCGGGCGAAGATCCGGCCTTCCGGTGCGCCGTGGCGATCGCCGCCCATCCACGCGTACAGGATTGGGACGAAAGTCAGGGCGAGCAGGTAGGACGCGGCCATGGCGAACCCGACCGAGAGCGCGAGCGGCACGAACAGCGCTCGCCCGACGCCCACCATGAAGAAGGAAGGCGCGAACACGGCAAGGATACAGAGCATCGCGAGCATCATCGGGACCGCGACCTCGGCGACCGCGTCGAGGGCGGCCCGCGCCCGAGGTTTGCCCTGTGCGAGATGCGTGTGGATGTTCTCGATCGCCACCGTGGACTCGTCGACGAGGATGCCGATGGCGAGGGTGAGGCCGCCCAGCGTCATGATGTTGATCGTCTGCCCGGCCGCCCACAGGCCGACCACGGCCCCGAGCAGCGCCAGGGGGATGGTCGCCACCACGATGACGCTGCTCCGGAGATGGCGTAGGAAGAGCAGCACCATCAGCCCCGTGAGCACGGCGCCCAGGGTGCCCTCGATCGCGAGGGAACGGACGGCGCTCGTGACGTACCCGGACTGATCGAACGCGAGGTCCACGCTGATGTCGTCCGGGATGGCCGCACGCATGCGGGGCAGGGCCGCGCGGACGCGCCGGACGACGGCCAGCGTCGACGCGTCGGCGCGCTTGGTCACGGGGATGTAGACGCTGCGCTTCCCGTCGATGAGCGCGTAGCTGGTGAGGATGTCCGAGCCGTCCTCGACGTAGCCGATGTCGCGCAGGAACACGGCGGCACCTGCCCCCACCCGCACGGGGATCGTCAGCAACTCCTGCACGTCGCGGACCACGGCGTTGCTCGGCACCATTTCGGTGAACTCCCCGATGCGCACGTTGCCGGAGGGCGTCACGACGTTGCCGCGCGAGAGCGCACGGACGACCTCGTCGCCCGACAGGTGATACGCGCGAAGGCGATCGGCGTCGACGCGGACGACCACCGTACGCTGGTTGCCGCCGAACGGCGGCGGTGCCGAGACGCCCGGCAGGGTCCCGAACATCGGGCGGATCCGGTTCAGGGCCAGGTCCTGGATCTCGCCGAGCGCGCGGGTCGCGCTCGAGAAGACCAGGTAGCCGACCGGCACGCTGCCGCCATCGAAGCGGACGACGAAGGGCGGCACGGTGCCTGGCGGCATGAACGCCCGCGACCGGTTCACCTGCGCCACCGTCTCCGCCACCGCCTGGCTCATGTTCGTGCCTTCGTGGAAGAAGAGCTTCAGGAGCGTGGCGCCCTGGATCGACTTCGACTCCACGTGCTCGATGCCGGTGACGTACAGGAAGTGGTACTCGTAGTAGTTCGCGATGAACCCTTCCATCTGGGCGGGGTCCATCCCGCCGTAGGGCTGCGCCACGTAGATGACCGGCGTGCCAAGGTCGGGGAAGATGTCGACCCGCATCCGCTGCACGGCGAGCAGCGAGGTCAGGGCCACCCCCGCAATCGCGATGAGGATGGTGATCGGTCGACGGAGGGCCGTGCGTATCAGCCACATGATGGGGTTCCCTTGCGGGCGGTCATTTCAGCAGCGGTGAAATGTCGCCGGTGGTGGCCGTGTCGGCCACCCACGCGCGCCACACCGCCAGCCGGGCGACCGCATCGCCGACTTCCGCCTGCAGGAGCAGCCGCTGCGCATCGGCCACCTCGACGGCTGTGGCCAGGCCGGCCTCGTACCGCGCCCGCGACTGCTGCTCGAGGAAGCGCGACGCCTCGAGCTGTACCGGCGTGGCGTCCGCGACCCGGCGTGCGCCCTCGAGTTCCGCCCGCGCCTGCGCCGACTGACTGGCCAGTTCGCGCACGACCCGGTCGTAGGTCGCCCGTTCGGCCTCCTCGTGGCGAGCTTCGATCCGTGCGCGCTCGCGCAGCGAGAAGTACTCGAATACGGGGAACGTCGCCGTCACGCCAACCGCCCAGTTGGGCGTGGAGAAGTCCAGCCCCTGCGCGCCTCCGTGATTGACGTTGTCGGCGGTCGCGCCCGTTCCCCGCAGCGAGAAGGCGGTCTGCAGCGCGACGCGCGGGAAGTACGACCGATCGAGCAGGTGCTGCGTCGCGCGACTGGATTCGACGATCGCCATCTGGACCTCGGCCAGCGGATGATCGGATCGCGCCGAGGCGCTCGCAGGCGCGACCGGCGGCGGCGGCGTCGTCAGCAGCGGGCCGCTCGAGATCTGCACCTCCTGCGGAGACACGCCCAGCCACTGCGCCAGACTGGCACGGGCCACCTGCTCCGACTGTTCCGCCTGGATCAGTTGAATCCGCGCCTGCGCCAGCTCGGCCTGCGCCCGGGAGTCGTCGGCCCCCGGGCGGAGCTGGTTCTTGACGAGCGCGCCGACCGACGCCGCGAAGACACGCTGTCGATCCACGTTCGCGCGCGCCGCGCGCACAGTTTCCTGAACCGCTGCCAGCCTCAGGAACGCCTCGGCCGTTCTCACACCGACGTCGAGACGCGTCAACTGGGCCGTCGCCCTCGCCCGGGCGAGGTGCGTGTCCGCCACCTCCATGGAGGCACCCCGCTGTCCGAAATCGAAGGCCTCCCACGAGAGGAGCACGCCGGCCGCGCTTCCCCAGATCGTCGTCCAGGAGGTGAGGTCGGAAGTCGGGCCGGAAATGGGCGGCAGGTTCGTGCCCGGCAGCAGCAGGCCTGCGACGTTGTTGCGCGTCGCCCGGTTCACCTGCACGGACGTGTCGAGACGAGGCAGGTACGCCGTGTGAGCCAGGTCGACGGCCGAAGACTGGGCGGCCACCCGGGCCGTCGAGGCCTGGATGGCGGGGTAGTAGTCGATCGCGTGCTGTACGGCCTGCGTCAGCGTCACCGGAAACGGCGGACGCGGCGGCTGTGCCATCGTGGCCGCCGGCAGCGCCCCCAGCCACGCGCAGGCGATCATCCACACGCGGGCGGGAGGGACTCGGGGCCGGCATCTGCAGTGGATCATCCGGATCACCGCTCGGTACTCCTCCAGAATGGCCCCGGCGCCGGGGCGAGGCAGACGTGGGCGATGGACGGGAATGATAGCCGATGCTGCTGTGGGCCAGGCACAGGGTCGCGACGTCGAACGCGCGCAGGCGCCAGCAGTCAGTCGGACCCGGCCGGATGGAGCAACGCCTCGCGGCTGGCGACGAGGTCCGACAGCTCGCGGAACATGTTCGCATCGACGGCCTCGGCATGCGGCAGGACGTAGGCGCGGGTTTCGTCCAGGTACTTCCGCACGAAGGCCGCGTCGTGGACGAAGCCGAGCGCCGTGAGGTTGCTGATGCGGTCCGCCAGCTTCAGCAGCTTCGCGCGGTCGCTGCCCTCCTGCATCACTCGCCGAAGGTACTCGGATTTCGGCTCGTGATCCCCGGCCGTGGTGCGGATGGTCATCTCCATCACCAGCGCGTAGACCGCTGGTCCGTCGGCGTCGATCGCCTCGATGTCCTCGCGCGTCACCCCCGGCATGCCGGCAGCATCCTCGAACAGGTCGTGGATCACGGCGGCCTTGAGGAGCACGGGGTCCACACGCTTGTAGTCGAGCAGGATGGCCAGGGTGCTCAACTGGTGGCGGAACATGTTGCTGCCGCTCCGCCGCTTGACGCCGATGAGGGCCATGGCCTTGACGATGTAGGGTGCGAGGGTCAGGGCTCTGAGGGAGTGCTCAAGGTCGGGCATGGCGAGGCGAAGGTATCAGAAAAGCGGTGCCGGGTGCCGGGTGCCAGGTGCCTTGAGCCCTGAGCCCCGAGCCCTGAGCCTTGAGCCCCGAGCCCTGAGCCTTGAGCCCTGAGCCTTGAGCCCGTTCAAGGATCCGTCCCTGCGGGCCGACTGTTCGATCGGGAGGGGTTCAGGTGGAACTTCGCCGGGTCGTCTTCGGAGCGTCGCTGGGGCGAACGCTCGTGAGGGGCCTCGCGCTCGCGCTGCTGATCGTCGTCGTGTCGAAGACGCTGCTGATCCCCGTGCGCGCCACCGGCATCAGCATGCTGCCCACCTTTGGCGACGGCCAGTTGCTGCTCTTCAACGCCATCGCCTACCGGTGGAGCGACCCTGCACGCGGCGACGTGGTGATGATCGCCGCCGAGGGGCAGGACGTCGCGCTGGTCAAACGCGTGATCGGGCTGCCAGGAGAGCGGGTGGAGATCGTCGATGGCGAGGTCGTGATCGACGGCGAGGTGCTCGACGAGCCCTACCTCGTGAAGCGCAGCGCCTGGAACGTGGGCGACATGATCCTCGGGCCGGACGAGTACTTCGTCGTCGGCGACAACCGGTCCATGGCACCGCGGCACCACACGTTCGGCGCGGTCCCGCGCGCCCGCATCCGCGCGCGCCTCATGTTCTGACCCCGCACACCTATTTGGCGACGGCGGCCTTCACCGTTGGCAGGACGTCCTTGCCGTAGTACGCGCAGACGCCCTTCTTGGCCTTGGGCTGCAAGCCCAGATCCTTGATCGCCTTCTTGACCTTGGCGTCGGAGGCGCCGAGCGTCTTCGCGATGGCGCCTGCGGTGAGGAGGCTGTCGAAGTCGGTGGCCATGATCGCTCTCCGGCGGGGGCGGCATCCGGGGGGACGCCAGGCGGCCGTGACCAGATGGGACGCGGCCGGGCGCGCGGACTCCGCGGGGCGTGCGCACCGGCTTCGGGACCTTTACGCGCAGGGCCGTGCAACGACTCGATGAGCGGCCGCTCCTACGCCCAGGTCAACTGCGACGCCATCCAGTCTGGCGCCGGTCGAGGCGTAAATCGCTTGAACATGAGACCGATTACACATTTTTTGCGATACGCCTCGTGGCATGAATTGGGCTTTTGGTGCATAAATAGCGCTCGGTGCCGGTCTTTGCGCCGGGGGTTGGCTGTGCTGCCTGTGTGATGACTTGACAAGTCAGGCCTGGTTATGTGTAATGGGTTTCATATTCACTTGTCCGCGGGTTGGCGGGCCCACATCGCTTGGGAGTTCCAGGCCCTCCGGCCGCGCGAAGGTGTCGCCAGTTGGTTTCCCGCTGGACCGGCGTGCCGATCGTCGTGAGCCGGGCACGTCGTTTCCGCCCGCGCCGGTTGATCGACGAACCAGGAGGGACGGCCATGGCAGACCGCGATTGCCCCGGGACGATGACGCGCACTCGGTGGCTGCGCCTCGTGCCCATCATCGCCTGGCTGCTGGTGCTGGGCGCCGCGCCCGGCGCAGGCACCGGCAATCCTGCCGTGCTCAGCATTCGCGAGCGCGTGGCTACCGTCAACCGCATCGTCGAGAGCCGGCTGGACCAGGTGCTCCCCATGGCCATGCGCGAGACGGGCTTCGACATGTGGATCATTGTCACCAACGAGGACAACTACGATCCCGTGTTCCAGACGGTGATTCCTTACAACACCTGGGCCCCGATCACGCAGATCCTCGTGTTCTGGGATCCCGGTCGTGGCAGGCCGATCGAGCGCCTGAACGTGTCGCGGACCAGCCTGCAGGGCCTATACAAGGACGTGTGGGACGTGGCCGCCTGGGACACCAGGAAGGTGGAGAGCCAGTGGGACGCGCTGGCCCGGGTGGTCCGCGAGCGCGACCCGAACGTGATCGGGATTCACGAGGGCGAGGTGCAATGGGCTGCGGGCGGTCTGACGGTGCCGCTGAAGAGGGCGCTCGTCAATGCCATCGGCCCGACGTATGCCGCGCGGCTCCGTTCCGCCGAGCCGCTGGTCACCCGGTGGCTCGAGACCCTCCTCGACGAGGAGATCCAGGTCTACTCGCAGGTCGTCGCTGTGGCCCACGGGCTCGTGGCCGAGACGATGTCGAACGTGGCGGTCACCCCGGGGACGACGACGGTCGACGACATGGCCTACCACTACTGGCAGCGCGTCGCCAACCTGGGGCTGGAGCTGTCGTTCCTGCCCAAGTGCAGCATCCGCGGGCGGAGCCCGGAGGACGCGCAGCGGTGGGGTCAGGCTGACCGGACGGTGCGTCACGGAGATGTCATCCACTGTGACGTGGGCATCAAGTACCTGCGATACAACACGGACAACCAGGAGCTGGCCTACGTCCTGCGCGTCGGCGAAAAGGACGCGCCAGAGAGCCTGAAGAAGGTGCTCGCCGACGCCAACCGGCTCCAGGACGTCTATGCCAGCCAGTTCAAGGCGGGGCTGACGGGCGACCAGTTGCTCACCAACATCCTGTCGGTCGCCCGTGCCCGAGGGATTGCCAACCCGCGGGTCTACTCGCACTCGCTGGGCTACTTCCTGCACGAGCCGGGTCCGCTGATCGGGCTGCCCTGGGAGCAGGTCAGCAATCCTGGCCGCGGCGACGTGCAACTGGTCGACAACAGCTGTTTCACGGCGGAACTCAGCGCCGAGGCGCCGGTGCCCGAGTGGGCCGGCAAGACGTTCCGGGCGCCTCTCGAGCAGGTGGTCTGCTTCACACAGGGCCGCCTGCATTTCATCGACGGTCGGCAGACGAGTTTTCACCTGATCGGCAAGGGCGACGTCGGCATCCGGTGAGGCCGGGGCCCTGACAGGCTGAGGGCCATCCCGACCGGGACGGGCTGGCGCCCGACAGTCGTCCGGGCGGACGTCGGTCGGTTGTGTAAACGTTTTCTTTGGTGTAAGTGCGGGAGCACGAACGTGAGACGAAAGTCCAGTTCTGTGGCCGCCGATGCCTTCGAGCGCCATGGCGGCACACCACCGGGAGGAACAGCATGAAGTCATCAGGGCCACGAGTGTCCGTTGTGCTGGCAGCGTGTCTGCTGGCGGCCGCCCCCCTCGCCAGGGCCCAGGAGACGATCACGGGGTCGCTCCAGGGACAAGTCGTCGACAGCCAGAATCTCGCCGTCCCCGGCGCCTCGGTCACCGTGACGTCGGACCAAGGCGAGCGCACCTACACCACCGACAGGAACGGCCGGTTCTTCGCCCTGTACCTCTCACCCGGGATCTACCGCGTGCGCATCGAACTCGAGGGCTTCCGTCCGGTCGAGCAGCCGGACGTCAACCTCAGGCTCGCCCAGCGGCTCGAGCTCTCGTTCGTGCTCCAGGTCGCCGCGCTCGAGACCGCCGTCGACGTCCTCGCCGCATCGCCCGTCGTCGACACCTCATCGACGACCACGGGCGCCCGGATCGACAGTGAGGTCCTCTCCCGTGTCCCCGTCGGCCGCAAGTTCACCGACGTGCTGTACATCGCACCGGGCGTCAGCAGTGGCGGAGGCACGGGCAGCGCCAACGCGTCGATGGCCGGTGGAAGCGGCCTCGAGAACAACTACATCATCGACGGCGTGAACATCTCCGATGCCGGCTACGGCGCCGCCGGATCGTACTCCACGACGTTCAAGACCCTTGGCAACGCCATCACCTTCGACTTCGTCGACGAGGTTCAGGTGAAGACCGCCGGGTTCGAAGCCGAGTACGGCCAGTCCACCGGCGGTATCGTGAACGTGCTCACCAAGAGCGGGACGAACCGCTATCGCGGCAGCGCGTTCACCTATATCCGGCCCGCATTCCTCGAGGCGGGGTGGGACCCTCTCACCACGGTCGATGGCTATGTGAACACCGTTGGCACCCAGGTGACCGAACTCGGATTCACCCTGGGCGGGCCGCTCGTCAAGAACCGCCTGTTCTTCTTCGGCGCCATGAACCCGCAGTTCGAGACGGCCACCCTCATTGCGCCCGCCGGCTTCCCGCTCGCCACACTCGGAGAGGTGGACCAGAAACGCCAGATCTACTCGTACTCCGGCAAGATCACCTACCAGCTGTCGACCAACCATCGATTCGACGCGTCATTCTTCGGCGACCCCTCGCACGGTAACATGGGCCCGCAGCGACGCGAGTCGCTGCTGCGCCTCGACGCCGCCGGCTTCAGCGAGCTGGACGAATACGGCGGGAACAACCAGACCGCGCGCTACGACGCCATCCTGAGCCCCCGGTGGTTCCTCGAGGCCAGCTACGGCCGATCGACGACGATACTCAAGGAGGTCCCCTCGGTCGACGAGTGGAACGTCACCGACCAGACGGTCACACCGACGAGGCGGTCGGGCGGCATCGGTCGCTACGAGGGCGTCAACGACGGCCAGCGACTCCAGTACAGGATGACGTCGACGTACCTGATCGGCCAGCACCAGATTCGGCTCGGCGGCAACTACGAGGACATCACCTTCGATGCGTCGACCAACGTGACGGGCCCGACCTTCACGCTGCGCAGCGGCCTCACCACCACGACCGGCGCCGTCTACACCGTGATCGCGGACCCGGTCTTCGGCAAGATCTACCGCGTCAGCAGCGGCTACCTCGCGAGCGTCCGCCACACCACCCAGGACTACTTCGCCGTCTTCGCACAGGACACGTTCAAGGTCGGCGACAACGTCACCGTGCGAGCCGGCATCCGCTGGGAGCAATCGAAGCACGTCGGCGTCGGCGCGCAGTACACGTTTCCAGGAACCTGGTCGCCTCGATTCGGCATCACCTGGGACCCGACGGGGAAGGGCCGTTCGAAGATCTACGCCAACTTCGGCCACTTCCACACGCTGTACCCGGGCGACCTCTCCTCGCGCGGGTTCTCGGCCCTGGCGGCCACGAACCAGGCCGACTACTTCGACGCCGGGTTGACGCAGCCGATTCCGGACGGCGTCCTGGCCGGCCGATCCACGAACCACCTGGTCATGAGCGGGCTGAACCCCGCGCAGGCGTACTCCGGCACCGAGAACACGTACAACCGGGAGTGGCTGGTCGGCGCCGAATACGAGTGGATGCCAGGCCTGAACCTCAGCGTGCGATACGTGCGGCGCGACCTGTTCAACGTGGTCGAGGACATGGCGCCGGCCACCCGCCTGCAGCTCGACCTGGGAATCGTCAAGGACATCGTCTTCACGATCGGCAATCCCAAGGACGGATGGCCACCGACCGCCGACCCGAGGGCCGCGCACGAAGAGTTCTTCCGCCAGTACGACGCCGTGGAGTTCTTCGCCGACAGGCGGCTCTCGGACAACTGGTCCCTGCAGGCGTCCTATCGCTGGTCGCGCCTGTACGGCGACTACGAAGGCTTCTACCGCAACGACAACAATCAGTCCGACCCTGGCCTCACCTCACTTGCCGACCAGCCCATCAACGATCCGACCTTCACCGAGATCGGCGGGCCAACGCTGGGATACAGCGGCGACATCCGCTATCTCGGACGGCTGGGTGCCGGGCCGCTGCCCAACGACCGGCCGCACCAGGTGAAGCTGTTCGGCAGCTACGGCCCCTGGCATGGTCTCAATGCGGGACTGGGCTTCGTGCTCGGCTCGGGCAAGCCCTTGACGTCGTTTGCGGCCAGGGGTGCGCCGGAGGGTCCGCGAGGATCGGGCGTCGAGACGGTTGACGGCTTCAAGGAGCGGACACCGCTCGACTTCACTCTCGACCTTCACGCCGACTACGGGCTGTCGTTAGGACGGACTCGACTGCTGCTGCTCGCCGACGTGTTCAACCTGTTCGACCGGCAGAGCGTGCTGTTCTACAACCAGAGCACCGAGCGCTCCGTCGGGGTCCCACACCCTGGCTACGGCGAGCAGACGCAGCTCACGACTCCGCTCCAGGCGCGCCTCGGCGTGCGGTTCGAATTCTGAGCCTCTGGTGTGGACGGCGACCGTGGCGGACTATCGCGGAGACGCCCCCGACGCCCGGGGAGCGGGCAGCACCACCCCCGCTCCCCGCGGGAATCGTTCCGAGACTGTGACGGGCAGCCGACCCTCCGCACCGATCTCGCCCTTCATGAGCCGGATGAACGCGTCGGCGTACGCCAACTGGTTGCCGTAGAAGCCCCCCTCCCCATACCCGACGACGATGGCCGTGGCGGCGGGCACCCCGTCGGCGACGTACGGATTCCCGTAGGACATCACGACGGTCGACCTGGGACGGACCTGCACGATGTCGCGGAGGAGGGCGCCGTCCGCGTTCCGGATCGGCCCGTTGTCGCGGTACACCGTGCGCGGGTTGAACACCGACACCACCACGGTGTCGGCCTGCTCCGCCGCGCGCCGGGCTCGGACATACACGTCCCGGTCGGTCGTCGGCCGGAACACGAAGGTGTCCCGGACCGAAAAGGCCTCGCGGAGCTTCGTCACGACGGCCATCGCCCCGGCGTCGTGATCCTGCTTCTGCAGCACGAGGTGCAGCATCGTTCCAGTCGTGCCAGGGGTTCGTGGAAAGAACCCGTCGTTGGCGAGCACGGTGAGCGAGCGCTCGGCGATCGTCCGTGCCGTGGCAAGGTGCTCAGCCACGCCGACCACGCCGGCGATCTTCGTCTCGTCGACCAGACGGCTGCGGTGTAGGTTCAAGCGGGCCTTCCAGTAGAGCAGCCGCCGGACCGAGTCGTCGATCAGCGCCTGGGGGATCTCGCCGGCCCGGACGGCCGTGACGACAGCCGCGATGGTCTTCACGGTATCGGCAGGCTTCAGCAGCGCATCGTGGCCGGCCCGGACGGCCAGCACGCCCGCGCGCTCGGCCCCGAACCGGTCGGTCATCTTCGTGTACCAGAGGTCGTCGCTCGTGAGCACGCCCGTGAAGCCGAGCCGGTCGCGCAGCCAGTCCCTGGCCAGGATCGGCTCCACGCTGGCCGGAAGATCGGAACCGCTGGTCAACGACGGGATCGCGATGTGCTCGCTCATGATGAAGGCGACACCGGCATCGATCGCGTACCTGAAGGCGCGCAGATCCTCGCGCTCGACCCGTTCGGCCGGCTTGCGGTTGACGGTGAACTCGGTGCCGGCGATGAGCTCGACGTCGCCGCGTCCGGGGTAGTGCTTGGCCGTGGCCAGCATGCCGTGCTCCTGGTAGCCACGGATGTACGCGCCCGCCAGCCGACCGAGCAGGTCGAGATCCGTGCCGAACGAACGGCCGCTGAGGACGGGATTGCCGGGCTGCGTCTGGATGTCGACCACGGGCGAGTAGGTGAGGTGGATCCCGATCGCGCGGCCCTCGAGGGCGCCGATCCGGCCCACGGCGTAGGCGAGCTGATCGGATCCGATGGCGGACAGCGCCATGTTCGGAGGGAACTCCGTCGCGCCGGCAATCTGCTGGCCCGGGCCACCTTCGAAGTCCGCCGAAATGAGCAGCGGCAGCTTCGACTCGCGCTGCAGTCGATTGAGGAGTCTGGCGGTCTCGTGCGGGGTGCCGCCATAGAGCACGAAGCCGCCGATGCCATGCTCGCGCACGAGACCGCGCCAGTACTCGAGCTGCGGGGACCCTTCCGCGACGTACTCGCCGCGGATCTGCTCGCACAGCATCTGTCCGACCTTCTGCTCGAGCGACAGGGTGGCGAGCGTCGTCTCTGCCCACCGCTGCGCCTCGTCGTGAGAGGCCAGCGGCGCCGGGCCCGGCGTGGTGCGGAGCGACTGTCCGTGGGACACGAGTTCGGCCGCCAGCACGCAGCCAGCCAGTGCGAGTGCGGTGCCCTTCACCATGTGGGACTGCTCCAGCCTCAGGTCACGTCACCCTGTCAGTGGCTGCCCGAAGGCCCGGCCGCCTGCAGAGCCTTCGCTCCGCTCAGCCTGGGCCACGCGTAGCCGTACCCGGCAATCAGCGCAAAGCACACCAGCGGAACGATGAACCCGCGCGACATGTTGTACCTGTCGGCCACGGCCCCCATCACCTTCGGCAGGATGGCGCCGCCCACGATCCCCATCACGATGTAGGCCGACGCCTGCTTGGCACGCTCGCCCAGACCGAAGATCCCGAGGGCGAAGATGGTCGGGAACATGATGGACATGAAGAAGTAGCTCAGGAAGACGCACACGACGGACGTCCACCCGAGCTCGAGGAACACCAGGAAACACGCGAGCACGTTCAACGCGCCGTACAGGCCGACGACCTTGTGAGCGGAGAAGCGCCTCAGCAGGGCTGCGCCCGTGACCCTGCCGAGCAGGAAGCAGATGAAGCCGAACGACGCGAGAGTAGCAGCACCCTGATTGCTGACCGACAGCACGCCGTCGCGGAATGTCAGTTCGTCCGGATACGCGTCGGCGAGCAGCAGGCGGTTGAGCCGAGGCTCGTTCCGGGTGCTCGCGTCCTGCGACAGCAGGCGGCGGGTTTCCTCCCGCAGCGCGACTCCGCTGAACCGGTCGGTCTCATACAGGCTCTGCTTCGAGACCAGGCTGTTGAGATCCTGCGTGAGCGCCACCCGCAGCGCCGTCGCGGTCCCGGCGCCCTTCGCGTGGCGTTCGAGCGCCCGCAGGGTCGCGCCGGAGAGGTTCGACGCCAGGAACGCGGAGACGGGATCGACCGGAGCCCGCAGCTTCGACGCCAGCGACGCCAGATCCAGGAAGTCCGACGCCGAGAACGTCGTCCGCCATTCGATCCAGCGTTCGGTTCGGGCGTTGAGCCACGACGCAGGCAACCCAGGCGGCTCGGCGGTCATGTAGTTGATCAGGAAACTGAAGATCCCCGCCTGGGCCGCGACGTAGAAGAACTGCGCCAGCGTGGCCCCCGAGAAGTGCGCATGGAGCCAGATGCTCTGGGGAGGGAGCCGCCGGACGGTCCTGCGTAGGACCATTGCCGCGAGCGCCACGACCACACAGGTCCCGGCCAGCAGCGCCAACGCCAGCGCGTTGTCCGGCGTGACCTCCAGGGCCTGGCGACGGGGGATGACCGAGGCCGGCCCGACCAACTGCGGGCCGACCCCGAGCGTGCTGAGCGCGAGCCACAGAATGATGGCCAGCACGCCCGTGAGCACGGCCACGTTGCCCACCAGCAACGGGTAGACCAGCCCACGCCTGACGGGTCCCGCCGCAAGATCGCCAGTCGTGTTCCGGTGGCTGCGATCGCCGGCGTCGAGAGGATAGTCGTCCTCGGCCTTGATGTCCGGCACGGGGGCGAACGCGAACACGACCGCCAGCACGATGACGACGATCGCAACGCCCGCGTAGGGCACCCACAGCGTTTCGGCACCCGTGCTGCGCCCGGTGGCATCCTTGGCGTAGAAGAACATCCCGCCCGCAATGGGACCGAGAATCCACCCGACGCCGTTGCACGACTGGGCGAGGTTGATGCGCGTGGCGGCATAGCGCGGCGTTCCCAGCACCGTCGTGTAGGGGTTGGCCACCGTCTCGAGAAACGTCAAGCCCGAGGCCACGAGGCAGACCCCGAGGAGAAACGCCCAGAAGGCCGCAATCCTGGTGGCGGGCACGAACCAGAACCCACCGACCGCCACCAGCAGCAGCCCCGCGATGATCCCGCCCCGATAGCCCAGGCGCGTCGCCAGCCACCCCGCCGGCAGCGCCATGAGGAAGTAGCCCATCCAGTGCGCGAACTGCACCCAGGCCGACTGCGAGAGACTCAGGTGCAGTTCCTCCTGGAAGTGCTTGTCCATCACGTCGATCATGCCGTTGCAGAACCCCCAGAGGAGGAAGAGCGAGCAGACGAGCACGAACGTCACGAGGACGTTCCTCCCGTCGGCGGTGATGAACATGCCTTGCCTGTTGGTGTTCACGCTGACCTCGTTGGCGACGCGAACCGGTGCGGTGCTGGCGCTCAGGGGCGCGGCTCGAGGGCGGTGGTGATGTCCGCGATGGACACCCCGAGGACGGCTCTGGACACCGGCTCGAGGGCGGATGCCGGACCGCTCAGGTGGATGGTCCGGTGGACGTGCGAGAGGCTCCCGCCCGGTGCGAGGGCCGCCGCCGGCGAGGAGGACTCGAGCTCGTAGAAGGGCCCGAGGGGCTTGGCTCCCGGCGCGGGCGGCCCATCGTTGTAGCTGTTGGCGGCATCACCACCGTATGGGTCGTCCTGCAGCTTCCACAGCGAGTTGACGTACTCGGTCACGCCCGACGGCTGGCTGAACTGCACGATGGTGAGGACGCCGTTGACCGCGTCGTAGCTGCCCAGCACGCCCCGGCTGCGCCGGGGACCGACACCGATCTTGCTGCGGTACTTCCCGTCGCCGCTGAAGTAGATCACATCGTCTCCAACCACGAGGCGTGCGGGCGGCACCGCGCCAAAATAGTCCGAGGTGACCTTCGGGCCGAGCGCGGACTCGGGCCCCTTCTCGATGGGCACGACGATCGTCGTGGCCGACGAGGGCGTGAACATGCCCAGGATCCAGACCGACAGCAGCCCGGTCTGCTCCTGCCAGGGCGCGCGGCCTGCGTTGGTGATGCGGTTGTCGGACTCGTAGGCGACCAGTCGCACGCCCTCCGGCGGCTTCACCCCGAGCCGCGCCCAGGCCGATGCGGCATCGAGCAGCCTGACCTCGCGTGTGACGCTCACCTCGAACTGCGTGCCCGAGTAGTTGGTCAGCGTGAACGCGGCGGTGAACGTCACCCGATCCTGCGCCTGGCTGGCCACCTTGAAAGGCCGCGTGTCGATCGGGGCCGGCGTGAACCAGTGGGCCAGCTCGAACTTCGTGCCCTTGGCGAAGAAGATGGAGTACTGGCCACCCTCGGGACCCATCCAGAACCGATCCTCACCGCCGAACACGTTGATGTGCGGCTGAATCTGGCCGGAGGCGATCAGCTCCCGGTTGATCCACCCGAAGCTGAGGCCCGCGTCTCCCCCGGCGGTGCTGGTCATGACGCGACCCTGCCATGTGGCGGCCACGGCCACCTTGGCGGTGCCGGTGGGATCGCTCAACACGATCAGATCGGCGTATCGCTTCAGGAAGGCGATGTCGTCGGCGAAACTGGCGGCTTCCAGGCGATGGTGCCACAGCACGGACGCCATCGCGCACACCAGTGCGGCAACAACGGAGTGACGGGTCATGATCGGGGTGCTCCTCCCATGGTCTGCGCCGCGAGCGCGACCACGCCTTCGTCCTGATGTGCGTCGAGGACATCGTCCAGGTCGCCGCACAGGTTGACTCGAATCCCCAGCTCGCCAGCCATGGCCGCCTTCATCGCGAGCGCCGTCCGTGCCCCGCGGGCATCGGGCGCGTAGGCGACCTGGATGTGGTTGGCCTGGTGCTTGGCCATGAACTGATCGCGGGTCGTGCCGTAGAGCACGGCGTGCATGATCGGCCACTGCGGTGTCGTCGCGCGCCACCGGCGCTCGGTCTCCTCAGCGGGCAGCCAGACCACTCCCCCGCGGCCGATGTCCATGTGCAGCGCATCGCCCTGAACGTAGATCCGGCTCCACACGATCTCCCCATGCCGGCTGACGCCCTTGAGCGTCGCCCCCCCGCGCGGGAAGTACATGGGCGGCTGGCGCTCCGCCGATGCGCCACGATAGCCTCCGATGAAATGGCTGGCGGGTGCGGCGCCCGAGATCTCGAAGACCCACACGAACTCGCGCAGGCCGTGGCCGTCGTACGGCGCGCCCCACCGCACGTCGTGCAGGGTCGTCGACGGGTCGAAGCCGAGGGCGGTCCACACGCGATTGGTGATCAGGGCATCGACGCCGGCGCACTCGTCGACCTCGTTGAAGTGGGGTACGGCCTGCCCTTCGAAGAGCACCAGCCCCGTGCCACCGCACACCGGCGGACGGTCGGGGTTGTTCAGCAGGCCCTCGGCGAGATCGGACGCCACGCACAGGTCCTTCAAACCCTGCTGGTACTGAATTCCGACGGCGGCGCAGCCAAAGTCCGCGGCGATGCGGACCGCCGCGTCGTACATGGCCAGACCCTCGAGGACCTGCGCCTCGGTCAGTTCGGTCTCGGGGTCGCGGCCGAGCACGAAGGTCATGCCGCGGTCCTGCAGCCAGGTCAGGTGCGCACGTGCCGCCTCGTCGGGCACGCGAAGCATCGCCGCGTAGAGCGCCGACTGACTGAGGCGCTCCTTGAACAGCCCGAGCGGATGCAGCAGATGATCGGGCACGATCGCGTTGAACATGCCCATGCACCCCTCGTCGAAGACGCCGAGCACGGCCTGGTCGCGCCGCAGCACGGCACCCAGGTCGGCCCCGCGAGCCTCCGCGGCCTCCAGGTCCGGCCAGATCGGACCCTCGTACGGGCGAACGTGGCTCGTGTCGTGCAGGATGCGTCCCTCCGCGACCCACTGTCGCAGAGCGTGACGCGCAAACTGGTCAGAGAAATCCTCGCTCCAGACCGTGCTGTACGGGATTCCCGCCTTTGTCAGCGATCCGTTTAGGTTGAGCAGGCCCACCAGTCCGGGCCATCGTCCGCTCCAGTTGGCCAGGGTGAGGATGGGCCCGCGATGCCTGCTCAGGCCTGGAAGCACGTGGCTCGTGTACTGCCACACGGCCTCGGCGACCACCAGCGGCACGTGCGGATCGATGCCGCGGAACACCTCGATGCCCCTCGCCTGGCCGTCGAGGAATCCGTGCCGTGTCACTGGATCGACCGGATGCGCGCGCACGACCCGGCGTCCCAGCGCGGCAAACGCGGCACAGACCCTCGCCTCGAGGTCTTCCTGCGCCGGCCAGCAGACCTGGTTGGCGGCCAGCCTGGAGTCGCCACTCGCGACGAGATGGACGTCCGGTGTCATGGGATGCTCCTCTCCGTCCAGTTGCCGATCCAACCGGCTGGATGGCGCTCGTTGCCGCGCACCGACCACACGTCGAACCGACCCTGATTGCGAACGCCCGGCAGCGCGTAGCGATAATACTGGCCCCACGGATCCAGGGGGATGCGCCCTCCGACGACATACGGCCAGCGCCCCCGCCTGCCGCCGAGCCGCGCCGATGCGGCCACCAGCTCGTCGAGCGCGCGCGGGTATTCGCCAAGGTCCTCCCGAAAACGCTCGATCGCCGTCGCGAGCGTCAGCACCATGCCGGTGGCCGCCGCGACACGGTCCGCCACGAGCACCTTCTCCTGCGCGAGATGCTCCTGGATCCAGCTCCAGCCGTCACCCCAGGGCAGCTTGCGCAGCGAGATCCCGTCGAGCGCCATGTGGAACGCCGGCCTGGCGGCGTTCTGCAGATCGAGCACGCGGGTGCCGACGTAGGTGTAGTGCTTCCCCTGCATCCGCGCCACGGCGCTCGCGCCGATGCACTCGAACCGCATGGTGTAGGCGCCGGACTCGAGATCGTAGATGCCCACCTTGTTCTCCCGCCAGGCGCCGTACAGCTGGTTCTCGGGGTAGCTGGCCAGCTGGCCGGGCGAGTAGTCGAAGAAGTCCATGGCCGGATCCAGCACCTGATCGAACCCCGGCCCGCTCATCGTCACCTTCCAGATTCCGTACTCGGGGTACAGGAACTGATAGACCGAGATGGAGTAGCGGCCCTTCGTCTTCACCTCGATCGGCACCTCGATCCAGCCGCCAGGCCCCTCGTTCTCCACGAACGTCATCAGACGCCGGACCGGACCGCTGGCGGCATTGCTCGACCGCGTCACCTTCTGGGTGACCCGCGTGGTTGGCGCGCGCCGGAGCGACTCCACCATGAGGGTGGTCTCGACGAAGATCTCCGGGTTCAGGCGCTCGGAGAGGGGCGGGAACTCCCAGAAGCGGGGCGCCGGTGCGGTCGCATACCAGAACGCGACCGACGAGAAGAAGTCGGGCCGGAACTTGAAGTCGAACATCTCCTCCTGGCCCGTGGCTGGATTGACGACGCCGGCAAAGCTCCGGCGCTCCATGACGACCTCGAGCGAGCGGGTGAACGTGATCGGATCGGCGACGTGCCAGCGGTACATCGTCGCCCGCTGGTCCTGCCCCTTGGGCTCGTAGATCGACACGCCCGCCCGCAGGTTCGTGAACAGGCGCAGGTTCCAGGCGTCGGTGAAGTAGTCCTCGAGGCCCGTGCCGACAATCGACGGCGTCTCCTCGCCGTCGATGTAGAAGCGATCGTCGGCTTCGCCGAGCCAGTGCCCCATCGAGCTCTGAATCGAGAGCACCGTGCCGACGTAGTGACCCTCGCCGCGGATGCTGGCGGCCGTGTACGGCGTGAACGGCTCGGGTGGGAACTCCTGGCGGTAGCGCGCGTGGAAGTACAGGGCATCGGCAGGGAGCGTGTCGAACTGCAGCCAGTCGATGTAGTAGTAGCAGGCGTTGACCGGCTGATCCGACTCGTTGGTCATCGTGATGCGCGCCTGCCGGCGGAACGGCATGCGCCAGTAGGCGTTGAGCGCCCGTCCGTAGGAGGTGACCTCGATGGGCAGCGAGCTAACGTTGGCGCGCATGCCGTTGCCGGCGGCGAAGAAATCGCCGATCGGCGACTCGACCGACGGCTCGTCGGCGCCGTCCCAGTAGATGCGCAGGACGAGGGACCGCGTGTAGCGGCGGTCCATGGCCCCGATGGTGAACCAGAGGTGCCGGATTTCACCGGGGCCCCGCAGGTCGGCGAGCGAGCGCGTCCCGCCCGGCGGAATCGGCACCGCGTCGATGTTCGACTCCGGATCGAACAGGCTGCTCGACGCCCTGAGGCGTCTGGCCGGGATCTTCCGCGCGATCTCACCGAGATCCTGGGCTGCCGCGGTGGTTGCCAGACTCAGGGCGATCAGGGCCAGGGCCGCCCTGCGCCGGGTGCCGATCACCATGGATTCCTCCGGTGCGCGGCTGGAACGTGTGCCGGGCCGTCAGTCGACCGCCCGCAGGTTCGCCGCCACGCGTTCGACCTCCGCCATGACCCGCAGCGTGTTCTCGCCCCAGACCTTCCTGATGGTGGACTCCGGCACGCCACGCTTCAGCAGCTCGTAGGTGATGTTCTCGAACTTCGAGCAGTCCTCGAGATCGACGGGCTTCGGCGCGTCGTAGCCGTAGTCGATTCCGATGCCCACGTGATCGGCGCCGGCCACGCCGATGGCGTGCACGATGTGGTCGATGAACACCGAGAGCGGCGTCGCCCGACGCTCGATCGGGTCGATGTACTTGATGACGGCGTTGATCTGGATGACGCCGCCGTTCTTCGCCAGGGCCCGCAGCATGTCGTCCGACACGTTGCGGGGGTGATCCTTGATCGCGTCCACCGACGAGTGGGAGAGGATGACCGGCGCCCGGGTTGCCTCGAGGGCCTGGTAGAAGGTCGAGTCGGCGACGTGGGTGACGTCCACCATCATGCCGAGACGGTTCATCTCCGCGACCACGGCGCGGCCGAAGGGGCTGAGGCCGCCGTGCTGCGGCGGGACGGGGCGGCCTGTGCCGGACGAGTCGGCCCAGTTGGTGTTGAAGGCGTGGGTCAGCGTCATGTAGCGGACGCCGAGCGCATGGAACATGCGGAGGACGCGCAGGTCGTCCTCGATCATGTAGCCGCCTTCGACGCCCATCAGGGCCGCGACCTTGCCGGCCGCGGCGGCGCGGCGCACCTGCTCGGCAGTCATGGCGAGCGCCAGGTCGCTGGGGTACTTGTCCACCGCGGCGCGAATCGCGTCGATCTGGCCCATCGCGCGCTTGACCGCCATGCCTGGACGCGGTTCCCGCTCCATGTAGATGGCGAAGAAGACGGCGTCCACGCTGCCCTCGCGCAGCTTCGGCAGGTCCATGTAGCTGTCGGCGTGGCGATCGCTGAGCCGCCACGGCCCCGGCGGGAACGTTTTCGTCCAGTTGTCCACGATCGGCTGGTGCGCGGGGTCGCCGGCGGCGGCGTACGCGGGACCCGACATCCCCGCGTCCGTGATTCGAACGGGCATCGTGTCCTTCTCGAGGAACGGCGTGAGATCGGCGTGCGCGTCGAGGACGAGCGCCTCGCGATGGACGCGGCGCGCCCGCTCCCGCAGGGGGTCGTCGGGAGTTGGCGCCGGCCGGGTCAGCGTGCCCGAGACGGTGATGAGCGCGACGATCGGGATTCCGGCCAGCGTGAGCGCTTTGATCATCGACATGCCTCCGACTTCAGCGCGGCGGCCCACCGGGCTCGCGCCAGTTTCCGATCCACACCCGGGGGTCGCGCTCGTTGCCGTGCACCGAGTAGACATCGAACCCCGCCGGGTTCCTGACGCCAGCCGCGCGATAGCGATACAGCTGCCCCCACGGATCCCGCGGAATGCGCCCGCCGGCGACGTACGGCCAGCGGCCCGGCCTGCCCTTCACGCGCGCCGGCGGCTCGACGAGGTCCACCAGCGCCGCGGGATACTCACCGACATCCTCCCGGAAGCGCTCGATGGCGGACACCAGATCGCGGATCGTCGCCTCCGCCGCGGCAATCCACTGGTCGAACTGCCGCTGCTCGCGCTGTAGATAGTCCTGCATCCAGGTCCACATGTCGTCCCACGGCAGGAGGCGCAGCGAGATCCCGTCGAGCCCCATCTCATATCCGGGACGTCCCGCCGCGTCCGGATCCACGCGCCGCGTGCCGCCCTGCGTGTACGTCACACCGTCGTGCCGCGCGAGCGGGTTGGCGCCGAGACACTCGAAGCGAACCACGTACTCGCCAGGGACCAGCGCGTGGATGCCCACCTTGTGCTCGAACCAGGTGCCGTAGAGGACGTTCTCCGGCATGTTGGTCGGCTCGGTCACGAACCGGTCGTGGAAGTCCATGGCCGGATGCAGGAGGATGTCCGTGTCGCCGCGCCTGAGCGAGACCTTCCAGATGCCGAAGGTCCGGAAGAGCATCTGGTAGACCGAGATCGAGTACGGGCCCGGGGTGGTGACGGTGACCGGGACCTCCACCCAGCCTCCGACGCGGTCGTTCTCGATCCAGGTCATCGCGTTGCGCGCGTCGCCGGACGTCGCGTTGCCAGAGCGGCTGTAGCGCCGTTCCGCGCGCGTGCCCGGCGAGGTCCGCAGGCGGTCGATCATCAGCGTCGTCTCGACGAAGATCTCGGGGTTCACCCGCTGCCCCAGGGGCGGGAAGTCCCAGAAGCGAGGGGCGGGCTCCGACGCGTACCAGAAGGCGACCGACGAGAAGACGTCGGGACGATACTTGAAGTCCCATGTCGTCTCGCGGCCGGTGGCGGGGTCGATCAGGGCGGCGTAGCTCCGGCGCTCGATGTGCACCTTCAACGATCGACGGAACGTGATCGGGTCGGCGATGTGCCATCGATACATCGTCGCGCGCTGGTCCTGTCCCTTCGGCTCGTAGATGGAGACGCCGGCCCTGAGGTTGGTGAATCGTCTGAGGTTCCACGCATCGGTGAAGTAGTCCTCGAGGCCCGTGCCCACCAGTGACGGCTCGGCCTCTCCATCGACGGAGAACCGGTCGTCCGCCTCCCCGAGCCAGCTGCCCATCGAGCTCTGGATCGACAGCACGGTTCCCACGTAGTGGCCCCGTCCGGTGATCTCGGCCACCGTGTACGGCGTGAACGGCACGACAGGGAATTCCTGGCGGTAGCGGGCGTGGAAGTACACCAGGCGATCCGGCGGCACGTCGTACTTCATCCAGTCGACGTAGTAGTAGCACGAGGTCACGCGGACCGATGCCTCGTTGGTCATCGTCAGGCGAGCCTTGGTGCGGAAGGGCATGGGCCAGTACGAGTTGAGCGCCCGCCCGTAGGAGGTGACCTCGATGGGCAGCGAGCTGATGTTGGCGCGCATGCCGTGACCCGCGGCGAAGAAGTCGCCGATCGGCGTTTCGACGGAAGGGACATCGGCGCCGTCCCAGTAGATGCGCAGGACGAGCGAGCGGCTGAAGCGCCGGTCGAGCGCGCCAATCGTGAACCAGAGATGGCGGATCTCGCCGGGGCCGTCGAGCTCGGCCAGCGTGATCGTCTCTCCGGGTTCGATCTGGCGGGAATCCCGGTTCGACTCGGGATCGAACAGCCCGCTCGACGCACGATGGCGGCTCGCGCCGATGTCCCGTGCGAGGGCGGCGAGATCCTGGCCAACCGCGTGCGGCGCGGGACCGAGCGCGATCGTCGTGAGTGCTGCGCTGACAGCCAGCCGGCGCATGGGGCTCATCGGTAGCGGGCCGGCTCGGGCCTGCCTTCGATTCGTTCGATGACTGGCACCGCAATCCAGGCCACCCGGTAGAACGCCAGCCACTTGCGCAGCAGCGGCAGGGCTTCCCTGGCGTCCGGGCCGATCTCTCCGAGCGCGATGGCCATCGACCGCCGCATGTCCCTCCGGACGATCGACACCCACTCGTCGGGATCCTCGTCCATGGCGGTCATGAGCGCCGGGACCGCCGGCCTGGCTGCGGGTCCGAGCGCGGCAATGGCGAGCCCCACCTCGTAGCGGACGACCAGGTCGCGGTCCTTCAGCGCGTCGATGAGCGCTGGCAGGGCCGGCAGCGACGCCGGTCCGATCTCGCGCAGCACGAGAGCGGCCAGTCCCCTCGTGCGCGTCGACGGGTCGCGGAGCAGCGGCATGAGCGCAGGCACGGCTGGTGCCGCCGCCCTGCCGAACCTGGCGAGGGACTCGGCCGCAGCCTCGCGCACGGCGGATTCAGGGTCGGCGAGCAGCGCCGAGAGCGCCGGGACGGCGTCGATCGCCTCCGGCGCGAACTGGCCGGAGGCACGCGCGGCCGCCGCACGATCCCGCGGCGCCTCCGCGCGAAGTCCTGCCAGGTACGCCTGGAGCGGTTGACCCCGGTACGTGTCCTGGGGCGGCTGAGCACTGGCCATCCCCGCGATCCCGAGGGCTCCTCCGCAGAGCATCAACACCCGGTCTGCCCATTGGCTGTGCCTTGGCATCTCGCCCCCCTACGGTGTGCCCGGCCGCGCGATCCGGGCCTTGTCGGCAATCCGCGAGACCACCAGGCCATCGATCCCCAGCGTGTAGCCGGTGGAGCGCTCGTTCCTGCCGACCCCGGTGAAGGTCAGCGTGTGCCGACCCCGCTTCAGGTCCACCCAGCCCAGCAGGTGTTCGGCCGCCACGTAGAACTCGTCTCCGTAGGCGTCGATGCTGGCCGTCTCCGGACTGCCGAACGGGGCGCCGTCAATCGAGGCCACGTACGTGCCGTAGTTGCGTGCGTGCGCCACGAGCGCGACCAGTTCGTAGAAACCGTCCTCGGCGACGTCGATCGGCACCGTGACGCTGGCCTCCGGCGCGGAGGCGTGCAGGGTCAGCAGGTCCTTCGACCAGAACACCTCGCGCTGCACCTCCAGGCGACCGTTGGCGCTCGTCGCCTCCGCGACGAGCTCCTCCACCTCGATCTGGCGTGCGTTGCCGTGGGGCAGCCGGGCGCTTCCGTACGGCATTTCGGGCAGGTGCTCGTTGACGCCCTGCTGGTACCAGAACGCCACGCTGCTCCAGAGGTCGAAGCGCTCGCGGAAACCGTCCACCTTCTTGGGATCCGGGTGCTGCTTCCATCCCTTGTGCTCCATGTCGAAGCGGAGCGCCCGCGTGAAGGGCACCGGATCGGAGAGGTGCCAGCGGTAGCCACTGAGGCGCGCGCCGACGTGCCGGCCTTCTGCAATCGGGATCCCGGCGAGCAGCCCCGTGGAAGCCCTCAGCCCCCAGGCGTCGAGGAAGTAGTCCTCGGTGCCGGTCCCTTCGAGGACCGGCCTGGGAGCACCGTCCACGTAGAAGAGGTCGTCGCCCTCGCCGAACCAGCCGGGCTCGGTCTGGATGACGTTGATCACGGCCCCGACCAGGTGGCCCCGCCCCTCGATGTCGAGCACGGTGTAATCGCGTCCCGCGACGGCGGGCAGTTCCTGGCGGTAGAACGCGTGCAGGTAGCCGATGTCGGCGGGCAGCGCGCGGTGCTTCTGCCAGTCCACCTGGTAGTAGAGCATGGAGACGCGCCGGCTCCCCTCGTTGGTGATCGTGAGGCGGCACGACGTGCGGAAGGGCATGGGCCAGTAGCTGTTGCGGGCCCGGCCGTTGGACGTGTTGCGGATCATGAGCGAGTCGACGTTGCGCTCGTAGCCGTGGCCGGCCGCGAAGAAGTCCCCGAGGGGCACGTCCACGCTGGGCGTGCGGCTGCCGTCGTAGTAGACGCGCAGCCGCAGCAGCCTCGGCCAGGCGTACTCGTTAGCGGCAATCGTCATCCAGATGTGCGTGACGACGCCCGGGCCCTCGAGGTCGGCGAGCACCAGGGTCTCGCCTGGGATCGGGCGTTTGCTGTCGTCGTTGCTCTCGACGTAGACGTTGTTGCTGGTTGCCCGGCGCGCCTCGAAGTCCTTGAGCCGCGCCAGGTCCAGCGGGTCGCCGAGGCCCTGAGCGGGCGTCTGGGCACCCGGCGCGCCGCTCGTGATGGCGAGCGCGGTCGCGAGGCACAGGATCGCCAGGCCGGCGCGGGCGGTTGCGCCCCCCATCAGCGGGCCCATCGCGGCTCTCCTTTCCGTGTCACGCGCGGCGACCCGCGGACGGCAGCGCGCCCGTTCGGTGTACGCTCGTCCAGAGTCGCGTCGGGTGGCGCCAGCACACGACAGATGTGGGATGCATTACACATCATGTCCAGAATTACTGTCAAGAAGGGGTTGGACCTGGCTTGGCCATCACGACACTTGGCTCATTGGCGTGGAAAAAAGCTGATTCTGTGTCAATTCTGGCTTGACATCGCCACCAGCCAAATATGTAATCGGTCTCAGGTCTGGGTCAGAATCTACAGAGTCGTATGGCCACCATTCGCGACGTCGCCCGCCTGGCAAAGTGCTCCACCGCCACCGTCTCCCGCTTCTTCAACCAGAAGTACGTCAGCGCAGACGCCGAACAGCGCATCCGCGCCGCCATCGACGCCCTCGCATACTCCCCCAACGTCGCCGCCCGCAACCTCAAGCTCAAGCGCTCGAAGATCCTCGGGATGATCATCCCCGACATCACCGAACCGTTCTTCCCCGCCGTCGTGAAAGGCGTCGAAGACGTCGCACGCGAGCACGAGTTCTCCCTGATGCTCTTCAACACGCAGGAAGACGAGGAACGTGAGGCGACCTGCGTCGACATCCTCGTCGCCCATCAGTGCGACGGCGTGCTCCTCATCAAGGCGCCCGCCAGCGCCGAGCACGAGCGCTATCGCGCCCGACTCGCCACGCTCTCCACTCCCATCGTGTACCTGGATCGCGTCCCCGACCTCGGCGCCGACACCGTCCTGGTCGACAACCTCACCGGCGCGCGTCGCGGGGTCGAGCACCTCATCCGGCTGGGACATCGCAACATCGCCATCGTGCTGATGGGACACGACGTGCCCACGCACCTCGACCGGCTGGAGGGATACCGGCGCGCGCACGCCGATTACGGGCTCGACGTCCGGCCGGACTACATCCAGCGGACCGAGCCCACGATGGCCGACGCCTACTCCGTCACGCTTCAACTGCTCCACGCGCCCGATAGGCCCACGGCGATCTTCGCCACCAACGCGCGGATCACGCTGGGGGTCATGGCCGCCATCAACAGCTGCGGGTTGAGGTGTCCGGAGGACATCAGCGTGCTGGGACACGACGGGTTCGACTGGCAGACGGTCTTCCAGCCGCGACTGACCATCGTGGAGCAGCCCGCCTATCTGATGGGCACGAGGGCCGCGGAACTGCTCGTCCAACGCATCACTGGGCGCCTCGAGGGCCCCCCCAGGCGCATCGTCCTCAACCCGGAGCTGGTGGTGCGGGAATCGTGCGGGGTCTACCGCGATCACGGCGCCGCCATGCCTTCGCCAGGCCTCCCCGAGTGACCTCCGGTGCCAGGCGGGTCGCCGACCGGTAGCCCGCGTCAGCGCGTGGATGGGCCCGCCGCCGGGCCTCGCCGTATCCTGACGACATGGTAGGGCTGGGCGACTTCGGGGTCGGGCACGATCGCCCCGTTGCCGTGGCGGTCGAGCACCTCGAAGTAGTACATCAGGTCGAATCGCTCGGTGATGAACGGACCAGGAATCGCGGCGACATACGAATCTGCGACGGGCCGCATGCGGACCGTGGAGAACTCCTGCTTGTGCCGCGTGGGACGATAGTGCAGGCGCACCTCCTCCACACCAGCGGCATCGGTCACCCGCGCCCTGATCTCGAGCGGGCGACCCGGGCCGTGTTCCGTGACGGGAGAATGCTCGAGGGCCGGAGGCGTCACATCAGAGGTCACGTCGACCTCATGCCACGATGCGACCGCCTGCCGTCCTGGTGACTGGACCACCTGGCCGGTCGAGTCCATGGCTTCAATCGTGTAGAGCAGCGTCTCGGCCCCGACATCGCGCGCCGGCACCGTGGCGGCGTACACCCAGGGCGCCACCTGCGCCATCTCGAGGGTCCGTGACGGCCCCGCCGCGCTGGTCCGGTAGTGCAGCGTCACGCGAGCCAACCGGTCGGGCGCCGCAAGAGTGGGCAGCGTCCCGCGGGCAATCGAGAGGCTGTCGACGGCCGGTGCCGGCACTGGGGGCGGGAGCGTCACCGTCGCCGCCAGCTTCAGGTCGCGGCCAGGCTCGGTACGCCGGACGGGCCGATGTGCGATGTGGGGCTCGACGCGCGTGACCGTGAAGGCGTTGACGATGAAGTCGGCTCCGGGGGCTGGCGTGATCCGCACGCGGAACGTGCTGAAGCGGTCGCCGACCATGTTGAAGTTGAAGCGTGTGACCAGGGTGTCGCCCTTCTTCACGACGGTTCCGGTCAGGATGGGACGCTCACCAAAGCGTTCGACGACCGTGACGCTGAACGGGCCGTGGTCGGTAGCCTCCCCGCGTCGATCCGTCATGACGAGGGTGGCCTGGTACAACCCCTCCGGCAGGTCCATCCTGAACAGCGCTGGCTCCCGGCCGCTGATGAAGTCCCCAAGCAGCGCCTCCGGCGGGAATGCCGTATCGCGCTTCGACGCCGCACGCCACGTCGCCAGCGGCACCTGAGGGATCTCGTTGGCCTTCAGCCCCTGCGGATCGACCCATCCGTACCCGAGGCCTGGACTGTACGCCGAGTGGGGGAAGACGCCGGTGAACCGCCGATCGACCGTGAAGTCGTTCGTGTACGGACTCGAATAGGACTCGATCACGCTCGTGAAGGGCCGGGGCCCGAAGTCGAACCCGTAATCGAAGTTCTGCAGCAGGTCGAACAGGGTCGCCTGAGCCCGGAGCTGCCGCAGATCGTGCTCGACGAACACGAGGTTGTCCGTCCAATGGCCGACGCTGACCGGTCCGAAGACCAGATTCGGACTGTAGATCTCGTCGGCCTCGCGGGACAGTTGCATCCAGAGGTCCAACCCGGCCTCCGCATGGGTGATCGCCTCGCTCAGCGCCGAGACGTCCCCGAGTCGATAGAAGAACGTCAGGGCCGTGGCGGCGCGGCTCTTTCGCGCGTGGTAGCGGGCCATGCCGGAGAGGATGCGGAAGTCGTGGGCCGTGGCCCACCACTCCTCGTGGTTCGGCGGGATGAGCGCCGCCGCGCGTGCGAGCGCCTGATCGGTGTCGTCGGCGATCCGTTCGAAGCGAGCCGCCACCGCTGGCGGGGCGACGCGTCCCGAGCCACGCGCGCTCAGCTCGTCGCTCGCGTACTCCGTGAAGCTCCGAAACCGCGCCTGGTCGAATGGCTTGAGGTGGATGTAGTAGTCGATGAGGCCGCCCATGTCCTTCTCCGGCCAGACCGGCATGTTGTAGTTGGCCAGCGAGGCGCCCGAGATGCGCGACACGACCTCGCTCGCCGCGCGGTAGGCGGCCGCCACCGGGTCGGCAGCCTCGCTGCCGAACCGACGCCGCAGTTCGCGCAGCCAGAGGTCGTCGCCGGCGCCCGGGTCGTAGGTGAGGCGCCCGTAGAGACGATAGAAGCTCCAGTAGCGCTCGAATTCCCACCGGTAGTACTCCCGCCGCGCATCGCGGAAGATGCGCCATGCGCCCGGCGCGTTGCCGTAGCCCTTCTGGGAGAGCGGGGCGTCGACGGTGAACCCCACGCTGTCCTCGAAGGCCGTGGTCGGCGCGAACCGCCGGACGAACTCCGGATGGCCCCACGAGAGCAGCCGATGGGACCCGAGCGACCAGACCTCCGACAGGTTCTGGAATCGCTGCGGGTACTCGAGCCAGTCGCCGTAGCTGTAGGTCCACATCACCTTCGTCGGGTGATACGGGAAGACCATGTGCTCGCCCCAGTACTTGTGGTTCACTCGCACGGAAAGTCCGGAGGCCACCGCGGCATCGATCGTCTCGATCAGCAGACCGACGTCACGCATGTCGAGCACGATCGGCCGTCCGGCCTCTTTGACCGCGCGGAAGACCGCATCACGGAAGAAGGCCGTCTGCTCGTCGTAGTCGAGGCCCGACTCGTGATTCACGCGGAGCTGCAGCGTCGAGATCGCCGGGACGGCGCGCAGGAGGGTCGAGAGCGCGCGATACGTGTAGTCGCGCATGTTGGAACGGCTGTAACCGTCCACCATGCTCGGCTGTTTCGACCCTTGATTCTTCCCGGACCAGGTGATCTGCTGCCAGATGCCGAGCGTGAACGCGAGTCCGCGATCCCTGGCGGTCGAGGCGATGTACTGCAGCATCTCGAGGTTCTTCGCGCGATCGGCGTCGCTCAGCCCACTCGCGCGCACGCCGGGGTGCTCGGGCACGGTGACGTGGAACGGATACATCGGCGTGAGGTAGGGCGTCTGGTGGGAGAACACCAGGTTGAAGGAGTTCCAGCGGTCCGCCGCGAGCATGCCGAGATACGCGTCCCAGAACTCCTTCGAGTAATACCAGCCGCGCTCGTCGTCCGCGTTGTGCAGGAGCAGGCGGATGCCGCGTACGGGCACGGCCGGTTTCTCGACCGTTTCGCGCAGGGCGGGCCACCAGGAGGCCGACGCCGGCAGGGCCTCGAGCTGCTGCGCCAGCTCGAGCGCCGCGTACATCAGCCCGGTGTCGTCGCGTCCGGCAACAGCCAGAATCGCGGTTCCGCCGCTCGTCATTCGCTTCACGGCGAGCGCCTCGGCGGCCCGCGGCACCTCGAGGCCCTGCAACGAGAGGTCCCGAACGACCGCCGACGCCGACGTTCCGAAGACCATCGCGTGCGACGTCGCAGTGTCGAGCGACGTCGCTCGGCGCACCCGCACGCCGCGCGAGTGCAGCGCCCGCTCGAGGCGCGCCACGCCGAAGCCGGCCGGCTTGCCGAGGACGCCGTCGGCGACCAGTACTACCTCGGACGGCGACGGGTCCGTTGGCGTCGTGGCTGGTGCGGCGCCGGGGACCGCACGAGGTCCGACCAGCATGGCGCCGGCCACGAGTCCGAGCGTGAGCGCCACCGCCCCTGTCCTGCGTTGGGATGTCGACATGGCCTGTCCCTGGAAGTGCGCGACAAGGCCGCGCGGTACGGAGGTAGCCCACGGCCGGATGTCACGAGCCCATGATCTTGACGACGATGTACAGGATGTGTCCGTCGGTGGCGTCCATCTGGTGGGGAGTGCCGCGCGGCGCGCTGATGATGTCGCCGACGCCCACCGGGCGCGTCGCCCCGCCGCTGATCGTCGTCCCGCGATACTCGTGCGGTGCCGTCTGCTTCTTGTCCGTGATCTCACCGCCGAGCGTGGAGCGGGCGGATCCGCTGAGCACGATGAACAGCTCGTCGTCCGCCTCGTGGATGTCCGCGGCCCCCTTGCGTCGATCGATGAAGGAGGTGTAGACGCGATACGGCCCGTTCGACCGTTCGAAGAGCTTCTGGGGGCCCGTGAGATCGCCGCTGCGCAGCTTCGCGACCAGTTGGTCGAGGTCGGCCTTGGTTCGCCAGCCGCTCAGGGAATCGGCAGGGACCTGCTCCAGCGGCGCCATGATGCTGGGACCTGTCGCCATGGCCGCGAGGGCCAGCGCTGCTACCCACGTTCTCATGCGTGTGCTCCTTGTCTGACCCCGGCCTGGCCGCGCGCCTCACCGCAACGGCCCACGCGCCGCGGTGGCGGTCGCCGGCCGCACCTCGAACGGCGCCGACTGGCCGCCCGTCTCGGGATCGCCATCCTTCCGGACTCTGCGGAACGCCGGACCGGCGTGCCTGGACAAATCAACCGTGGCGGCTTCCGCATGCGGGCGCAGACCGGTGGCGAGCAGGGCAGCGTCTCCGACCCGGCCGGCCCGCCCGGTGGCGCGCTCCAGGGCCCGCGGGCGAGGACAGCGCGGCGACCAGAAGGGTCGCGAGGGCTGCACGCGGAACCTCGAGTGTCATGACCTCCTCGCGGCGGCTCGACGTGGCGACATCGGTCCGGCCGCCCGCGGGTCAGAACAGGTAACGCACATTGGCCTGCATGGCGCGAGGCCGCTGCGGATTGATCCGGTTGGGGTAGCGATCGGGCCTTCGGATGTCAGACGACTCGAACGCCAGGTAGGCGGACCAGTTGAACAGGTTGAACCAGTCCGCCGACACCTCGAGGCGGTCGCTCCCGAGATTGAACTCCTTCTGCACGCGCAGATTCACGTTGTAGACGTCGTCGGTGTAGCGGCCGCTCGCGCGGTAGTCCTTGCCGACGTAGTAGCTGTTGCGCGCCTGCCAGATGATGTCCGCCACACGCCGGCCGTTGGGCAGGGTGATGCGGGGAGCGTCCGCGTTCCAGGCGTAGTCGCCCGTGATGTCGTTCACCCAGTCGCCCGAGAAGGCGTTGATGAAGGTCGAGAGGGCAATCCCTTTCGGCAGCATGTAGAAGCCGCTGATCTTCCAGTTCCAACGCGCGCCGTAGCTGGTGCGGTCCATCGCGTCCGGAGAGGCGTAGGCGAACTGATAGGTTTCGGTCTCGTCGAACTGGTGCCAGTCCTCCTTGGTCCAGTACCAGCTGTAGCTCGCCAGGATGCCCGTCTTGGTCGTGAAGTTGCGCCGCAGGGAGATCTGGAGACTCTTGTAGGTCACGTCTCGCAACCGCGCGTCGCCGGACAGGAACTCGCGCATGTTGACCCGATCGAAGGTCGGATCGATGCGGGTGAAGGTGCCGTTCGGATTGAAGATCACGTTGGCGTCCCGCGATTCCGAGATGCGGATGTTGCGCCAGATGAACGCGGTGTCGATCGCGAGATTCAGGGGCAGGGCCCGTTCGTAGCCGACCGTGAACTCGTCGTTGTATTCGATCTCCATGTCCCGGTTGAAGTCGGGGTTCACCGGGATGGTGCCGGTCGTGAAGATCCGGAGCGCCTCGGTGCCCTTGCCGAAGTCCGCCTGGGGCACGCGGTAGGTGTTGAAGCCCTGCGCCACCGGGTAGTTGTTGTAGTCCCCCGTGCCGACCCGCTCGTGGAACCGTCCGGCGCTGCCGCGCAGCACGCCACCCCGCGTGCCGAAGTGGTACGTGGCCCCGAAGCGGGGCGCCCACGCCGTGTCGTCCAGCTCGATTTCGTTCCGGATGTCGGGATCGTAGATCTCCAGGGATGCCGGCAGATCGCCGCGCCCGAGCGTCCGGTGTCTGGCCTTCTCCCAGCGGAGTCCCGGGCTCAGGGTCAGCCGCGCTGTGGGCCTCCAGCGGTCCTGCACGTACGCGGAATACGTCGCCACCCGCACCTTGTTGTACGGCCCGACGGGAAAGACCTGACGCGCCTCGTAGAGATACGGGCGGGTCAGACCGTAAGTGGCGTAGTCCAGGCCATAGTACAGGTCGTAGTAGTTGTTCTCGTCGACGTTGTAGATGTACGCGCGCGTGATGCGCGTATTGGGGCGACCCTCCATGCCGACCTTGAACTCGTGTCGGCCGAGGACCTCCCTCTCCGGGTACCACGAGACGTTCGGATGGAAGTAGAACGTCTCCCGGTTCGAGTCGTAGTCGCGATAGTAGTTGCCTTCGTACCGCACGAGGTTGCCCAGGTATGCGCTGTGGTACCGCAGGCGCGGGCCGCTCCCCTGTGAGACATCGATGCTGGGCTTCTTGTTGTAGCCGCCGCTCACCGCGAGGAGCAGGGTGGGCGTGAGCGTCGAGGTGTACTGGACGCTCACGAGGGGGCCCCCGCGCTCCTGGGTGGCGAGCGCCTCGGGCAGCGAGTAGCGCGTCTCGCCTACCGTGTTGTGGATGTCGATCCGGTCGTAGCCAAAACCGACTGCCAGGCGGTTGGCCGCGTTGAACTGGGTCGTGACCTTGCCGTACCACAGACTGCCCCGCCGCTCGCGAGCCAGTTTCTCGACCGCCTGCGTATCGGGGTAGGTCAGGTTCTCGTAATCGTACTTCCAGGATGCGAAGAACCACAGCCGATCCTGCACGATCGGGCCGCCAAGCGTGACGCTGGGGTTGTAGTAGCTCTGTTTCTGCGATGAGCCCCCGTCGACGTTGGTCCAGTTCCACGCCTCGGGCTGGAGCTGGAACAGCGCGCTGCCGCGGAAGGAGTTGCCGCCGCTCTTGGTCACGATCTGCATCTGGGCACTGCGGCCGGTGCCGAACTCGGCTTCGAACCCTCCTGTCTTGATGTTGACCTCCTCGATGGCCTCGTAGCTGAGCGAGGTGGCGCTCCGGCCGCTCATCGGGTCGTTGACGTCCATGCCGTCGATGAACACGTTGTTCTCGTAGGAATCGTTCTGGTTCCGCACCCCCGCCTGTCCGCTCTCGTTGGCCCGGAAGCCGGCGTTGACCAGCGGGTCACCGTATTCGTTGCCGAGGTAGTCGGTGTTGCCGCCCGTCACCCCCGGCACGAGCTGCCACACGCCCTGATACCCGAGGCGCGGGGCGATGGGCAGCGCCGAGATGGCGGCCTGGTTCACCTTGTACGACATCTCGCTGCGCTCCACGTCCACCACGGGCGCGGCCGCCGAGATGGTGAGTTCCTCGGAGACGGTGGCCAGGCGCAGTGTCACGTCCACGGCCGTGACGCCCCCCACCTCGACGCGGATGCTGTGCTGGACGAAGCTGCCGAATCCCTGGAGCGCGACCTCGATCCGGTAGAGCCCCGGCGGCAGGTTCATGATGCGGAAACGGCCGTCGGCATCTGACGAGGCGCTCTGCGATCCCATGAGACTGGCGCTCGTGACGCTGACTGCAGCCCCCGGCACGGCCAGGGCCTGCTCGTCCACCACCGTGCCCCTCAAGACGCCGGTCGTCTGTTGGGCCAGGGCGGGACCGGCCAGCGCGGCGCCCCCGACACAGGCGGCAAGCACGATCGTGCGGGTCACCATAGAGCCACTCCTTCCTGGCGGCGGAGACGGTCGACGGGGAACTGCCAGCTTGGCGTGCGAACGATTACATTACAACCCCCAGCGACCTGTCAAGGTGGATTGTTCCTCACGGCGTGCCCCGCCCGGACTGGTCACCCCCCGGTGCCCCCAGAACCGAGGCAGGACGCCTCCAGTTGAGGCGATTCTATGGTTATATTCGCCGAATATGACCGCCAGACCGCCTTGCGGACCGGGCCGGCTCCCAGGAGGGGACCATCCGCGCCTGGAGATGGGCTGAGGATGTGACGAGAGTTGAAATCGTTATCTTTAGGAGCCTGGGATCCTGGCGCCGTCCCCCGTATAATGCCCACCCGAATCGCGAGCCCACCCATGCCCAGCCCCATATCACGCATGCTCCCCCCGCTGATCGTCGCCGTCCTGCTGACCGCGGGCGGCTCTCGGGCGACTCGTTCGCCAGCCTCGCCTCCGACCGCGTCACCCCCTCCCACTGGCTCGTCCTGGCCAGCGGATCAACCCGCTGTTTCGACGTCTCCGTCTATGCCGGCCTCGACGGCGCCGCCGTCGAGGCACACGTCGCCCGAGGTGCCCGAGGAGTCGTCATGGCGGCGGTTGGGGCCGGCGGGCTCACCCCGGATCAGCGAGAGGCCATCGAACGGGCGCAGCGCCGGGGCGTCGTCGTGGTCACCGCGAGCCGGACCGGATCAGGGGTCGTGCGCAGCACGCCTCCCGGCGGCGTTGCCGGCGACGACTCCTGCCGCAGAAGGCGCGCATCCTGCTGATGCTGGCCCTCACCCGCACCCGCGACGTCAGCCAGATCCAGCAATGGTTCGATCAGTTCTGACCGCCCTCGCCCCGGGGCTCGATCCGTCCCAGCGTGAGCAGAATGACGAGGAAGGACACGGGGTGGAAGAGCCCCGCCAGGACAAAGGGGATCGCGTAGCTGCCCGTGGCGTCGATGAGGGTCCCCACCAGCAGGTTGAAGAGCATCGCCCCGAACGACCCGGCGCTGCCGATGATCCCAGCGACCGATCCCACGGCGCGCGCAGGAAACAGGTCGGCCGGCAGCGTCTGGACGATGACCGACCAGAACTGGTGGCCGAGAAACGCCAGACTCACGAAGACGAGCGCCTGCTCGAGAGGCGACCGGACGACGAGCAGCGAGAGCGGCATCAGTGCAGCCCCGATGCCCAGTGCGACCTTGCGGGAGACGTCGAGCGTCGCTCCCCCCCGGATCAGCCTCGACGACAGCCAGCCGCTCGTGAGACTCCCCACGCCCGCACACGCGTAGGGAATCCAGGCGTAGCTGCCGATCGCCGCCATGTCGAACCCGCGTGCGTCGCTGAGGTACTTCGGCAGCCAGAAGATGAAGTAGAACCAGGCCCCGTCGGTCAGGAACTTGGCGACCACGAGTGTCCACACCGCGGGAACCTGCAGCAGATCGATCCAGCGCACGGGCGTGCCCCCGACCTGCGCGCGGGTGCCTTCCAGCACGTACTCGCGCTCCGCGGCACCGACGAAGCGGTGCGTGGCGGGGGGGCGGTACAGTGCCCACCAGACCCCGGCCCAGACCAGGCCGATGCCGCCGGTCAGGATGAACACCGCCCGCCATCCGAACGCCAGCGCGATTCCGGCCACGAGCGGCGGGGCCAGCACTGCGCCCACCGAGGATCCCGTGTTGAAGAGTCCCATGGCCATCGAGCGTTCACGGGGAGGGAACCACTCCGCGACGGCCTTGGCCGACGCCGGGAACCCGCCGCCTTCGCCCAGGCCGAGGAGGAAGCGGGCCGTGCCCAGGCCCCCAGCCGAGGTCGCCGCCGCGTGCCCCGCGCTCGCGAGCGACCAGAAGCCGGCCAGCAGCGCGTAGCCGGTCCGCGTGCCGACGAGATCGACGAAGCGGCCGCCGCCCGCGTACATCAGGGCGTAGGCGAGCAGGAAGAGCGCCTGCAGGCGTGCGAACGCGGTGTTGCTGATCGGGATGTCGCGCTGGATTTCGCCGATGACGACGGGGAGCGCCTGGCGGTCGAGGTAGTTGATCGCGGTGACCAGCACGAGCAACCCGGCCAGCAGCCAGCGGACCCTGCCCGTCACCCGACCACCTCCTTGAAGACGCGTGCGTAGTTCCCCCCGATGATCTTCTCGATTGTCGCCGGCTTGTACCCGCGGCGGTGCAGAGCTTCGGCGAGGTGCAGCAGACGCCTGGGATGGCTCAATTCGGGGACGCGCATGTGCCGGACCTTCCACGTCAACTGAGGGAAGTCGATCACGTCACGGTCGAAGCTCTCCTGGTGCCGCTGTGCTTCGTCCGGACGCATGGCCGTCATGTCCACGGCATCTCCGTCGGTGCCCAGGCCGACGTGGTCCTCGCCACCGAGCGTGATGACGTGCTCGACGTGGGCCAGGAAATGATCCATCGAGATGGTCGGGTCGCGTGTGAGCCAGGCGCTCTGGTTGTACACGCAGAAGGTGCCCCCGCGGTCGGCGAGCGCCCTGATGTTGCGATCGCTGACGTTGCGGGGGTGGGGACACAGGGCATAGCAGCCCGAATGGGAGAAGATCGCGGGCGCCCTGGAATGGAGGATCGCATCGAGGGCGGACCGGTCGCCGACGTGTGAGAGGTCGACGATGGCGCGCCGGGCATTGAGCGCTTCGACGACCTCGTAGCCGTACTTGCTGAGGCCGGCGTTGGCGGGTTCCCGACCCGCGTCGCAGACGAAGTTACGCCGGTCGTGGCCGAGCTGGATCTGGCGGATGCCCAGGGCGATGAAGGCGTCGAGGCGTTTCAGGTCCCAGCCAAACGGCGCGGTGTTCTGGAAGTTGTAGATGAAGCCGACGCGCCCGGATCGTTTGGCCGTGTCGAGATCGGCGGCGGACCGCACCTTCAGGAAGATGTCGGGAAACTGGGCGGAGAAGGCGTCCCATTGTTCGATCCAGGCCTTGACGGCGAGGAAATCGGTGTTGTCGACGCCCGAGGTCATGCACATGGCGAGGGCGGTGATGCCCGAGCCGCGGAGGGCCTGGACTTTGTCCGGGGTCAGGTAGGGCACGTACGTGCGAGGTGGTGCGGCGCCGAAGCACTGGGCGTCGATCGCGAAGGCGCGGCGATAGATGTCGGCGGGCAGGTCGGCGGCGGCTGCGCCGGATTCGGGGGGGAAGGGGCCGGCGTTGTCGCGCGGTGCGGCCACCGACGTGGGGCCGAGGGTGGCCGCGGCGAGGCTGGCGAGGAACGCGCGTCGATCCATGCGGACCTCCTGTTGGATTGAATCGATTACATATCAGCACGTGGTTCGACTGGTCAAGGCAATATTATAAATAAAAAACGATTTCTCAGCGTCCGCTTGGTGGACGCGTTGCGCGACCGGCCACGCAACGGCGCCTCGGCCGCGCGTGCCGGTGTAAAGTGTCGCTCAGCCTTCGTGGGCGTGCTGGTTTGGAGCCAATTGAGGTCCGCGATGAAGAATCCGGTCGACATCCGCGCCGTCGCGCAGCGGGCGGGCGTTTCGATAGCTACGGTCTCCCGCTGCCTCAACGACAAACGCGTCAGCCCCGGCGCCGAGCAGCGCATCCGCGCGGCGATCAAGGAGCTGGGCTACTCGCCCAACCGGCTCGCCCGCAGCCTGCGGTCGCGCCGGACGATGACGCTCGGGATGGTGATTCCGGACATCACCAACCCGTTCTTTCCCGCGGTGGTGAGTGGCGTCGAGGAGACGGCGCGTGCGGCGCGCTATGCGCTCATGCTGTTCAACGCCGGTGAGGATGAGGAGCGGGAGTGGGAATGCCTGAAAGTGCTGCAGGCGCTGCGCTGCGACGGCATTCTCCTCATCATGGCGCCCGACGGGCCCGCCCACGCGCGGCGGCGTGCCCAGTTGCAGCAGCTCAGGCTGCCGATCGTCTACCTGGATCGGGCGCCGGATTTCGAGGCCGACACCATCGTTGCCGACAACCTGCGCAGCGCGCAGGAAGCCGTTCGGCATCTGCTCATGCTGGGCCACCGCCAGATCGGCGTCGTGGCGGCCGACCTCGCCGTGACGGTCCATCGCGATCGGCTCGAAGGGTATCGGCGGGCGCTGCTGGACGCTGGGGTGACCCCTTCGCCCGCGCTCGAGGCACGGGCGCAGCCGACGCTGGCGGATGGCTACGCGGCCACGGTGCAGTTGCTGTCGCGGCCGGACCGGCCGACCGCGCTGTTTGTCACGAGCAACCGGCTCACCATGGGCACCATGGCCGCCATCGAGGCGCACGGTCTCCGCTGCCCGCAGGACATCAGCGTGGTTGGATTCGACAACTACGAGTGGCACGACGTGTACCATCCGCGGATGACGACCGTTTCGCAGCCCACGTATCTGATGGGGGCGCGTGCGGCCGAGTTGCTGATCCGCCGGATTGCCGGGACCCAGACCGGCCCGCCGCAGCGGATGCTCCTCAAGTGCGAGCTGGTCATTCGTGAGTCGACCTCCGCCTGTCCGGGGCCTGGGGAGGCGGCGGGGCGATCGCGCGTCGGGCGGCCCTGAGGTGGCGGGCGCGGGCGACGGTTGCCCTG
>CAYLZN010000009.1:36910-44156 GCA_964387935.1 uncultured Vicinamibacteraceae bacterium | reverse complement strand
GGCAGCGACAGAGCATGGGGGATGGTAACAGGCGGGAGGCGTACGGCGTACGACGTACGGCGGCGTACGGACAGAACACGGCGTACGGCGGGATCGCGCAGCTGCGGCTGGGCCCTGCGCCCTGAGCCTTGCGCCTTGCGCCCTGAGCCTGCTCTGTGTGCCATCATGAGCCCCGAGGAGAAGGCCCGTGGAGACGCTGGTCGAGAAGATAGTCGAGCGGCTCGGGCGCAGTGCCGACTGCCGCGTCGTGTTCGGCGAGCCGATCACGGCGGGCACCAAGACCATCGTCCCCGTCGCCCGCGTGGCGTACGGGCTCGGTGGGGGGCTCGGCGAGCCGCCGAAAGCCGCTGCTGGAACGGCACCCGCGACCACCGACGTCGGTGGCGGCGGTGGTGGCGTCATCGTCCGCCCGGTGGGGGTGCTGGAAGTGAGCTACGCCGGGACGAGGTTCATCGCGTTCGGCGGCGGCCGCCGGCTTGGCGGCATGTTCCTCGCGGGCCTCGCCCTCGGGATTCTGGCGACGGCCCTGCGCCGGCGCTGACGATCAGCGCGACACCATGATCCCGAACCTGGTTGGGGCAGCCGCGCTCGTCACGGGCGGCTCGCGTGGCCTGGGCCCGTTCATCGCGCGGGCGCCGGCAGCGCAGGGATGCTGGAGGGGTCAGGTCTTTACTTTTAGCAAATGGCCGAGCTCGCCACCAGGGCCGAGCTCGGCCATACGCTAAAAGTAAAGACCTGACCCCTCCGGATCGCCCCGCACCACCAGCATCGTCGTGTAAACCCTGCCCCCGACGGTCAGCTTCACCAGGTACGTGCCAGGTCCAGCCGCCGGTCCCTGCGGTTCACGCGGTCCGCCGCCCCCTTCCTCGTCGAACCCCGCCTCGGCGGCCCGGCGCCTCCGCTCCTCCAACTGCTTCCGCTGGTCAGGCGTCATCGGTGGCGCGTCGAAGCGCAAGTTCCAGTAGAACCGGTTCAGTCCAGCCCGCGCCGGCACCGTGCCCGTGAACTTCCGCGCCCCGCCGACCTCGCTGATCTCGAGGGTCAGCGGCGCGGAGGCCGCATCGCGCAGGTAGTAGTGAATCGCCGCGCTGTTCTCCAGCTCCACGGGCGAGTTGCCCGGCGGGCGCTGGGCGATCGTGAGCGGGTTGCGCCCCACGAACAGCAGGTGCCCGCGCGTCGCACCCCGGCTCACTCCACGCCAGATGGTCGCGGGCCGGTTCTGGAAGAGGAACACCTCCGAGGCGAGCGCCGCCTCGCCCGCCTGCTGCAGCGCCGAGATGTCGTCGAGGATCCATACGCTGCGCCCGTGCGTGGCGGCCACGAGATCGCCGTCCCGCGGGTGCACGACGAGGTCGTGCACCGGCACGGTGGGCAGATCCGTCATCAGCCTGTGCCACGTCGCGCCGCCATCCAGCGACGCGTAGGCGCCGAACTCCGTGCCCGCAAACAGCAGCCTCGGGTTCCGCGTGTCTTCCGTCACCACGTACACGGGATCGGCCGCAGGGAGCGTGCCGCTGATCTTCCGCCACGTCTTCCCGTGGTCTGTCGTCTCGAAAATCCACGGCCTGAACTCGTCGCTCCGATGGCCGTCGAACGCGACGTACGCCTTGCCCTCCGCGAAGCGCGATGCCACCACCCGGCTCACCCACAGGCCCGCGGGCACCTCCGGCACGTTCGCACGCACGTTCACCCACGACCGGCCTCCGTCCCTCGTCACCTGCACGTTCCCATCGTCGGTCCCCACCCAGATGAGGCCGCGCACGATGGGCGATTCCGAGATCGTGATGATCGTGCAGTGCGTTTCTGCGCTCGTGACATCGCGTGTGAGGCCCCCGCTCTCCGGGTCCGTCTTGACGGGATCGTTCGTCGACAGGTCGGGGCTGACAATCGACCAGGTGTCGCCGCGGTCTGTACTGCGGAACAGATGGTTGCCGCCGAAGTAGAGCACCCTCGAATCGTGCGGCGAGAGGATCAGCGGACTGCTCCAGTTGAAGCGGAACGCCGGCGAAGGCAGACGCGCCGGCGGCCCGCCAGCGCCAGAGGGCTGTGCGCGCCGGCCGTCGTTGCCCGGAACGGCGCTCCCCTGGGGCGCGTACTCCGCGAAGTTGACCACCGTCGCGGGCGTCGGCGTGATGACCTTGCCCATCTGGCGGAACACCGCATCGAGCCGGCGGAGCACCCCACCCTGGGCCTCGGTATAGACCGTGCGCCAGTCGTTCGGATCCACGGTCGTGTGGAACCCGTCGCCCGCGTGGAACTTGAACCAGTGATCGTTCAGCACGCCGTTCCAGTCCCGGCTGTTGCTCGGCCCGCCCCAGTTGCCGTTGTCCTGCAAGCCTCCGTACACCCAGTACGGATCGCGGTTGTCGAGCGTCACCGCGTAGAACTGGCCGATCGCCATGTTGTCGAACATGACGAACCGCTGCCCGTGATCGAACGTGACGTACGCGCCCTTGTCGTTCCCGACGTAGAACCGATCCGGGTCCGACGGATCGAGCCACAGCGCATGGAAATCCCCCGAGATGCCCTGCAGCGTCCGACTGAACGTGCGCCCGCCGTCCTCCGACACGCTGGCGTTGCCGGCCAGCACGTACACCTTCTTGTCGTCACGGGGGTTGATCCACAGGTGACTGTAGTAGAAGGGGCGGTTGTTGTACCGATTCACGAGGCGCCACGTGCGCCCGGCGTCCTCCGATCGGTAAATGCCCGTGCCTGGTTTCGTGAGGTCGACGTACTCCGGGTTCACCTCACCTTCCGCGGTCCGCGGGCGTGGCTGATATCCGTGTTCGACGATCGCCATCACGACCAGCGGATTCCCGCGGGCAATCGCCAGCCCGATCTTGCCGACGGGGCCCTCCGGCAGACCTGCCGTCAGCTTGCGCCACGTGCGCCCGCCATCGGCCGTCTTGAAGATGCCGCCGTTGGGGCCCCCGCTGTCGAACCGGTACGGCCGCCGCAGGCGTTCCCACATGGCCGCATAGAGGACGTTGGGATCGCGCGGATCCATCTTCAGATCCGCGGCGCCGGTCTTCCCGTCGTCCGGGAGGCCGCCGCCCAGCCGCTGCCACGTCTTCCCGCCGTCAACGGTCTTGAAGATCCCGCGCTCGCCACCGTGTCCCCACAGGTGGCCCTGCGCGGCGACGTACACGACATTCGGATCCGAGGGGTGGGTGAGGACCTCGCTGATGTGATGCGTGTCGCGCAAGCCGACGTTCGTGAACGTCTTGCCGCCATCACTCGACTTGTAGACGCCGTCGCCCCAGCCCACGCTGTTGCGCACGCACGACTCGCCCGTGCCGACCCAGATGATGTTCGGGTCGCGCTGGAAGAAGGCCACGTCGCCGATGTTCGAGGTGCCGTAGCGGTCGAAGATCGGCTCCCACGTCGTGCCGGCGTTGGTCGACTTCCAGACGCCACCCGACGCGGCCGCGACGAGGACCGTCGCGAAGTCGCTCTCGAGTGCGTCGATGTCCGTCACGCGACCCGCCATGTTGGCCGGGCCAATGTTGCGCCACCTCAGATCGCGGAACAGGCGCTCGGACAGGTCGGCCGGCGACGGCTGGGCGGCGGACGGAAGGGAGAAGGCGGCGACGAGGAGGAGCGGGAGAACGAGGTCCCGGCGGCTGGACATGGGCGCGACCCTCGCGTGGAGACGATCGCGCCGGAGAATATCACTTGTCGCGTCGATCCTCGACGCTGCAGGACGAGGACATTCACGTGGGAACGCCGAGTTTCGGCAACAGCCAGCGGTTCAGCACGAACCAGGCCGCGAGCACGGCGACGGCAGTCAACGCATCCATCGACTCCAATGATGCACGATCTCCCGGTTTGGATACACTGTCGCCACCATGAAGGCGTTCGGCATCGACATCGGCGGATCCGGCATCAAGGGCGCCATGGTCGATCTCACCCGCGGCGAACTGGCGACCGAACGCCACCGGATTCCGACGCCGAAACCTTCGACCCCGCAAGCCGTGGCAGAAGTCATCCGCATGCTGGTGTCGCACTTCGACTGGAAGGGTCCCATCGGCTGCACCTTCCCCGGCGTCGTGCAGCATGGGGTCGTCGGCAGTGCGGCCAACGTGGACAAGTCGTGGGTGGACGTGAATGGCGCCGCCCTCTTCCGGCGCGCGACCGGGTGCCCGGTCACACTGCTCAACGACGCGGACGCGGCAGGCCTTGCCGAAATGACCTTCGGCGCCGCGAAGGGAGAGCAAGGCACCGTGCTCGTGCTCACGTTCGGGACCGGCATCGGCAGCGCGCTCTTCTCCGAGGGTCGGCTCGTGCCGAACACGGAGTTCGGTCACCTCGAACTGCGCGGCAAGGACGCCGAGAAGCGGGCGTCCGAGAAGGCCCGCGAAGACGAGGACCTGGGCTGGGACGAGTGGGCCGCGCGCGTGGACGAGTACCTGCACCACCTCGAGGTGCTGTTCTCGCCAGACCTCTTCGTCATCGGCGGCGGCGCCAGCAACAAGGCCGATCGGTTCCTGCCGCGGCTCACGGTGAAAGCGCGCGTCGTGCCCGCCGCGCTCCGCAACCAGGCGGGCATCGTCGGCGCCGCGCTGGCGGCACGGGAGGGACGCCGGGCCGGGCGCCGTCCTACAGCGCCAGGCCGGCGGCGGTGACGACCTCGTCGCGCGTGAGGGAGACAGGATTGCCTCGCATGCTGCTCGTGCCGAGCGCCGCGTCCGCCACGTCCGGGAGATCTTCAGGCGTGAGTCCGAACGTCGTCAGCCGCGGCACGGGCAGGTCGTCCACCAGGTGGCGCAGCCAGCGGACCGCATCATCCGCGGTCGCCGTCGCGCGCCCCGTCAGCACCCGCCCCAGGCCCGTGAACCGCCGCTCCGCCTGATCGCCAGGCGCGCGCGCCCTGACAGCCGCGAGATTCACCGCCATCACTCCCGGCAGCAGGGCCGCACACGCCACCCCGTGGGGCACGCCGAAGCGCCCTCCAACCGGTGCGGCGAGCCCGTGCACGGCACCCAGTCCGGCGTTGGCAAGTGCGAGGCCGCTCAGCAGGCTCGCGAAGGCCGTGTCCTCCCTGGCTTCGGCGTCGCGTCCGTCCTCGACGACGCGCCGCAACGGTCGTGAAGTCGAAGGTCAGGCTCAAGGCGCAGGGCTCAAGGCGCAGGGCTCCTCAGGGCCGTCACGACCAGCGCCGCGAGCACGCCGCCCACCAGCGGACCGACGACCGGGACCCACGCGTAACCCCAGTCGCTGTCGCGTTTGTTCGCGATCGGCAGGACCGCGTGCGCCAGCCGGGGGCCGAGATCGCGCACGGGATTGATGGCGTAGCCCGTGGTGCCTCCGAGCGAGAGGCCGATGCCGAGGACGAGCAGCGCGACCGGGAGCGCGCCCAGCGTGCCCAGGCCGATGGGAGCCGTCTGGACCGCGCCCGCGGTTCCGGGGAGCTGCACCGAGGCGGCGGTCATCATCAGGACCGGCAGCACGAGCATCAGAGTGCCGATGACCTCGCAGAGGAATGCCGTGCCGAGCGCGCGGATGTTCGGCGCCGTGCAGAAGCAGGCGAGCTTGCCGTCCTGGTCGGCCGTGATGGCGAAGTGCTCGCGGTAGAACAGCCACACGAGGCTGCCGCCGACGAAGGCCCCGGCGAGCTGGGCGAGCCAGTAGCCAGGCACCGAAGCCCAGGGGAACCTGCCCGCGGCGGCCAGTCCCGCCGTGACCGCCGGGTTCAGGTGCGCGCCGCTGTAGGGCTGCGCGCAGAACACGCCCACGAACACGGCGATGGCCCACCCCCACGTGATGACGATCCAGCCGCCGCCGTTGCCTTTGGTCTTCGACAGCACGACGTTGGCGACCACGCCGTTGCCGAGCAGGATCAGGAGCGCGGTGCCGAGGAACTCAGCGACGAGTGGGTGCATGGGGGAAGAGGCTCCTTGGGATATCAGGGGAGATACGTTCTCGCGAGGGAGCGGAACGCATTCACCTGGGCGGCGGCCCACGCCGCATCCTTCTTCAGTTCCGCAGCCATGATCTGCGCCACGGCGCCTGCCATGTCCGTGGCGGCCCTCGCATTGAGCGGCAGCGCCCGCATGCGGCGGGACAGCATGTCGTCCACCGTGCGTGCCATCTCGTGGCGCACGCCCCACACGACCTGGGCGGCCAGCATCGGCAGATCCCGATGGAGGCGCGCACCCAGCGCCGGATTGACATCGATCAGCTCCGTGATCGACGGGGCGTCGGACCCGTAGTCGGCGAGTGGACCGAATTTCTCCGCGTGGCGGCTGTAGCCGTGTACGCGCAAGTCGCGCGTGACGCACGGGTGCTCGTCGAGGCCCGCCAGCGTGATGGCGTGGTCCACGCAGTCCTCCGCCATGCGCCGGTACGTCGTCCACTTGCCGCCGGCAATCGTGAGCAGGCCGGATTTGCTGATCTGGATGCTGTGGTCGCGCGACAGCGCCGCCGTATTGCCCGCGCTGCCCGCCTCGCCCGCGCGGACCAGCGGCCGGATCCCGGCGAAGACGCTCAGGATGTCCGACCTGGTGGGCTCCCGCGACAGGTAGTCCCGTGCGGTCTCGAGGATGAAGTCGATCTCCTCCGCCATCGGCACCGGTTCGAGAGACGACTCGGGGATCTGCGTGTCCGTCGTCCCGATGAGCGCGTGGTCGTGCCACGGGATCGCGAACATCACGCGCGCGTCGCGCGTGCGCGGCACCATGATCGCCGTGTCCCCGGGCAGGAACCTGCGGTCCAGGACGATGTGCACGCCCTGGCTCGGCGCGATCATCGGCGGGGCCTCGGGCTCGTCCATACGCCGGATGCCGTCGCAGAAGGCCCCCGTCGCGTTGATGATCGAGCGCGCCCGGAGCTCGTGTTCCCGGCCGGATTCCTCGTCTCTGACGGTCATACCGTTGACGTACCCACCATCGTCTTTCGAGAGGCGGACGACAGGGGCGTAGTTGACCAGGCAGGCTCCCTGCTCGGCGGCCGTGCGGACGAGATCGATGAGCAGCCGGCTGTCGTCGAACTGCCCGTCGTGGTAGATGACCCCGCCCCGGAGCCCTTCCTGCTCGAGCGTGGGGATCCGCTCCAGCACTTCCTCCTTGGAGAGGATGCGCGACGGGCCGAACCCGTGCTTGCCGGCCAGCATGTCGTAGACGCGCATGCCGATGCCGTAGAACGGCGCCTCCCACCACTGGTAGTTCGGGACCACGAAGGCCAGGTCCCGGACCAGGTGCGGCGCGTTCTGCCGCAGGAGGCCGCGCTCGCGCAGCGCCTCCATGAC
>CAYLZN010000009.1:29403-36810 GCA_964387935.1 uncultured Vicinamibacteraceae bacterium | reverse complement strand
GCAGGGCGGGCGTGAACGTGCGATCGATCTGCCACGCGTGATGCACCTCGTCGGTGCTGTTCCAGTAACCGACGGCGAGGCCCGCGAGGAACGCCGCGCCGAGCGCGGTCGTTTCGATCACCTTCGGGCGTACGACCGGCACGCCCAGGATGTCCGCCTGGAACTGCATGAGCAGGTTGTTGGCCGCGGCCCCACCATCCACGCGCAGCTCGCCGAGATCGACGCCCGAGTCCTTCTTCATGACGTCGAGGATATCTGCCACCTGGAACGCGATGCCTTCGAGCGCCGCGCGCGCGAGGTGCGCGGCGGTCGTGCCACGCGTGATGCCGGCCACGAGGCCGCGTGCGTACTGGTCCCAGTGCGGCGCGCCGAGCCCGGCGAAGGCCGGGACCAGGTAGACGCCGCCGGCGTCCGGGACGGATGCCGCGAGCGCCTCGATGTCGGCCGAGGACTTGACCAGGCCCAGCCCGTCGCGCAGCCACTGGACCACCGCGCCGCCGATGAACACGCTGCCTTCGAGCGCGTAGTCGGTGGCGTGGTCGCGCCGCCAGGCGACCGTCGTCACCAGCTGATGCTTCGAGGCCACCGGTTCGCGGCCGACGTTCATGAGCATGAAGCAACCGGTGCCGTACGTGTTCTTGGCGAGGCCGCGCGAGAAGCAGTTCTGGCCGAAGAGCGCCGCCTGCTGGTCCCCGGCGATGCCGGCGATCGGGATGGGTGCGCCGAGGACGTCGGTGGCGGCGGTCCCGTAGACCTCGGACGACGCGCGCACCTCCGGCAGGACCTCGCGCGGCACGTCGAGCAGCCGGAGCAGTTCGTCGTCCCACGTGCCGGCGGCGATGTCGTAGAGCATCGTACGCGAGGCGTTGCTCGCGTCGGTGATGTGGAGCGCGCCCTTCGTGAGCTGCCAGACCAGCCAGGAGTCCACCGTGCCGAAGGCGAGCTCGCCGCGCGCCGCGCGGGCGCGCGCGCCGGGCACGTGGTCCAGGATCCAGCGGAGCTTGCTGGCGGAGAAGTAGGCGTCGATGACCAGGCCCGTCTTGCGCTGGATCACCCCGCCGTGGCCCGCCTTCTTCCACTGGTCGCAGAGGCCCGCGGTGCGGCGATCCTGCCACACGATCGCGTGGTGGATCGGCTCGCCCGTGCGGCGGTCCCACACGATCGTGGTTTCGCGCTGGTTGGTGATGCCGATGGCCGCGACGTCCGAGGGCTTCACGTTCGTCTTCGCGAGCACCTCGGTGGCGACGTCGCGCTGGGTCGTCCAGATCTCGCGCGGGTCGTGCTCGACCCAGCCCGCCTGCGGGAACATCTGGCGGAATTCCTTCTGCGCGACTCCGACGATGCGGCCGGCGTGGTCGAACAGGATGGCGCGCGAGCTCGTGGTGCCCTGGTCGAGGGCAAGGATGTGAGTCATTTGCGAGGGAACTGATCGGGATTGTCGGTGAACAGGGCGTCGACGTTCAGCGTGAAGAGAAAGTGCGCCATCTCCTCACGGACCGAGGCGAAGGTGCCCGTGCCGGACGAGCGGAAGGTCCACGGGGTGACCGTGAGCTTCGCGGCATGGGCCCAGGCGACCAGGTCAGGGTTCTTCGCCACGATCGCCTTGTTCGGCCCCAGGCCCGTGGCCCACGTGGCGATCTCGCGGACCTTGTCGGCGGAGTCGAGGCGGGCGGCGTTCTCGACGCCGACGAGGAACACGCGCGGCACCTGCGGGATGTCCTTCGCCGCGGCCTTCAGGGTCGTGTCGTCGAACGACTGCAGGATGACCGGCGTGTTCGGGTCGGCGAGCAGCCCGTTCTTGCGCAGTTGGCCCGCAAAGAGCTTTTCGGTGTCGATGCTTCGCTGGCGATAGAACTCGGGGTCCTTGAGCTCGGGGTAGAGGCCGGTCCCCGGCTTCGTGCGCACCAGATCGATCGCCTCCTGGAACGTCGGGATGCGCGCGCCGGCGAACTTCGAATTGAACCAGGAGCCGGCGTCGAGCCGCTGGATGTCCGCGAGCGTGAAGTCGTTCACGAGCCAGCGCCTGCCGGCCATCGGCCCGTCCTTCATCTCGACGAAGCGATCCGGGAACACTTCTTCGACGTTCGTCGTGCGCTCGAGCGTGAGGTCGTGGATGCAGACGAGCACGCCGTCCTTCGTGACCGCGAGGTCCTGCTCGACGAAGTCGGCGCCCTGCTCCATGGCGAGCGTGTAGGCGGCAATCGTGTGTTCGGGCGCGTAGGCCGACGCGCCGCGGTGCGCCACCAGGATCTTCTTCGGCATGGCGGACTGCGCGAGCGGCACCGCCGCGACGGCCGAAGCCATCGCGGCGATGAGGAGGAAGCGAGGGAAGCTCATCGTGTCAAGCCCCGAGGCCGCCAGCCGTAAGCCGCCAGCCGTGAGCCGATCAGAACAACAGCTTGATCCCCAGCTGAATCTGCCGGGCATCGAAGGTGGACGTGATCGTGCCGAAGTTGGCCGAGGTGCGATTGGCGTTCGGTGCCCTGAAGTTCGTCTTGTTGAGCAGGTTGAACGCCTCGACGCGGAACTGCGCCCTGGTCTGATCGCCGAGCGGAATGCGGAAGTCCTTGGACGCCACGAAATCGACCTGCCAGAACCACGGACCCCTGACACCGTTGCGCTCCGAGTTGCCGAACGGCTGGCTCGGATCGGTCGGTGCCGTCACGGTATCGCGGCTCAGGTAGCCGGTGATCGAGTTCTTGTCCCCGTAGGGATCACCGTTGACGTTGGCGCGGTAGAAGTTCGCCCCGCGGAAGTCCTGCGCGATCCCGGAGACCTGGAACGCCGTCGACGGCGTGTAGGTCAAGCTCGTGGCCTCGCCCGACGTCATCGTATTGATGCCGCTCACCGTCCAGCCACCGAGGATCGAGTCGACAACCGCGTTCGAGTCCGACAGCCACTTCTTGCCGCGGCCGAACGGCAGCTCCCACACGAAGCTGGTGGTGCTGTTGTACGGCTGATCATAGTAGGACGTGCCGTAGCTGTCCTCGAGGTCGTAGAAGTTCTGCGGCCCCTGGCCCTGTCCCTCGAGCGAGCCCGAGCCGTTGTCCCTGGCGTGCGACCAGGTGAAGGAACTCAACACGGCCAGACCCCGGCGCATGCGGTACTCGTACTTGAGCTGCAGCGCGTTGTAGCGGGACTTGCCGCCATTGAACGAGTAGGTGATGTCGCCGAACTCCTGGATGGGCCGCCGGCTGGCGAGCGGAATGGTGCCTGCGCTGTTGTTCGGCACGGCCTGATTGAAGTTGGCGAACAGCAGCAGGTCGTCGGCCCGGTTGCCCACGTAGGCGACGTCGACGAGCATGTTCTGCGCGATCTCGCGCTGCACCGACACGTAGTAGCTCTGCACCTGGCTCGAGTGGTAGTCGCGCGGCATGTACGTGATGTTCGCGAGGAGCGGGTTGAACCGGGCAGGGTCCGCGAAGCCTTCCGGATAGCCCTGCTGCGTCGTCCTGAACGTGCCGGCGGGAATGTTCGCCGCGGTCTGGTTGGCGACGGCCGTCACCGATTGCGGGCCGTTGATCGACAGGACGTTGGCGCCGCCCGCCCGATGGAAGTGGATGTAGCTCATGCCGTAGCCGCCGCGTACGACGGTGTTGGGAGTGACGGAGTAGGCCATGCCGATGCGCGGCCCGAAGTTGTTGCGGTCGGGTTCCATGAGCGCGCGGTCCTCGATCGAGCCGTCCTTCGCCAGGATCATCGTGCGCCGATCCGGGTCGTAGTTGGACATGATGTTGTCCTTCTCGTACCACGGCGTGGCGTACTCGTAGCGCAGCCCCGCGTTGATCGTCAGCTTGTCGTTCACCCGGAAGTCGTCCTGGATGTACGTGAAGTGCATCTGCTGGCGCAGGTTCGCGATGAGGAAGGTGCTGAGGGCGTACTGCGCGCGCAGGCCGAACATGAAGTCGGCCAGGTTGTACTGGTTGTTGGCCGTCGCGCCCGTCGGGCGCGAGAACTGCCCGTTGTAGGCGTCGCGCCCGTAGAGCGGGTTGACGTCCTGCACCTCCGTGGCAATGAACTGGTACTCGTAGCCGGTCTTCAGGGAGTGACGACCAGCGAGCCAGGTGTAGTTGATCTTCGGATTCCACATTTCCGGGTACTGCCACTGCGGATTCGTCGCCTGGCGACCGAGGTCCGAGTAGCCGGTAATCAACTGCGTCGGCAGTCCACCGGCGACGCGTGGGTCGGACGGCAGCCCCGTGATGCCGTAGGCAGCGTCGGCGCCCTCCGTGCCGAGTGCGTGCGGGTTCTTGCCGGCAATCGTGTACGACCAGCCGAAGCGGCCCTCGAGGAGCGACGTGCCCGAGCGCGCCCACGTGAACCCGGAGGCGAACTGCTTGTTGGTGACGTAGGTGAAGGCGTTGCCCGCGCCACCCGACGGCAGCGGCAGCGGCGGAGAATCGTACAGGTCGACCTTGCGGTACCCGTAGCGGCCGAAGGCCGAGAGCGTCGGCGAGAGCTGGAAGTCCACCTTGCCGCTGTACTTGTCGTTGTCGTTGTTGAACTGCTGCAGGAAGGTGTAGTTGCTGCCGGTGCCCGGCAGGTTCGGGTCCGGCAGGCCCGAGAGCACCTTGCGCGCGAAGTCCGTCATCGGGATCGGCGTGCCGGCCGGGTACGTCGCCCCGGTGATGGGGTTCCGCACGTCCACCGACAGGACGCCTGACTTCTGAGCCGCTGTTGGGACCGTCTGGAACGCCACCTGCTGCCGCGCCTGCCGGAAGCCCTCGTACTCCCCGAAGAAGAACGCCCGATTCTTGATGATCGGTCCGCCGATCACGCCGCCGAACTGGTCGCGGCTCATTTCAGGCTTGCTGCCCGTAGAGGGCTTGAAGAAGCCGGTGGCGTTCAGGCTCGTGTCGCGCCAGAACTGCCACGCCGCGCCGCGGAAGCTGTTGGTGCCGCTTCTCGAGGCCACGTTGATGGTCGCCCCGGCGCTGCGCCCGTACTCCGCGCTCATGTTGTTGGTGACCACGCGGAACTCGGCCACCGCATCCGGGGAGGGTTGCATGACCTGGTTGGAGAAGCCCTGGTTGCTCGTGCCGTAGGCGTTGTTGTCGAGGCCGTCGAGCAGGAAGTTGTTGAACGTGCTCCTGAGGCCGTTGATGTTGAACGAGCCTTCGCGGACCGTCTGGGACGAGCCCGTGTTGAGTGCCGACAGCCTGACTCCAGGGGTCAGCAGCGCCAGGCTCGAATACTCACGCCCGTTCAGCGGCAACTCCACGGCCTGCTCCCCCGAGATGACCTGCCCTCGCTGGCTCGAATCGGTCTCGAGCAGCGGCGACACACCCACGACCTCGACGGTTTCGGAAAGGGCCCCAGGCTTCATCGTGAAATCCACGCGCTGGCGGGCCCCGACCGTCGCCTGCACGTTGTCGGCAATGGACACGGCAAAGCCGTCCAGTTCGGCCGTCACCTTGTAACGGCCGATGCGGACCGTCTGGAACTCGAAGTTGCCGTTCTCGTCGGTGACGCGCACCGCGGTGATGCCGGTGTCGAGGTTCGTGAGCGTCACGGTCGCGCCAGGAATGACGCCACCGCTGTCGTCGCGGACCGTGCCGACGATGGTCGCGGTGTCGAACTGGGCGAACGCCGATGGCGCCACGCCGAGGATCACGGTGAACAGGGTGAGCAGAAAGGAACGCTTCAGGCTAATCACGACCATGGACCTCCGAAAAGGCTGACGTGAACGAAGCGAAGAACCAGCATTGACAGGGGCGCGCCTATTCTGGTTCGCCCTTCCCGGGAGCGTCAAGACACGACGGTGCGACGCACCTGGGACGGCGACGCGGCCGGATTGCGCCGCAAGGCGTGATCGTACACGTCAGTTCCGCGTGGAGGCGCAAACCGGCCGTGGCGCCAGGCCCCGGTGCAGACCCGCGTTATAATCCGCCACCGCGCCAGCCAGCCCGGCAGACGTGCGGGCGATTCGCCGTCGCGCGCGGCCGGAGGGTAGCACGTTGCGACTTTCGCTCAGCCCCGCGCCCGCAGCTCCCCGGCTGCCGGCCGACCGCATCGATCCCACCTACAAGCGCCTGCGCCGTGAGGTGTTCCTCGGGATCTTCGCCGGCTACGCCGCCTATTACCTGGTCCGGAACAACCTCGCCCTCGCCATCCCGGACCTGCTGAGAGAGTTCCCGCAGTACACCAAGGCACAGCTCGGCACCGCCCTCACGGGCCTGTCGATTGCCTACGGCCTCTCGAAGTTCCTCATGGGCTCGGTCTCGGACCGCAGCAACCCCAAGGTCTTCCTGCCACTCGGCCTGCTGCTCTCTGCCGGGCTCATGTTCGTCTCGGGGTACGTGAAGGCCATCTACGCGTCGCTGCTGCTCGTCATCGTGATCCAGTCCCTGAACGGGTGGGTCCAGGGCATGGGCTGGCCGCCCTGCGGCAAGAGCATGGTGCACTGGTTCAGCACGCGCGAGCGCGGGATGGTCGTCTCCACCTGGAACGTCTCCCACAACGTCGGCGGCGCGCTCGTCGCCAACCTGGCGCTGCTCGGCGTCATCCTGTTCAACGACTGGGGCGCCAAGTTCTACTTCAACGCGCTCATCGCCGCCACGGTGGCGGTCATCGTGTTCTTCCTGCTGCGCGACACGCCGCAATCCTGCGGCCTGCCGCCGATCGAGGAATACAAGAACGACTACCGGCCCGACTACACCGACGCGCACGAGCGCACCTTCTCGTACCGGCAGATCTTCTTCGAGCACGTGCTCAACAACCGGTACCTGTGGGCGATCGCCGTCGCCAACGCGTTCGTCTACTTCGTCCGCTACGGGGTCGTGAACTGGATTCCCACCTACCTCGAGACCGCCAAGGGCTTCTCGTTCAGGCAGTCGAGCCTCGGCTGGTCGCTCTACGAGTACGCCGGCATCCCCGGCACGATCGCGTGCGGGTGGATCTCCGACAAGGTGTTCAAGAGCCGCCGCGCGCCCGCCACGATCCTCTTCATGTCCCTCACACTCGTGGCCGTGCTGGTCTACTGGTTCAACCTGCACGGGCCGCTCTGGATCGACTACGCCGCGCTCATCGCGATCGGCTTCCTGATCTACGGGCCGATCATGATCATCGGCCTCCACGCCCTCGACCTGGTGCCCAAGAAGGCTGCCGGCACCGCCGCGGGATTCACCGGCTTCTTCGGCTACGTCTTCGGCTCCGCCATCGCCGGCACCGGCGTCGGCTGGATCGCCGACCACTGGGGCTGGAACGGCGTGTTCATCACCATGGTGGCCTGCTGCCTGCTCACCATCGCCTTCAGCGCCCTGACCCTCGGGCACGCGGTGGAGAGCGAACGGCGGTGAACTGGGGGGCGTACGGCGTACGGCGTACGACGTACGGCGGCGTACGGGCAAAACACGGCGTACGGCGGTACACTGCACAGCGGGAACTGGACTTCGTGACAAGCACCGA
>CAYLZN010000009.1:13440-29303 GCA_964387935.1 uncultured Vicinamibacteraceae bacterium | reverse complement strand
AACCGAAAACCGAAAACCGAAAACCCAACATGCCAACACTCCTCGAGAAGGTCTGGGACGCGCACACGGTGCGCCGCCTGCCGACCGGGCAGACGCAGCTCTTCATCGGCCTCCACCTGATCCACGAGGTCACCACCCCGCAGGCCTTCGACGCCCTGCGCGCCCGCGGCTGGCGCGTCCGCTTTCCCCAGCGCACCTTCGGCACGGTGGATCACATCGTCCCCACGAAGGACACCGCCCGCCCGTTTGCTGATGTACTCGCCGAGGAGATGATGGCAGCCCTCGAGCGCAACTGCCGCGACTTCGGCATCCCGCTGTGGAACCTCTCCGACGATCGCCAGGGCATCGTCCATGTGATCGGGCCGGAACTGGGATTGACTCAGCCCGGGATGACCATCGCGTGCGGCGACAGCCACACCTCCACCCACGGCGCGTTCGGCGCGGTCGCGTTCGGCATCGGGACGTCGCAGGTGCGCGACGTCCTCGCCTCGCAGTGCCTGGCCATGGAGCCCCTCAAGGTGCGACGGATCGCCGTCGACGGCACGGCGCGGCCAGGCGTCTATGCCAAGGACGTCATCCTGGCGATCATCCAGCGGCTGGGAGTGAAGGGCGGCGTCGGCTTCGCCTACGAGTACAGCGGCACCACGATCGCAGCGATGTCGATGGACGAACGCATGACCCTGTGCAACATGTCCATCGAGGGCGGCGCGCGCGTCGGCTACGTGAACCCGGACGAGACGACCTTCGCCTACATGAAGGGACGATCGTTCGCCCCCGCCGGGGACGCCTGGGACCGGGCGGTGACCTGGTGGCGGTCGATGGCATCCGACGCCGATGCCTGCTACGACGATGAGTTCAGGCTGGAGGCGGGAGCCCTGGAGCCGGTGGTGACCTGGGGCCTCAACCCCGGCCAGTCCGTCGAGATCGGGACGCCGATTCCCCGACCCACCGATGTGCCGGACGACGAGCGCGCGGCCGTGCAGGAGGCGCTGGACTTCATGGGCCTCACCGGCGGGAGCCGGATCGCCGGCACCCGCATCGACGTCGCGTTCATCGGTTCGTGTACCAACGGGCGCTTGTCGGACCTCCGCGAGGCGGCGGCCATCGTCCGTGGACGACGCCTGGCCCGCCACGTGACGGGCATCGTCGTGCCCGGCTCGCAGGCGGTGCGACAGGCCGCCGAGCGCGAGGGGCTGCACGAGATCTTCACCGCCGCCGGCTTCGAGTGGCGCGACGCCGGCTGCTCGATGTGCCTGGGGATGAACCCGGACAAGCTCCAGGGGCGACAGGTGTGCGCCTCCTCCTCGAACCGCAACTTCAAGGGACGGCAGGGCAGCCCGACCGGCCGCACGCTGCTGATGAGCCCCGCGATGGTCGCGGCCGCCGCGATCGCCGGCGAGGTCGTGGACGTGCGACAGGTGATGTAAGTGCGGGCTCAGGGCTCAGGGCTCAGGGCACAAGGCACAGGGCACCCGGCTCAGGTGTGGTCGTGTGATGGTGGAGGGGTGATGGAAGACCGACGGATCCGTCGCATCGAAGGCCGCGCGCTGCCGATGCGCGGGCACGACATCGACACCGATCGCATCATCCCGGCGCGATTTCTGCGGGCCGTGCGGTTCGAAGGTCTCGAGGCGCACGTGTTCGAGGACGACCGCGCAAGCTGGCCCGCCGGGGCGGGGACGCACCCGTTCGACACTCCCGCATACGCGGGCGCCGCGGTACTCGTCGTCAACCGCAACTTCGGCTGCGGATCCTCGAGGGAGCACGCGCCGCAGGCCATCGTCCGCTGGGGGATCCGCGCGATCGTCGGCGAGTCGTTCTCGGAGATCTTCTTCGGCAACTCGCTCGCGATCGGCCTGCCGTGCCTCACGGTGACGCCGGAGGACGCGGACTTCCTGCAAGGCCTCGCCGAACGCGATCCGAAGACCGTCGTGGCGGTCGACATCGAAGGATTGCAGGTTCACGCGGGCGGGCGATCCCTGCCCGCGCAGCTTCCAGCGTCCGCGCGCGAGGCGTTCGTGACGGGCAACTGGGACGCCTCGGGCCTGCTGCTCGACGACTACGCGCAGGTCGAAGCGGTGGCGAAGGGACTGCCGTACTTCACTGGGTTCTAGGCGGCGTACGGCGTACGGCGGCGTACGGATGGCGCACGGACGGCGCACGGTTCCGCGCTTCAAGTCGTCCGGCCCTGCCCGTCCGCCACAGGCCCGCCGCGGGCGTTCTTGCCGTACGCCGCGTCTTGGTCGTACGCCGCCGTACGCCTTACGCCGTACGCCGATCCTGTCACAGCATCCTCGCCGCCCCCATGTTGAACAGCGCCGAGCCCGGCAGGTTCTGTCCGCCGTCGGCGACGACGAGCGTGCCGGTGATGTAGGTGGCGAGCGGTGAGCAGAGGAAGACGGCGAGCTGCCCGATGTCGTCCACCGTGCCGAGACGCTGCAGCGGTACGGCCCGCTTGATCTGTTCGATCGCCGCCGGCGAGGCGAGGCGCCTCATGCCCTCCGTGCCCTCGATGGGGCCGGGCGCGATGCTGTTCACCCTGATGCCGTGCTGACCCCACTCGAGGGCGAGGTTCCGCATCATCATGTCGATGCCGGCCTTGGCCGAGGCGACGTGCACCTGGAAGGCGTAGGGCATGAAGGCCTGGCCCGCCGAAATGAAGAGGATGGTGCCCCGAGTGGCCTTGAGCTGCTCGAAGGCCGCGCGCGCTGCGTTGAACGACCCGAGCAGGTCGATGTCGATCACCGTCTTGAAGCCGTTCGGCGACAGCTTCTCCGCGGCGCAGAGGAAGTTCCCCGCCGCGCCGGCGACGAGCACGTCCACCGGGCCGAGCTCCTCCCTGGTGCGGGCGAGGAACGACTCGAGAGCGGCGTGGTCGCGCACGTCCGCCACGCCCGCGCACACCGTGACGCCGAGGGTGCGCAGGTCCGCGGCCGCAGCGTCCAGCCGCTCCTGGGTGCGGCCGCAGATCGCAAGGTTCGCCCCGAGAGCCGCGAAGTTCTTCGCGATCCCGAGGTTGATGCCGCTGCCGCCCCCGGTGACGAACACCGTGCGGCCCCTGAACAGCTCTTTCGAGAAATACTTCGTGATCTCCATCGGATCTCCGACCGCCCCTCGGGCGAGAATGAGGACTGCCGGCGCGGCTTGCGCCCGCGCCATTGTCCAACGTCCGGGCTCAGGCGAGCACCATGATTCACACCGACTCGTTCCCCGTCGTCTCGGCCGACGGCGCCGAGGTCACTGCGTCCCTGTTCTTCCCTGAGGCTCCGCGCGCGGCCGTCGTCTGCCTGCCGGCGCTCGGTGTGCCGGCGGCCTACTACGAGCCCCTGGCTGCTGCGCTGGCCGATCGCGGGGTCGCGGCTGTCACCGTGGACCTGCGCGGGAACGGGCGCAGCTCCGTCCGCCCGCGGAGAGGCGTGGACTTTGGATACGCCGTGCTCGTCCAGGATGCCGCGGGAGCCGTGCGAGCCGTCCGCCGGCGCTTTGGCCTGCGGACCTTTCTCCTTGGGCACAGCCTTGGTGGCCATGTCGGGGCGATGCTGGCGGGCACCGCGCCGGATCTCCTCGACGGCTTGCTGCTGGTCGCGTGCGGGACGCCGTACTGGCGGCGGTTCCCGACGCGGACCGGAGTGCAGATCCTGGGCCTCGCCCACCTCGCCCGGCTGACCGCGGCCTTGCTCGGCTACTTTCCCGGCCGCCGGATCGGTTTTGGCGGGCGGGAAGCGGCGCAACTGATCACGGAGTGGTCTCGTCTCGCGCGCCGCGGCCAGTTCGACGTTGCGGGCCTGGACGCGGAACGCGCGTGTCGCGGCGTGCGCGTGCGGACGCTGGCGGTTTCGATCGCAGGCGACGACATGGCGCCGGGTTCGGCCGTTGACCACCTCGCCGGCAAGCTCGCCGGCGCGCCGGTGCGGCGCGAGCACGTGGAGGCGGCCGCCGACGGGCGGCCGCTCGACCACTTCCGCTGGGCCCGCTCCCCCCAGGCTGTCCTGGACGTCGTCGTCCCGTGGCTCGAGGACACGCAGCCCGTCTGACCGTGCCAGCCACGCGCCGCCAGCCACGCGCCGCCCGCCGCGAGCCGCAAGATGATGCCCCGAATCCTGTGTTACAGTGAAACTGTGAAAAACATCACAGTATCTGTGGACGAGGAAGTCTACAGGCAGGCGCGGATCCGGGCTGCCGAGCGAAACACGTCCGTGAGCGCGCTCGTGCGCGAGTTCCTCGCGGGCCTGGCGGACGACGAGTCCGAGTTCGATCGCCGGAAGCGATTGCAGGACACGGTGCTGGCATCGATCACGCGATTCCGCGGCGGCGATCGCCTGAGCCGCGCCCGGGTGCACGAGCGCGATGCGCTTCGTTGACACCAACGTTCTCCTGTACGCGATCAGCACGGTTCCCGGTGAACAGGCGAAGGCGGAGACCGCGCGGCGTATCCTGGACGCCCAGGATCTCGGGCTGTCGGTGCAGGTGCTCCAGGAGTTTCACGTGCAGGCCACCAGGCCCGGCCGGCGCGACCCGCTCACCTTCGAGCAATCGCATGCGCTGATCGAGGCGTGGCTTCGCTTTCCCGTCCAGGAGACGACGCTCGCGGTGATGCGGGCCGCGCTGGCCACCAGCCAGCGTCATCGCCTCAGCTACTGGGACGCAGCCATTGTCGAAGCGGCCCGCGCCCTCGGGTGCGCCCAGCTGCTCTCCGAAGATCTGGCGGACGGCCAGGACTTCAACGGCGTTGCCGTGGTCAATCCCTTCAGGAAAAAGGCTTCCGGCCGGCCCTGAAAGGACCGGCCCTCCGACGGGGCCCTGAAAGGACCGGCCCTCCGACGGGGCCCTGAAAGGACCGACGGGGCCCTGAAGGGACCGGCCCGCCGACGGGGCCCGCGGCTACCCGCGCTCGGCTTGCTTCGCCGTCTCGAGAAACGCCTCCGCCGCGTGCGACAGCTTGGCGCCGCTCCGGTAGAAGAGCCGCTTGAGGCGCGGCAGGCGCAGCTGGTCCACGCGCACGGCGACGATCGATCCTCGCGACACCTCGCTCGCTGCGCAGCGGCGCGGCAACAGCGCCACGCCGAGTCCCATTTCGACGGCACGTTTGATGCCGTCCAGGCTGGGCAGCGCCATGCGGATGTTGAGCAGTTCGTGCTGCTCCTCGAAGAACCGCAGCACCTGCTCGCGCGCCGGCGATGCCTCGTTGTGCGCGATGACCGTCTCCTGCCCGAACTCGGCAATGCTGACCTGGTCCCGCGCCGCGAACCGATGCCCGGGCGCCATCAGCATCACCAGTTCGTCCTCGCCCAGGACCACACTGGCCAGTCCCGATTCCGCGGGCTCGAAGCCCAGCACGCCGAAGTCGAGGCTGCGCTGCAGCACCTCGACCGCGATGTGTCGCGACGGGAGGCGCCGCACGTCCACCCCGACGGAGGGGTGTCGCTCGCGGAACCGTGCGATGACCGGCAGCAGCGCATGGACGCCGGCTTCGTTGGCGCCGATCAGGACGCGTCCGCGGCGGAGATCGCGAAGCTCGCGCACCGCGGTGTCCGCCTCTTCGGTGAGGCGCATCAACTGCTGGGCGTACTCGAGCAGGACCTCGCCGGCGTCGGTCAGTCTGCCGTCCTTCGCCGATCGATCGAACAATCGCTCCCCCAGCTCATCCTCGAGTCGTCTCACCGCCTGACTGATCGCGGGCTGGGTGCGACGCAGTCGCGTTGCCGCCTTCGAGAAACTGCGCTCGGCCGCGACCGTGACGAACACCTTCAACTCGTTGATTTCCATGGAGATCTTTCGAATACAGTCGCGAAAGGTCTGCGCGCGCAACGGCAATCATAACGACTTATGGTTCTGTAAAAACTATAAATTTGACTACTAGTCTGCCAAAAGCGTTAGATCACGCCTCGATTCCTCAACACAGAGGGGAGCGGACACGATGGCTGAGGCGTGGGACGTCAGGATTTTCGATACGACACTGCGGGACGGTGAACAGGCCCCCGGCTTCTCGATGCGCATCGACGAAAAGCTCCGTGTCGCCCGGGCGATCGACGCGCTCGGCGCCGACATCGTCGAAGCGGGCTTTCCCATCGCATCGGCGGCCGACGCCGAGGCCGTTCGCCGCATCGCCACCGAGATCCGCCGCCCCGTGATCGCCGCGCTCGCCCGGTCCGCGCCGATCGACATCGAGTGCGCCGCGACCGCCCTCGCGCCTGCCGAACGATCGCGCATCCACACGTTCCTCGCGACCTCGGACCTGCACCTCGAGCGCAAGCTGCACATGACGCGTGAGGCCTGCCTGGACGCGGCCGTCGCCGCCGTCACCCTCGCCCGCCGGCACACCGATGACGTGGAGTTCTCGGCGGAAGACGCGACGCGGAGCGACCTGGACTTCCTGTGCCGGGTCGTGGAGGCGGTCATCGCGGCGGGGGCGACCACGGTCAACCTCCCGGACACCGTCGGCTACTCGACGCCCGAGGAGATCGAGGAGTTCTTCCGCGCGGTCATCGGGCGAGTGCCGAACAGCCATCGCGCCGTGTTCAGCGCCCACTGCCACGATGACCTCGGCCTGGCCGTCGCCAACAGCCTCGCCGCCGTGCGCGGCGGAGTCCGCCAGATCGAGTGCACGATCAACGGGATCGGCGAGCGCGCGGGCAACGCGTCGCTCGAGGAGCTGATCATGATCTCGCACGTGCGTCCCGACCGCGCCCGCTTCCGGACGAACATCGTCACACCGCGCATTTTCGCGGCCAGCCAGCTCGTGAGCGACGTCACCGGCGAGCCGGTGCAGGCGAACAAGGCGATCGTGGGCCGCAACGCGTTCGCGCACGAGGCGGGCATCCACCAGGACGGCTTCCTCAAGGACCGCCGGACCTACGAGATCATGCTGCCCGAGACCGTCGGCGTGCCGCGGTCCACGCTCGTCCTCGGCAAGCACTCCGGTCGTCACGCCGTGGGCAAGAAGTGCGAGGAGCTCGGCATCCAGTTGACGCGGCAGGAACTGGATCAGGTCTATCGCGAGATGATTGCGATGGCCGACGTCCGCAAGCGCGTGACCGACGACGAGCTGAAGCGGATTGCGGCGGCGGTCAAGGCCGGCGAATCGCCGCGCGCCTTGAGCCTCGTCCCGCGCCCGCCGGCGCGCAAGAGCCACCGCGCGATCCCGATGATGCCGGCAGACGGAGGGCAGGCGGCCGGTGAAGTAGGATACGGGCACGGAGTCTGATTCCACCGTGTCGCGCATCCTGCTCCTGCCCGGCGATGGCATCGGCGCCGAGGTCGTCGCGGGCGCCCGCGCCGTGCTCGACGCGACCGCGCGTCGCTTCTCGCTGGACCTGACCTTCGAGACGCAGCCGATTGGCGGGCGCGGTATCGCGGCCGGCTTCGGGCCCTTGCCGCCAGCGACGCTCGATGCCGCGCGCCGAGCCGACGCGATCCTGCTCGGGGCTGTCGGCGATCCCGCCTTCGATCACCTCCCCCCGGAGCAGCGCCCCGAGGCGGGCATCCTGGGCCTGCGGAAGTCCCTCGGCCTGTTCGCGAACCTGCGGCCGGCGCTGGTCTATCCGGGCCTCGAGTTCGTGGGGCCGTTCCGCGCCGACAAGGTCGCGGGCGCCGACATTCTCTTCGTGCGGGAGTTGACGGGCGGCCTGTATTTCGGCGAGCCGCGCGGGTACGAGGCGGATGGCCGGGCCGCGTTCAACACGCTGCGCTACAGCGTGGACGAGATCGAGCGCGTGACGCGGGTGGCGTTCGATGCCGCGCGACGCCGGCGTCGCCTCGTCACGTCGGTGGACAAGGCCAACGTGCTCGAGACGTCGCAGCTCTGGCGTCGCGTCGTCACCGGGCTGGCGAACGACTACCCGGACGTGCGGCTCGAGCACCTCTACGTCGATGCGTGCGCGATGCTCCTGGCGCTCGATCCTCGCCGCTTCGACGTCGTCGTCACCGAGAACCTGTTCGGGGACATCCTCTCGGACGAGGCCGGTGCGCTGGCGGGATCATTGGGGCTCCTGCCGTCAGCGAGCCTCGGCGCCGGGCCGAGCCTCTACGAGCCCGTGCACGGGTCCGCGCCGACACTGGCGGGGAAGGACACGGCGAATCCCCTCGGGGCGATCGGCTCGGCCGCCATGCTGCTGCGCCACTCGCTCGACCGCGAGGACGCCGCCGCGGCGATCGAACGCGCCATCGTCGCCACGATTGCCGATGGCATCCGCACCGTGGACATCGTGGAGCCTGGGAAGGTGCCGGCGCGGTGCTCCGAGGTGGCGAGGGCGGTGGCGGAGCGGATCTGAAAACGGCGGCCGGCGATCGGCGGGCGACCAGCGGCCTGGACGAGGGCACATGACGCAGCACACGACACCCGTCGGTCGCGGACTCGTCGGACAGGTGGCCATCGTGGCGGGGGCGACACGGGGCGCGGGGCGCGGAATCGCGCGGGCGCTCGGCGAAGCCGGGGCGGTCGTCTACTGCACGGGCCGCAGCAGACCCGACCACCCATCTCCGTACGGTCGGCCCGAGACGATCGACGAGACCGCCGCGCTGATTGGCGCCGCCGGCGGGACGGCCGTGCCCGTGCGCGTGGATCACACGCAGGAGCGCGAGGTCGAGGCGCTCGTGGCGCGGGTCATGGAGGAGCGCGGGCGCCTGGACGTGCTGGTCAACAGCATCGCCGGCGAGGAACCGCGCATGGGACAGTACGTCCCGTGCTGGCAGGTGGACCTGACGCAGGCGGACCTGGTACTCCGACAGGCGCTGGTCTCGCACATCCTCACCGCCAAGCACGCCGCCGCGGCGATGATTCCGAGGAGACGCGGCCTGATCGTCGAGGTCACGGAGAACGACGCCCTCGGGGCCGGCGGCAACCCACTGGCGTGGTCGGTCAAGCTGTCGCTCAAGGGACTCGCGCTCCACATGGCGGGCGAGCTTCGCGAGCACGGCGTTGCCGCCGTCGCGATCACCCCGGGGTTCCTTCGGTCCGAGGCCATGCTGGAGCACTTCGGCGTCACGGAAGACACCTGGAGGGACGGCGCCGCCAAGGACAGCAACTTCCTGGAGTCGGAGTCCCCGCTGTTCGTGGGCCGTGCGGTGGCCGCCCTGGCCCAGGATCCAGACGTGCTCGCGCGAACCGGGCACCTGTGGAGCTCGTGGGAGCTCGGTCGCGACTACCAGTTCACCGACGCCGACGGCCGGCGGCCAGATTGGGGCGCACGAGCGACGCTCGACTTCTCGATGTTCCCGCCGTCGTTCCTGGAGCAGTATCGAAGCGGGCTGGAGCTCCAGCACGACTGGCTGCGCCGAGTGACCGCGAACACGGCTCGCGCCCTGAGCCAGCTGCCGCCGGCGAAGGGCACGACCGTGTCGTGATGTGGTTGCACCCGGATCCTGGATCGACGTTCTCCTTGACGGCATAGCACGGCGGGCGGCGATCGGCGGGCGGCCCGCGGCCTGGTGGGCTGCATCGGTGTTTCCGACGCACCGCTCACGACACGAACCCGGAGGGTCGGCATCGGCAGACGGCGTGGCTCGCGATCGCGCGGCACCCTCCGCAGGTCATCCAGTACGCCGACGCAGGAGTGAAGACGACGTGGTATCATTGATTCATGGAACTCGTGAAACTTGGAAAAAGTGGCCAAGTATCGATCCCGAGGTCGCTCCTGCGTCGCCTTGGTATCAGCGGTGAACAGGCCTTCCTCGTTGACACCACCCCCGACGGTGCGATCGTCCTCCGACAGGCAGGCGTCTATCCAATCGAGATCTACAGCGACGAACGGCTTCGGGAGTTCGACGAGGCCGACCGCCTGACGCCGCGCGAGCGGGAGCGAGTGACCAGGGCCACGAAGAAGGCGCGCTGACGGCATGCGCCTGTTCCTCGATGCCAACGTGATCTTCACGGCCGCCCACAACCCTGCCGGCCGGGCCGCGGCGATTCTCGATCTGGCGCGTCCGGGCCGATCGAGCCTCGTCACGTCGCGGCATGCCGCCGAGGAAGCTCGAAAGAACCTCGCGCTCGAGCATGCCGAGGCGCTGCCCCGGCTCGATGCGACCCTCCAGCAGTTCGACCTGGTTCCCGAGGCCACCCCGGCCGACGTCGCGTGGGCAGCGGAGCAGGGACTGCCTCCGAAGGACGCGCCGATCCTGGCCGCCGCCGTCGCGACCGGCGCGGACGTGCTGGTGACCGGCGACCGGACGCACTTCGGTCCGCTCTTCGGGCAGCGCCTTCGAGGGGTGCTCGTCCTGAATCCGGCGGACGCGCTGGCCCGACTCCTCGAGAAATGATGCGGCGAAGACGCGACGCTCCGGGCCTTCTTCACGTATCCTGGCAGCGATCACTTCTTCCAGGGCGACACCCGCGAGCAGGCCGTCGCGCGCGACGTCGCGTTCTTCCCACACCTGATGCAGGAGGCCGCTGATGCCGATGCGCCTCGACGTTGACCGGGGGATCTCGGAACTGCTGCTGGGGCAGCCCGAACGGCTGTGTACCGGCTTCGGCTTCACCGAAGGACCGATCTGGATCCCGACAGACGAGGCGCTGCTCTTCAGCGACATCCCCGGCAACCGGACCCTCCGCTGGCGGCCGGGCCGCACGCACGCGGAGGTCTACCGAGAGCCGAGCGGATGGGCCAACGGGCTCACGCTGGATGCGGCAGGCTGCATCCTCGCCTGCGAACACGGCGGGCGGCGCGTGTCCCGCTTTGCCTACGACTCGCCGGCCCTCGCGACGACGCTGGCCGGCCAGTGGCAGGGATCGGCGCTCAACAGCCCCAACGATCTGGTGGTGCATTCCTCCGGCGCGATCTTCTTCACCGACCCGACCTACGGCTGCGACCCCAACCGGTCACCCCGATTCGGCGCCGAAGGACAGACCCAGTCGCTCTCCTTTCAGGGCGTCTTTCGCCTCGATCCGGACGGCCGACTCCACCTGCTGTCCCAGAACGACTTCACGCAGCCCAACGGCCTCGCCTTCTCCCCGGACGAGTCCGTGCTCTACCTCGGCGACTCGCGGGAGCGGGTGATCTGGCGGTACGCGATGCGCACCGATCTCTCGCTCGGCCCCCGCACGCTGTTCTTGGATCAGCGCGGTGATCCGCGGCGCGGGAATCCGGACGGAATGAAGGTGGACACCGACGGGCGCCTGTGGTCCACCGGTGCCGGCGGCGTGTCGGTGCACACGGACGCCGGGGAGTTCCTCGGCCTGTTCGAGATGGAGGAGCACGCCGCGAACATCACCTTCGGCGAGGCGGACTTCTCGACGCTGTTCCTGACCGCCGGGACGAGCGTGTATCGGATCAGGACCGCCGTCCGCGGGATTGCGCCGGGGGGGAGATAAGCGCCGGCCTGCCCGGCGGTCCGGTTCGCGCGGACATGCGCGTGGTGGATGTCTACCGGCGCCAGACATAGTGCCGGGTGCCAGGTGCCGCGTGCGTGGGGAACCCGGGTGCCACGCGCCCGGGGGTCGAAAAACCCTCAGCGGGGAAACGGAAGCAGGAGGCCGGACGTCAGAGGACGGGCACGAGCGACACCCGATCCGGGTAGAGTGTCGCGAAGCCCTGGTCGAGGGTCGCGACACGCCCGTTGCGCCTGTGTGCCAACTCTGCGAGCCAGGCATCCGTGACCTGCTGTGGCCCCTGGAGGAGGGCATGATCGACCTCCAGGTAGCCAAAGCCATCATCCCAGTATTGGTGCAGGGGATCCTCGACGACGGCGCGCAGGACCGACCACGCCGCCTGGGCCGTCTGGTCCTCAGCAAGCCGCATGTGGAGCCTCAGGAGCGTGCCCTGGGTGACGGCACAGGTCGCAAACGCATCCAGGAGGGGCTCGAGCCAACGCTTGACTCGAGCATGATCGGCGTGCCGGTCGAGGACCAACGCCACGAGCACGGAGCCGTCCAGCAGCCAGATCACGAGTCCTCGTCCTCGGACTCGAGCCTTCGAACCTCCGCGGTGGTCACCACCCGGCTGCCTCTGGTCTTCGAAACCGGAAACCGTTCGTTGCCCCGGCGGGCGACGGTGCCGCCCGCGATCAACCGCCGAAGGAGCCGGTTGATCGCGGTGCTGATCGAGCAGCCCTCCGCCGCGGCGTAGGCACTGGCCATACGATGGAGGTCGTCGTCCAGGCGAACGGTGAGACGCACGCCAGCATTATGGTGCGCTGGTGACATGGTGTCAAGTTAGACATCTATCTGGCCGTCCAGCCGCCTGGGCGCCACGGTGCGATGCATGACCCGCACGGCCGATTGCGCGTTCGGCCGGCGCACTCCTTGCATCACTTCCGCACGAACCCCACCCGCCGCGCCGCTGGCCGCCCGTCCCTTCAGGCCGGCCCAGGACGGCTTCCGGGTGCGGCTGACCATCCATGATCGGCATCATGACCGTTGCAGGGCCGGTCGCTCGCGAGCGTGGCACCGAGCGCCTGGCCGCCCTGGCCAGCGCGACGGTCAGCCGGCCGTCCGACCGTGTCGCGCATGCCGCCTCCGGAGAGGCCGTTCACCTGGCCGCGTGCGGTCTCACCGGCGGCTGGAGCGGCCCATGGATCGGAGCCGCCGGGGGAATCCACGTCGTCGGCGTCGGTGACATCCACGGGATCGACGGGGGCCCCGTGGGCACGGCGGGGAGCCCGTCCGACGTCGAGGCGCGTGTCGCGCGCGCGGTCCTCGACCGCTACCGGCGCGATCCGGACTCGTGGGCCCCTGCGCTCGAAGGCGAGCACATCGTCGCCATCTGGGACGGGCCCGCTGGCGAGTTGTCCATCGCCAACGATCGCTTTGGTTTGTACCCACACTATTTTGTCCGCTGGGCCGGCGGGCTGGCGCTGGCCCCGTCGATCCGGGCGCTCACGGGCATCGACGGCGTGCCCCTCCGGCTCGATGCCGCGGCGCTGTCGCAGTTCATCCGCTTCCAGCAGCTGCTCGACGACACCACCTGGTTCGAGGACATCAAGGTGCTGCCGCCCGCCAGCCTGCTGAGATACCGGCCCCGCGACGGGTGGCTGTCGCTGATCCGCTACTGGGACTGGGACCAGATCCGTCTGCGCGAGCGGATCGGCTTCGACGACGCGGTCGAAGAGTGCGGCGCGCTGTTCGCGCAAAGCGTGCAGCGCCGCCTTCGGCCGGCACGCCGGCCAGGCATCTTCCTGAGTGGCGGCCTCGACGGCCGCACCATCCTCGCCTTCGCGGCGGCGCACGCCCAGCCCGCCACGCTCACCTTCGGCGTGCCGGGTTGCCGGGACGTGGAGCTGGCCAGACGGCTGGCCGACGCGGCCGGGGTGTCGAATCACTGGTTTCCCCTGCTCGACGGCCGATGGGTCGAGGAGCAGGCCGCATTCCACCTCGCCGTCACCGACGGCCAGCACAGCTGGATCCACAGCCACGGCACCTCGGTGCTCGAGGCGGCGCGCGAGATCATCGACGTCAACCTGTCGGGCTGGGATGGCGGCACGGTGCTCGGCGGCAGCATCAACTTCTACAAGGACCGGGACTTCAGGCACCCGGCCAGCGAGGCCAGCCTCGAGGACACGTTCTACAAGGCCTTCTGCCGCGAATTCACCTGGCCCGGCCTCACCGACGAGGAAGCCGCCGAGTTGCTCGACACGTCGGCTGGACGACACCTGGCGCCCCTCGCGCGAGAGACGATGGTCCGGTCCCTGGCCGCGACCCGGCGGTATCCGCCGGATCGTCGGGCCGACTGGTTCTACCTGCAGCAGGTCGTGCGGCGCTCGCTGCAGAACCAGGTCGTGCTGGCCCGGACGGCCGTCGACGTCCGGTGCCCGTTCTTCGACTACAACCTGATCGAGTTCCTCTACGCATTGCCGGAGTCGATTCGCACGACCCCCAGGCTCCGCTGTGAGGTCCTGAGCAGGCAGATGCCCGCCCTGACGCGCATCCCCCGCGACAAGGACCTCGAGCTGCCGACGACCAGCTGGTGGCTTCGCCAGCGGCACCGGACGCTCAGGCGGGTCGCCAACCGCCTGCGCCGTGTGTTCCCCGGAGCTTCTCCCACGGCCAGCACCCTGTATGCCGACTACGAGGGCTACCTCCGGCACGAGTTGCGCGGCTGGGCCGAGGACCTGCTGCTGCGACCGCGCACGCTCGTCGGTGAGATCGTGCGTCCCCGGGCGGTCGAGGATCTGTGGCGACGACACCTGTCCGGGGAGCTGTGGACGGTTGGCAAGATCGCACCCCTGATGACGCTGGAGCTGCTGTTTCGGGAGATGGACCGCCGGGGTCTGGACGCCACGCTGCCCACCGGCTTCGCCTCGGGGTCGAGGGTGGCCTCGTGACCGGGGCGCGCGCCAAGGCGGTGGCCGGGAGGCAACCCGAGGCAACCCGCGAACGCCTCACACGCCTGCTATACCGGCACGTCAGGGCCCGGCTGTCGTGGCTCTGCGATCGCGGGGTCGAGCGCGCCGACGCGCTGACGTTGCGGGCACGCGCGTGGCCGGCGCCTGCGTGGCCCTGGATCATGCCGGCGGTGCAGCACCTGGGGAGGTGCGCCGCGCTGGCAGGGTCGGCGCCGCGGTGCGACGTGTGGCGCGTACGCTGTGGCGAGTCGCCGGTGGCCATCGTGGGTGACCGTCGCGAGGCCCTCGGCGTGATTCGCATGCTCGAGGGCGACGCCGGGACGCTCGAGCAGGTAGCACGAATCGCGCAATGGCGGCTGAGCACCGGTGTGGCCAGGCTCCTGGAGGAGGCCGACCTCGTCGTGTGTGCACTGCCCGCCGCGGCCCCCGCCCGGCTGCAGCTTCCGCGCGGGTGCCGCCGGTTCTCGTCGGAGCCCATGGTCGGTCAGCTCCTGCCGCTGGACCGCTCCCCGGCCGAACTCCTCCGGGGGCCCGAACGGTCGGAAGTGCGGCGCAAGCTCGCCCGGCTGGAGCAGGCGGGCCTGGACGTGAGGCTGACCGTCGATCGCGCCGCATTCGCCGAGTTCCACCGCGATCTGTACCTGCCGCACGTCCGACGTCGCCACGGCGAGGCGGCGATGGTCAGTCCGGCGGATCGACAGTGGCACGACATCGCCGCGGCTGGGGGAGCGCTCCTGCTCCTGGTGCGCGAGGACCGGCCCGTGGCCGGGGTGTTGCTGCGCCAGATCGGTCCGGTGGCCTTCATCGGCGAAGAGGGTCTCGCCGACCTGACGCTCGAGCACCCACACCTCGCCAGCAGCCTCCAGGTGGGTCTCAGATGGGAAGGGGTTCGCTGGGCCTGCACGAGCGGGGCAAGGTACGTCGCCCTCGGCCTGAGTCCCGGGTGGGCCGCCTCCGGCGTCTTCAGGGCGAAACGTCTCTGGGCGCCGCGGGTCGAACCCTCGTGGCGGGCCGGTCAGTGTCGCTGGCATTTCGTCCTCGCCGACCGCGCCACCGGGATGGCCGCCCGGCTCGATGCCCGAAGGCCCATCACGATTCGCGCCGGGCGTCCTCTGCTCGTCCGCATCCCAGGCGAGGGATCCTTCGACCTCGACGGGGCCCTGCGTGAGGCCCGCACGAACGGCACGACCGGGGTCGTCGTCATCACGAGGACCGGATCATCCGTGCATGTCGCCGACGCAGAGACGTTGCTCGACAGGGAGGTGTCGCTGTGACCGAACGCGTCCAGCAGGCGGTCGAGGTGCTGCTCGACGGAGTGCTCCATTTGCAGGAGGGCGAGCACCTGCTGTTGTACCTGGATGAGCGCAGCGACCGCGCGCTCGGCGACGCGATCGCCGCTGGGGCACGACAACGCGGGTCGCAGGCGTCGGTCCTGCGGCTCGATTCCAGGACACCGCTCCGCGACCAGGCGCGGACCATCACGGCGGCGATGACGTCGACCCCGCCCCAGGTGGTCTGTGAGCTTGCCGATCAATATTTCTACCTCACCGACGTGTGGGATGTGGCCAATCGATCCGGGGCCAGGCTGT
>CAYLZN010000009.1:0-13430 GCA_964387935.1 uncultured Vicinamibacteraceae bacterium | reverse complement strand
TCGCGGGCCTCGACAGCGACTCCTTCATTCGCTGTGTCGGGCAGGTGGACCACGCACGCATGTTCACGCTGGGCCTCGACCTGAAGCGGGCGCTCGAGGAGGCCCGGACGCTGACGATCACGACCGGAGCCGGTACGAGTCTCCACATGGCGCTGCGGTTGTCGCCGGGCCGCGTGTCGCGAGTCGTGCGTGGGGCACGCCGGCGTCTGGGGCTCGTGGCGAGCCGCTGGGCCGATCGTGCAGGCGCCGAGCGCCTGGCGGCGCGCTGTCGTCCGGCACCGCCAGGGCCGCTGCCGTTCGTGTTCCCCCCAAGCGGCCTGCCTCGCGCCGGGGAGGCGACCTTCCTGGGCGGTCAGCTCGCGTTTCGGGGCGTGTCGTCAACCGTCGAAGGCGTCGCCGTGATCGATGGGACGCTGTGGCCGTGCCCGGACGGGTGTGCCTTCGAAGCCCCCCTCACCCTGTCGATTCGGTGCGGCGTCGTCGTGGACTTCACCGGCCCCCCGGCGCTCGCGCGGGCGCTCGGCGAACGCTTCCGAGGCGGGGCCGCACGGGTCGAGCACTTCTGCATCGGATTCAACCCGGGAGCCCGGCCGTCCGGCAATCTGCTCGAGGCCGAGCGGACCTTCGGTGCGATCTCGGTGGGCTTCGGCGAAGGGGAACTCCACACCGATGGCGTGATGACGCGCCCGACACTGGTGACCGATCGGGGGACGGTCGAAACCGAGGGCCGCTTCGGAGGGGAGGGGCTGGAATCGGCCCACCTCCTGCCGTCCTGCATATGACCCCCGTCATAGTCGGTTCTCCCACGATCCCGCTACCTTCCACGAGACCAGCAGTTTCGTGGAGGACCCATGTCGCCAACCCCCCAGACGACCGTTCGCGAGATCGTAGCCGAGGACTTCCGCACCGCGGCCGTGTTCGACAAGTTCGGGATCGACTTCTGCTGCGGCGGGAATCGCCCGCTCGGCCAGGTGTGCCAGGAGCGCGGCGTCGCGGTGGCCGATGTCGCCGCGGCGCTCGACGCCGCCAGCGCCACACCGCCAGCGCCGGAACTGCCGCGCTTCAATACCTGGGACCCGCCAGCGCTCGTGTCCTACATCGTCGCCAACCATCACATGTACGTGAAGACGGCGATTCCGCCGCTGCTCGAACATACGAAGAAGATCGCGTCGGTCCATGGGGAGCGGCATCCGGAACTGGCCGAGGTGGCCGCCACCTTCGCCGCCGTCGCCGACGAGATGCACTCGCACATGTTCAAGGAGGAACGCATCCTCTTCCCGTTCATCGTGGCGATGGCCGAGGCCGTCGCGAGCGGGAGACCGGTCCCGCCCGCCCCGTTCGGCACCGTGGAGAACCCCATCCGCATGATGGAGCACGAACACGAGTCCGCCGGTGGGGCCATGGCCCGCATCAGGACGATCACCGGTGACTACCAGCCGCCCGCCGACGGCTGCTCGACCTATCGGGTGACCCTCGAGGAGCTGAAGGCGTTCGAGAACGACCTGCACCGCCACGTGCACCTGGAGAACAACATCCTGTTCCCGAAGGCCCTGGCGCTGGAGCGCGGGTGACCCAGAGCGCCTGCCCGGCCGCGATGCCGGCCGGTCCGTGGATCAGGCGAGGGCCGGCAGCCGTCTCGCCCGATCAGGGACTACTTCATGACGTACCCCGACGCCGTGAAGTAGAACGACGCCGTGCCCGTTGTGCTGCTGCGCTGGACGCCTCCCCAGCCGACGCCGACCCCACCTCCTGAGCTGTACAGCTTGATCGGCTGGCTGGCGCGCAGGATCTGGGAGCTGCCCCAGGTGCCCTGCGGCGTGAGCACCAGGGCGTGCTTCATTTCGCCGATCTTGATGTAGGCGATGACGTTCTGCCCAACGGGAATGGACGCCGCCAGCGTCACGTGCTCGATGACGACGTGCTGCCCTTCTTGCCCGATGTTCCCTCCGTCCTCGAGCGAGAGCGCGCCTTCCCCTGCTCCCTCGCCTCGCGCCAGGGTGAAGCGGTGCTCGACCTGAAACGGCTCGAACTCCGGTACCTGCACCGGCAGGGGTTCGATCGGAGGGATGAGCTTGAAGCTCGGCTCGTTCACCACGTTCACGTTGAAGGGCGGCGTCGGGTTCGGCTGCTCGGTTTGCGCCGACGGCCTCGCCAGTGCCAGCACGGTCGCCAGCGCCAGCAGAGTCCCGGACAGGAGCACGCGTGGTCTCGTCATGATCTCCTCCCTCGCCTCAGCGTCCACCACACGGCGGCGCGGCCGCCGACCGAATGAGCGGCCATGAGGCCTGCCCACTGTGATGCCGCGACCGCCGAAATGTCCTGAGAGGCAGATGAAGAGATCCGAAAACCTGGGGGCTTGCCCCTCACCGGCGGACTTCGATGGCGCCGATGTCCGGCGCCCGTCCTGCAAAGCCGTCGTTGATGCCGGCCAGGAGGACGCCGCGATCGATGAGCGGACTGCCGGACCCTGGCTCGAACCTGCCGTCCGCGGGGTTTGCCAGGCGGGGATCGAGAGAGAGTCCCCCCGCCTCCTGTCCGGTGGCCCGCTGAAAGGCGTCCAGCGTGGCGAAGGGTTGCTCCTGCCAGTGGACCAGCAGGTCCCGGCCGGTCGTGAAGAGCAGATCGCCGTCGCCGTCCCACAGCAAACGGTTGACCTTGTAGAGAGCCCGGCGCGTTGCCGCGAGCACGTTGTTGCGTGACCGGATCGCCGCGACCGTGCCCGGCTCGAGCAGGGCCACCGCATCCACGTCGGGCACGTCGGTCACGAAGGTGTTGTGGTAGAGCAGCACCGGCCCTGTGCGGATTGGCTCGGCCGTATTGATCTTGAGCGCGCTCGCGTACCACACCTCGCGGGCGCGCGCCTCGCCGAAGCGGTAGGCGATGTTGCGAATCACCCAGGAGGGCCCGGGGGCGGCCGGCGCGAGCGACACGGCCATCAGCCCCCGCTCGAATCGATTTCCCCAGATCCGGAGGTTCGAGCAATACGGCTCCGCCTCGATGGCATCGTCGGCGACGTCGGCGATGAGGTTGTCGGTGACGTCGGTCTCGGTGGTCAGCCGGCCGGCGGCCGGGGCGGACCCGCAGGGCGCGATGCCGTCGAACGTCCCCCGCACGCGGTTGCGCTGGATCACGAACCCGCGCGGCGCGGGTCCCCAGAAGAAGATGCCATGGTTGTCCGAGGCGCTCAGGTTGGTTTCGTGCCAGGGCCAGGTCGCAATCGACGTGTCCCAGATCTCGTTGTCTTCGATTCGGCCCTGCTCGCCACCCTCCACCCAGATGCCGGCGCGTCCGACTTCGTGAATCCGGCAGTGGCGGATCGCACACTCCCCGCAGTTCCGGAGCAGCACCCCGACGCCAGGCTCGCGGCCGCCGTAGTGGCGAATCTCGAGGTGTTCGACGGCCACGTGCGAGCGGCCGTCGAGGATGACGGCGTGGTCGAGCCGGCTCGCGTGGATCCTGTGACGGTCGGGAGCGCTGCCGTCGGTCAGTTTCAGATAGAGGCGCCCATCCTGCGTGAAGAAGCCGCCAGGCGGTCCTGCCCGGAGCGCGGCCAGATCGTCGAGGCTCTCGTACCGAAACAGCCGTCCCTGCTCGGTGGTCACATGAGTCGTGGGGAAGCCCGCCTCGACGGCGAAGACGCCGCGTCCGACGGCCGACCACGCGACGCCAGAGGCGATCCGCTCGTCGGCGCCGTCGAGCACCACGGCGGGTCCGGCGCCCCTCAGCACGATCGGCTGGCGCCCCGTGCCCGAGCGGCGGACGCGGACCGTCTCGCGGTACACCCCCGGCGCGATGAGCACCACGTCGCCGGCACGCGCCAGATCAGCGGCGCGCTGGATGGTTCTGAGGGCCTGCCCGGGTGCGTTGCCCGGGTTGGTGTCCCGACCCGTGGGCGCGACGAACAGGGTCGCCAGTGTGGGTGACGGCACCGCCTCCGGCCTCGTGCTGAAGGCGAGCGTGCGCGTCGGGTCGTCGATGACCCCGTCGGGATCGGACAGGGTGAGCCGCGCCTCGTACGTCGTGGCCGGTTCCAGCCAGAACACGCTGCCGACCAGGTGGGTCGCATCGACGCGGATGAAGGGATGTGCGGGCCGGAACGGGCCGTCGCCAACCGGGCGCCACTCGAGCGTCGCCTCCGCGTTCTGGTTGGCGTCGCCCTGGATGTCGAGCACGAGGCCTGCGGCGCGGATGGTCGCCTCCGCCGAGGCCCCGGTGAGCCGCGCCCCCGCGCCGGGGACCGCCGAAGGTTGTTGCTCCACCGATCGACTCGAGGGGCGTGCCAGCCAGGTCGCGGCGATCGAGGCCAGCGCAAGGACGGCGACGGCGCAGAGCAGGAGGACGACGAGTGAGCGCGGCCGGACCGGTACGCGACTCGCGCCCACCCGGTCCCACCACCACCGCCGCGCGACGGGCTCGTCAGCCCAGGGTCCCCCTGAGGCGTCCTCGTCCGCGCGGGAGGCGGTGACCGGGGCGACGAACCGGTAGCCGTGCCGGTGCACGGTCTGGATGAATCGATCCTCTCCAGACTTCTCCCCGAGCGCGCGTCGGATTTCCTTGATGGCCTGGACGAGGTTGTCGTCGGTGACGACCGTGTCCTTCCAGACGGCCTGGATCAGGGCTTCTTTCGAGACGACCCGGCCGGCGGCGAGGGCCAGCGTGATCAGGGTCTCGGTCGGCGTCAGCGTCAGGCGGACGCGCTCGGAGCCCCGATACAGCGCCCGGGTCCTGATGTCGAGGACGAACTCGGCGAACCGCAGGAGCTCCGGAACGCTGTGGCTGACGGGCCGGCCCTCCTGGGGCGCCATGGGTGGTCCGGAGCAGGGCCCGCGCGCAGGCGGGCCCGGTCAGGGCAGTCCTATTCCATCGGACCCGCGTCTTCCGACAGGTCCTGCTCCATGGCACCCTCGAGGTACATGAACGATCCGATCAGCCACACGAGGGTGCCAAGGCCGAGAACACCCAGGGTGGCCCGCGTGAGGGGCTGGACGTTTCGGAGCAGGACGTCCCCGAGTTCGGCGTTCATCCCGCCCGCGAAGCTCACCGCGCAGTAGAGCACCACGCCGAGGATCGTGATGACCGATCCGGCCAGGATGAGCGCGTTGCCGGTCTTCCGCCGCATCGCCGCGCGCCCGACTCGCGTCCCGCGGATCGCGACTGGCGGCGCGGCCACCTGGGACTCGCCCTGCGCGAGTGCACCAGGGGAGCCTTCGAAGCCGAGGACGTGCGAGGGATTGGTGATCATCGGGGGCCTCCGGTGGACAGGGACGACGTGTTCGAGCGTTCGGGAACGGCAAATGCCGGTACGGGCCGCCCGACCCCCTTCCGCAGCGGGTCGAGCGCCTTCGACGCCAGCAGCAGCAAGAAGAGCAGGCGCGACGTGAATCCGAAGCACGTGAGCATCCAGGCGATGAGCGCCACGACCACGAACCCTCGCGAGATCCACGCCAGGAACGGCAGGCCGAAGGTCTCGACGAGGCGGTAGGTGCACACGCAGTACATGCCGAGCGGGAAGACCAGGCCCCAGTAGAGCGGGTCGTACGCGAACGCGACCCGTCGTACGACGTGCCGCCACAGGCCCAGCACGAGCAGCATGGGAATCCACCACGTGGCCGTGGCCCAGTACATGATCGTGAAACCCTTCACGAAGGGCAGGATCGACGCCATCAGCGGCGAGTCGCCCGAGGCCGCCACGAGCGCCGTGCCGGCCAGCGTGGAAATGGCCACGGCGCCCATGTTGATCCAGTAGGGCGGCATGAGGTCGGTCGGCGAGAACCTGAAGAACGTGTACCGGTAGAAGATCAGCGAGATCATCCAGATGTAGAGCATGCCCCCGCACATCCAGAACGATGTGAGGAAGAACAGCGCCGCATCGCGATTGCCGACCCGATCCGGCAGCACGCTGGAGCCGAGCACGCAGATGGACTGCGTGGCGACCACGGCCACCAGCCAGCCGCCGTTGATGCCCTCGGCCAGCGTGGGCTTCTGCTCGCGGATGCTGATGGCCACGAACACCGTGTAGGTGCACAGCGTCCAGAGCAGCAGCCCGAGCCCCCACAGCATGAGGCCAATCGCAGGCGCCTGGCGCAGCAGGACGAACTGCGTGCCCAGCACGCAGGTGGCTGCGACCGACGTGAAGAACCCCGGTGCGCGTTGATGACTGGTCCAGTCCGCCAGGAACGCCCGCCGGAAGAACAGCGCTCGAAGCACCGTGGCCAGCCAGATGCCCGCGTACGCCGGAACGTTGAACCAGAACAGCAGTGTCGAGAGATCGCGCAGGCCCAGCAGGTGACAGGCAATCGAGACGATGCCCGTCGCCATCGACATCGCGAAGTACGCGGGATGCAGCGACTCCAGGCTGTCGCGCACGTAGCCGTGCAGCCCACGCGACGCCTTCGTGTCCCAGTCGGTCCCTGCCGCCATGCTCTCAGCATCGGCTGACAGGCCCGCGGCGGGTATCCGGACACGTCCGATGTGCGTGTAGGAAGTGCGGCGCGTGTCGTGTCGGTGTTCGTCCTACACGGTCACCCGACCAGCCCGTGGCGCAGGGCGTACTGGATGATCTCGGCGTTCGAGCCGAGTCCCATCTTCTCGAGAATCCGTGTCCGATAGGTGCTGACGGTCTTCACGCTCAGGCCGAGCCGCTCGGCGATCTCGCTCACCGATTTCGCCGCGGCCAGCAGCAGGAACACCTCGAGCTCGCGCTGGGACAGGTCCTCGTGCGGGTCGCCCTTGCGGGTGCTCGCCAGGTGGTCCACGAGCTGCTCCGCCAGCGCCTCCCCGATGTAGCGGTGCCCCGCGCACACCGCCCGGATCGCCCGGAAGAGTTCATCGTCGCCCGCCTGTTCCTTGGTGAGATAGGCCGCGGCGCCCGCCGAGAGCGCCCGGATCACGAACTGACGCTCGCCGTGCATGCTCAGGACGATCACCGGCACGGTGGGGCAGGCCTCCTTGACGAGTGGCAGCACGTTGAGGCCGTTCTCGGCCCCCAGCGACACGTCCAGGATGATGACGTCCCACCCCGACGGGCACTTCGCGAGCACCTCCGCGGACGTGGCGGCCTCCCCGATGACGACGCCGTGGAATTCCAGCTCGAGGATGCGGCGGAGACCCGACCGCACGATCACGTGATCGTCGGCGATGAGAATCTTCATGGACGCTGCTCCAGAACGGAAATCGCGTCGACGGTAACCGGGGGCTCCCGTGGCACTTCGACCTCGATCGTCGTGCCCTGTCCCGGCGCACTTCGCAGACGCCACGATCCGCCCAGCAGCCGCACGCGTTCCCGCATGCCGAGAATGCCCAGGGCGTGGGGACCCTCGGCGGCGCCGGCCGGGAGCCCCTTCCCGTTGTCTCGGACCGTCAGGCTCAGTCCATCATCCTGCGCGACGACGTCGATGCTCGCCTCGGTCGCCTCGGCATGCCGCACGATGTTGGTCAAGGCTTCCTGGGCGATGCGGAAGATGGTGGTGGCGACCAGCGGGTCGAGCGGTTCCTCCACCTGCGAGACGTTCAGCAGCACCGTGAGGCCGCTCGCGCGCTCGCACTCGCGCACGAGCCAGTCCAGGGCCGCGGCGAGCCCGAGACGATCGAGGACCGGCGGCCGGAGCTCCGAGGCGATCCGCCTGACCGAGTCGATGGCGTGGTCGATCTGATCGTTCAGGTGGGCCATGGCCTGCTCGCCGGCCGCAGACGGCGCGCCGGTCGCGTGCAGGCGGCGTGCGTGTGCCAGCTCGATCTTCAGGCCCGTCAGGATCTGTCCGAGCTCGTCGTGCAGCTCGCGCGCGATGCGCCCGGCTTCCTGGTCCCGCGCAACCTGCAGGCGGTGCGATAGCGCCCGCAGGCGATCCTGTGCGTTCCGGGCTTCGAGCTGTCGGGCCGCCAGGGCATCTGCCATGGCGCTGAACGACACGGCCAGCTCGCGCAGCTCGCCGTAGCTGCCGGGCAGAGGCGCCCGCGCGGTCAGATCGCCGGCGCCGAATCGGCGCACGGCCCGCGTGAGCGAACGCAGCGCTCGCAGGACCGAGAATTCGGCGGCGAGCACGGCGGCGACCACGGCGAAGATGGTCACGAGCACCAGCCCGAGCAGCGTGCGGTAGAACGCCTGGTTCGCCGTCCGCTGCACGCGCTCGTACGGCAGACTGGCCACGACGAAAATGCCCGGAATTCCTTCCATGGGCGTCGCGACGAAGTAGCGCTGCGTCGGGGGAACGCCGGCGTCGAGCACGGCGCCCTCCGGGCGGCCGAGCACGGTGCCGAGCGACGGGACCGCGCCGGCCGACTGCGGCACGTCGGCGTCGGTGTGGCCGGAGCGCGCGAGCACGCGCCCGGTGCGATCGGTGATGAACAGCGAATAGTCCGCCGGCAGGTTCGCCTGGTGCGCGAGCTGGTCCAGCCAGTCCAGTTCGACGGCCACGAAGACGACGGCGCAGGGTGCGCGGCCCGTCCCGCGGACGACCGCCGCCAGGTGCAGCACAGGGCGGCCGATGAAGCCGATCGCATAGGTGCCGGTTTCCACGTCGTCGGAGTCGAGGGCGCGCGCAAAGGCCGCGTTGGTCGTCAGGCTGGCGGACTGGTCGATGGCTGCGGCGCTGCAGACCACGTGACCCGAGGGGTCGGCCACGCCGATGTTGGCGAACTGGGGGAGCGCGTCCAGCAGCGCGGGCAGGTAGTCGGGACACGCGGGCGGTGAGGCGGGGGCGGCCGGACACGCCTGAGTGTCGCCAAGGCGGCGGAGCAGGGTGCGGCTCCCGTTCAGGTGATGGACGTGCTCACGCGACGCCAGACCGCCCAGATGGCGAGCCTCGGTCTGCATGCGCTCGAGTGCCGCCTGGCGATCGCGGGCGGCGGCGAAGAAGATGAACAGGATCGCAGGAACCGTCGCGAAGCAGACGAGCAGGATCAGCCGGCCGCGCAGCGTCAGGAAGACGGACGCCAGCCGCCAGAACGAGGAGCCGCGGGCGTCGCCGGGAGCAAGCTGCTTCATACGGCTCGTGTCGCCAGGCGGCCGACTTCAGGGGGCCGCGTCGAAGAATCGGCCGATGATGCTCCGGCCGGCGGCCTCGATCGCGCGCCGGTCCGGAGCGGTCGGGGCCAGTCCCGGCGGGAGATGCGGCGCCCAGGCCCCGGCGAGTTCGTGGTCCACCTCGACGTGGAACTGGAACGCGTACGCGTGACGGCCCGCCCGGAATCCCTGGTGCGGGTATCGCGCGCTCGAGGCCAGCAGCGCCGCGCCCTGCGGCAGGTCGAAGGTGTCGCCATGCCAGTGCATCACGGGGAGCTGTGACCCAAGGCCGCCGAGCACGGGATCAGCGAGCCCTTCGGGCGTGAGGATCACGCGGCCGGGTCCCACCTCCGACCCAGGGCCCTTGTACACGCGCGCCCCGAGGGCGGCGGCGAGGAGCTGCGCGCCGAGGCAGATGCCGAGGACGGGAATCCCGAGCGTCACGGCTTCGCGCAGGAGGTCGCATTCGGCGGTGAGGTGCGGGTGCACGTCCGCCTCGTAGACGCCCATGGGGCCGCCCATGACGATGAGGCCCGCGAGGTCGCGGGCGGCCGGCACCGGGTCGCCGAGATCGAGCCGGCAGACGTGCAGAAACCGGCCGCGCTGGTGGGCTTCCGAGGCGATCAGCCCTGGGCCTTCCCACGCGACGTGCTGGAGCACCGTCCAGGGTGTTCGATCTCCGACCATTTCTTTCCTTGATCCAGCTCCGAAAATAATTTACTTGTTCATGCGCAAGTAAACAATGGTCAGTGTCACCGCTCAGTATGCCGTCCGTGCCCTTGCCCACCTCGCCTCCCTCGCGCCGGGGGAGACGGTCGGAGGCCGCGCTCTCGCGAGTGCGGTCGACATTCCCCAGAACTATCTCTCCAAGATCCTCTGGACGCTCGGCAGTGCCGGCCTCATCGACGCCACCCGGGGCACTGGCGGAGGGTACCGGCTTCGGCGCCTGCCAGCGAGCGTCCACCTCATCGAGATCGTCGAACTGTTCGACAAAGCGATCACCTCGGACTCGTGTTTTCTCGACGGCACCCATCGGTGCGGCGACGAGGCTCCCTGCGCCGCACACAACTCGTGGCGTCAAGTCAAGGAGACCTACCTGGGTTTCCTGCGCGACACGACGCTCGCTTCCCTGGCCACTCACGCACCACTTCCGAGCGCAACGGAGTCCCGCCCGTGAAGGATCTCGTTCCCGTTGTCATCACGTGTACGACCCTGCTCCTGGCTGTCGGGTCGCCCGTCGCCGCGCAGGACCCGGCCCAGTTCTTCCGCCAGAACTGCGCGAGCTGCCACACGATCGGCGGAGGCCGCCTCACGGGTCCTGATCTGAAGGACGTGTCGACGCGACGCGATCGGCAGTGGCTGGTCCGGTTCATCCAGAATCCGAAGACGGTCATCGATTCCGGCGACCCGTACGCCAGGCAGTTGCTCGACGAGGCCCGAGGCGTCGTGATGCCCGCCATCCCGGGCATGAACGCCGACATGGCCGACGCGCTCCTCAACCTGATCGATGCGGAGTCGAAGCTCGAGCGCTCGCAGTTCGCGGGACTGCAGGTGAGCGATCGGCCCTTCACGGCGGCCGACATCCAGCAGGGCCACGACCTGTTCACCGGCGAACGTCGGCTCTCGAAGGGCGGGCCGCCCTGCCTCTCGTGTCATAGCGTCGGCGGCGTCGGCGCGCTCGGCGGCGGCAAGCTCGGGCCCGATCTCACGCTGGCCTACGAGCGGCTCAACGGGCGCAAGGGCATGGCCGCGTGGCTCTCTGCGCCGGCCACGCCGACGATGCAGACGGTTTTCAAGACGACGCCGCTCGCGAGTGAGGAGCTGGAGCCGCTGCTGGCGTTCTTCGAGGACGCGACCAAGCGCCGGGCCGAAGCCGATCCGGTGGCGCCGCTCACGTTCTTCCTGCTCGGACTCGGTGGTGCGGCGCTCGGCGCGGTCGTCCTGGATCTCGCCTGGCTGCATCGTTTTCGCAGCGTGCGACGTCGGCTGGTCGACGCCGTGACCCGGAGGGGCTCACGATGAACCCGCGCAAGGTCCTCGCCTGGATCAAGGACGAAACCAAGCCCCAGCTGCGCAGCTGGGAGCAGTTCTACCGGAACCGCTGGCAGCACGACAAGCTGGTGCGCAGCACGCACGGCGTCAACTGCACGGGCGGCTGTTCGTGGCAGATCTACGTCAAGGACGGCATTGTCACGTGGGAGATGCAGGCGCTGGACTACCCGCTGCTCGAGCCGGGTCTGCCGCCCTACGAGCCGCGCGGCTGTCAGCGCGGGATTTCGTACTCCTGGTATCTCTACAGCCCGCTGCGGGTGAAGTATCCGTACGGGCGCGGCGCGCTGCTCGATCTGTGGCGTGAGGCACGGGCCACGACCGAGGACCCGGTCGAGGCCTGGCGACAGCTCGTGGAGGATCCGGCCAAGCGCGAGCGCTGGCAGCGCGCGCGCGGCAAGGGCGGCTTCCGTCGCGTCGACTGGGACACGGTGCTCGAGCTCATCGCGGCGGCCAACGTCTACACGATCGAGAAGTGGGGCCCGGATCGCATTGCGGGTTTCTCGCCGATCCCCGCGATGTCGATGATCAGCTACGCCTCCGGCGCGCGCTACCTGCAACTGATCGGCGGGCTGGCCCTGTCGTTCTACGACTGGTACTGCGACCTGCCGCCGGCCTCGCCGGAGGCGTGGGGCGAGCAGACGGACGTGCACGAATCGGCGGACTGGTACAACGCGAAGCTGCTGGCGGTGATGGGAGCGAACCTGAACATGACGCGCACGCCGGACTGCCACTTCGCGGCCGAGGCCCGGCACAACGGCACCAAGATGTGGGTCTTCTCGCCGGACTTCAGCCAGGTGGCGAAGTACGCGGACGAGTGGGTCGCGATCAACGCCGGCCAGGACGGGGCCTGGTGGATGGCGGTCAACCACGTCCTGCTGACCGAGGCGCACCACCAGGCGCCGGTGCCCTACTTCATCGACTACACCAAGAAGTACACCGATGCCCCACTGCTCGTGGAGGTGCAACAGGTGGGCGACGGCCTGTATCGTCCCGGCCAGTTGCTGCGCGCGGGCCGCCTCACGCCGTACGCGAAGATCGAGAACCCCGAGTGGAAGTTCCTCATGTGGGACGCCGCCTCCGGCCGGCCGCGCATGCCGATGGGCAGCGTCGGCTTCCGCTGGGGGCAGGAGAAGGGGAAGTGGAACCTGCTGCTGCAGGACGGCATCGACGGCGCGCCGATCGATCCGGTGCTCACGTTCCTCGACGGCGGCGACTCGGTGGTCCAGGTCGAGTTCGACGACTTCGGCGAGGCGAAGCCGATCGCCCGCGGCGTGCCGGTCAAGACGGTCCGCACGGCCGACGGGGCCGAGGTGCTGGTCGCCACCGTCTACGACCTGCTGATGGCGCAGTACGGCGTGGGACGCGGCCTGCCGGGGCAGTACCCGGCCAGCTACGACGACGAGACGGCGCCGTACACCCCGGCGTGGTCGGAGAAGTACACGGGCCTCGGGCGCGACACCCTCGTCCGCTTCGCGCGCGAGTGGGCGCGGACGGCGGAGCTCACCGGCGGCAAGTGCACGATCATCATCGGGGCCGGGATCAACCACTGGTACCACGGCAACCTGATGTATCGGGCCGGCATCAACGCGCTCATGTTCTGCGGGTGCGTCGGCGTCAACGGCGGCGGCCTCGCGCACTACGTCGGCCAGGAGAAGCTCGCGCCCGGCGAGTCGTGGGCGTCGATTGCCTTCGCGCGCGACTGGAACGGCGCGAGCCGCCTGCAGAACGCGCCGAGCTGGCACTACGTGAACACGGACCAGTGGCGCTACGAGCGCGATTTCACCGACTACCACACCGTGCCGATCCGGCAGCCGGAGGGGACGCTCGCCAGGGGCCACACGATGGACCTGCAGGCGCGCGCGGTACGTGCCGGCTGGATGCCGTTCTACCCGCAGTTCGATCGCAGCCCGCTCGAGGCCGTGCGCCAGGCGCAGGCCGCCGGCGCGACGACCGACGAGCAGATCGTGGCGCACGCCGTGAGCCAGCTGAAATCGGGCGCGATGAAGTTCGCCGTCGACGATCCGGACGCCGAGGAGAACTGGCCGCGCAACTGGTTCATCTGGCGCGGCAACGCGCTCATGGCGAGCTCCAAGGGGCACGAGTACTTCCTCAAGCATTATCTCGGCACGCATTCCAACCTCATCGCCGAGGAGCTCGCGAAGGACGCGGTCCAGGAGGTCACCTGGCACGACAAGGTGCCCACCGGGAAGATGGACCTCGTCGTCGATCTGAACTTCCGCATGGACACGTCGGCGCTCTACTCGGACATCGTCCTGCCGGCGGCGTCCTGGTACGAGAAGGCAGACCTGAACTCGACCGACCTGCACAGCTTCATCCACCCGCTGTCGGCGGCGGTGCCGCCGTGCTGGGAATCGAA
>CAYLZN010000008.1:6425-46681 GCA_964387935.1 uncultured Vicinamibacteraceae bacterium | reverse complement strand
CAGATTCTGCAAGATGGGGTCAGGTCTTTACTTTTTGCGTTTTGGTGCTATTGCCCGTAAACGCGAAAATTAAATACCTGACCCCACGGTTTTATCGATCAGCGCGCGGTCCGCCGCCGGAAACGGCAGCCGCGCGAGTTCCTCGCGCGTCACCCACCGCATCTGCTGCCCCAGCAGCGGCCGCGGCTCACCCCGGAGCTCGCACGCGAAAAAGTGGAGTCGCACCGCACGCTCGGGATACGCGTGCTCCACCTCGAACACCTGCGGCCCCACCACGATGCCAACTCCCAGCTCCTCGCGGATCTCGCGGACGAGGCACTCTTCCAGCGACTCGCCGTCCTCGCACTTCCCGCCCGGGAATTCCCAGTGTCCAGCCAGGTGGGTCCCCTCGGGTCGCCGCGTGACCAGAACCCGTCCCTCCCGCTCGACCACCGCAGCCGTCACGACGATGCGTCCGCTCATCGACCCCGAATCCACCGGACGATCGTCTCCGCCACGAGCGGACTGACGTGCCGGTCCGGCAGCGACGAGTACTCGTCCACCTCGCCGGTCGTCGCCGGCACGAACAGGTGGTTGAGTCCGGGCAGCGTGACCACCGTCACGCCGGCGTCACGTTTCCGTGCTTTCGCGAAGCCCGCCAGCATGGTGGCATGGTGCGCCGGAACCTGCCGATCCCGCTCTGCGGCGATCACGAGGAGCGGCTGCCGCACGCGCGACACGACCTGCGACGGGTCGAACGCAAGCACGCTCGCAAACCACGGGCTGTCCGCCTGCTTCCGCAGTTCGTCCGGCAGGCCCTCCCACTTGCCGGTCAGCACGGCGGCCTGGATCCTCGTCTGGAGCTCGATCTTCTGCTGACGTTCCGCGTCGGAGATCGGCAGTCTGGCGAGTGCCGCGGCCTGCTGCTCGAGGATCAACTGGGCACCTGGCGTGCCCGGCCCGGCGAGCGACACCACCTTCGCGATGTCCTTCTCGCGAGTCGCCGCCAGCAACGCCACCGAGGCGCCTTCGCTGTGCCCGACCACCGTCACGTTCTTCGCGTCCACGTCGTCACGCTCGAACAGCCACCGCACGATGACCACCACGTCGTCGGCGTAATCGGACAGCGTCGCCGCCTCCGCCCGGCCGCCGCTCTGGCCGACGCCTCGCTTGTCGTACCGTACGACGAGGAACCCTGCATCGGCCAGGGCGCCCGACAGCTGGCCGAACGTCGGGATGCCGGCGACCACCTGATCGCGATCCACCGGACCTGGGCCGGGCACGAGCAGGATGGCCGGCAGCCGTGCCACCTTCTTTCCTGCGGGCGGGGTCGGCAGGGGCCGCGGTCGCGAGAGCGTCGCCGCCAGGTTGAACCCGTTCGCCGGAATCCGGACCTCTTCGTCGCCGTCACGGAAGTAGATCTGCGCGCGGGACGCGACGCTGGCCACGTCCTCGCGTGAGACCTGGAGCTGAACGGCGGGAATCGACACGCGCACGAGCGTGCCGTCCTCTTCCGTCTCGACCTGCGCCTCGACAATGCCCCCGGGGTTCTGGAACGCCACCGTGTGCCGACGCAGCGCGAACGCTCGAGCGGCCGTCTGCACGCGCTCCATCGCCACGTCCTTGAGCACCGCGGAAATCTCGGCCTCTGGCGCCACGAACACGCGCAACTCCGCGCCGGGCTGGCTCCGGGCAAGCCGGGCCGCCAGCGCGGCGTAGGCGCCGAAGAAGTTGTTCGGAAGCACCACCGTGTTTGCTGACACGTTCACTCTCAACTCGCGCGTCTCGCCCGCCTGGGGGAACGTCGTCAGCGCCGAGCCCCCGTCGAACACGGTCGTGAGATCGATTGCCTGCCCCTTCACCTGTCCGGCGAGACGGAACGCCAGCGGCCGGAGTTTCTCGTCGTAGCGGACCTCCGCCTGACGCAGCGTGAGGTCGATCGGAGCCTCGAGTCGGCTGGAGCCGCTCAGCAGCCAGCCACCGTCGATCCGCTCGACCGACAGGTTCTCGACGCCAATCCTCGTCCCTCGGACGAAAATGGAGAAGGCCGCACGCTGGGCGACGAGCCGGGCCTCGCCTCCGCCCTGGCCCTGGGCCTGGTCCTGGGCCGCCGCGAGCGGCCAGGCCGACGTCAATGCCAGAATGAGAAGGACTCGCGCACACGTCATGACTGTTCAGAATAACACTCCGGTTCCCGTCCCGGGCGCCGCTCGCGCCGCAGGATTCGACGCCTACGAGGCGGCGCGGTCGGGCGCCGCACTTTTCGATCGCTCTTTGGAAGGTCGGCTGCTCGTGACCGGCGCCGATCGCGCCAGCTGGTTGCAGGGCCTGCTGACCAACGACGTACAGGCCCTCGAGGCCGGCCGGGGCTGCTATGCGGCCTACCTGACTCCCCAGGGCCGGATGCTGACCGACCTGCGCGTCCTCGCGATGGCCGACGCATTCCTGCTCGACCTTCCCGCGTCCACCGTCGGGGCCATCCGGGATCGGCTGGAGATGTTCGTCATCACCGAGGATGTGACCATCGAGGATGTGACGTCTTCACTGGCCCGATGGTCGGTGCACGGTCCGGGGGCGTCCGCATGCGTGGCCAGCGCGGTTGCCGACCCCCTGTTGACCGCCTCGTCGCTCTCGGCGCTCGACGAACACGCGTCGAGCACGGCATCATGCGCAACGGGCGAGGGCGTCATCATCGCCGGCGCCAGAGATCTCGGCGAACCTGGCCTGGACCTGTACGTGCCGGCGCCTCACGCGGCCTCCCTGGCGGATCGCCTGCGCGTGGCAGGCGCAGCCGAGGGGGATCCCGGAACCTGGGAGACCCTGCGCGTCGAGGCCGGCCGGCCGGCCTTCGGCCTCGACATGAACGCCGAGACGATCCCGCTCGAGGCGGGCATCGAGGGCCGGGCGATCAGCTTCACGAAGGGCTGCTACGTTGGTCAGGAGGTCATCATCCGCGTCCTGCATCGCGGGCAGGGACGCGTGGCGCGGCACCTGGTCGGACTTGCGCGCGTGGCGCCTCCGGAGGGCGATCCCGGACCTCGGCGGCCCTTGTCCGCGGGCGACGTGGTGATGGATCGCAACGGCGAGCGGCGCATCGGTCAGATCACCAGCGCCGTGTTCTCTCCGCGCCTGCAGACCACCATCGCGCTCGGCTACGTGTCGCGTGACTTCGTCGACCCAGGGACCCGTGTCGTCGCCTCGAGCGCCGCCGGGAGCCACGTCATGGAAGTGCGGCCGCTCCCGTTCGTGCGCGGCCGCTAGCCGTACGCCCTACGCGACCGTACGCCGCCGTACGCCTTACGCCGTACGCCGTACGCCTATTCGTATCTCAACGCCTCGATCGGATCGAGCCGTGAGGCCCGCCACGCGGGCAGGAACCCCGCAATCAGGCCGACGGCCATGAGGATCGCCGTGCTGAGGCCCACGAGCTGCGCCGACATCACGAGGTGGATGTCGGTGACCCGGCTCAAGTCGTCCATCAGTTCCGCGAGGAACGGCCGCGGGCTGACGAGCCAGACGAGCGCGGACGAGATCAGGATGCCCCCGAGCCCCCCGAGGAAGGTGATCACGAGACCCTCGAGCAGGAACTGGAGGAGGATCTCGCGCCGACGGGCCCCGAGGGCCTTGCGGACCCCGATCTCGCGCGTGCGCTCCGTCACCGACACGAACATGATGTTCATGATGCCGACACCGCCGATGGCGAGCGTCAGCACGCCGATGAACGTCAGCACGAGCTTCAGGCCGTTCGTGATGCCGCCGATCGATTCCGTCATCTCCACGGAATCGTGCAGCATGACGGCGCGCTCGTCCGCGGGGTTGTAGCGGTGCGTGCGCGCCAGTTGCTCACGCACCTGCGTCAGCGCCCGGCCCTGCTGCATCGGGTCCACCGTCTGGAACACCAGCACCGACAGGTACTGGCTGTTGCCGATCTGGCCGAACGTCGTGTACGGGATGAAGACGCAGTACTTGTCCGGCGAGAAATACGCGGACATCTGCACCTTGTCCTCCATCACGCCGATCACCTCGAAGGGCACCCCGCCGAGCCGGATGGTCTGCCCGAGCGCCCATCGCGTGCCGAACAGCTTGCGGTAGACCTCCGAGCCGATGAAGGCCACGCGTCGATGCTGCGAGATGTCCTCGTCGTTCAGAAACCGCCCAAGACCGGGGCCCGGCTTCTCGTTGCGCATCTCGCCGTAGGCCACGTTGACGCCGCGCACGGGCTGAGTCACCTGCCGGTCCCCGTAGCCGATGGCCAGCCGCGAGACGAACTCGGGGCTCACGCTCCGCACGAGCGGCAGGGCGCCCACCGCGTCCACGTCGTCCAGCGTCAGGCGCACGCGGCGGCCGGCGCGCTCGCCGCCAGCCTGCAGGCTCGTCTGCCCGGGCCAGGCGACGACCACGCCGTTCGAAAACGCCCCGGCGAACCCGGCACTGATGGCGCCGTGGAACCCGTTGCCGTACGCCAGCAGGACCACCACCGAAACAATGCCCCACGAGATCCCGAGCATGGAGAGCCCCGCCCGGAGCCGGTTCCGGACGATTCCGTAGAGCGCTTCCTTCCACACCTCGCGAAGGATGGTCGGTGAGAAGGCACGGCGTCCCGACGTGACCCTCGGGGCGGGCAATGCGAGTGGATTGGTGGTGATGACATCACTCATGGCAGGCGCTCACATCTCGTAGCGAAGGGCCTCCGTCGGGGGCAGTTGTGCGGCTCGTCGCGCGGGCAGCAGCGCAGCGAGCACGCCGACGATCATGAGGGTCCCCGCGGCGAGCAGCCCGATCTGCGGGGTGACAATCATGCCCGAGAAGCGCATGGGCATCGGGGCCAGGTTGATGAGCGCGCAGAGCCCGGCTCCGATCAGGAAGCCCAGGGCCCCGGACAGCGCGGTAAGGAAGAACCCCTCGAGGAAGAACTGGCGCTGCACGGCCCTCGTCGTCGCCCCGAGCGCTTTCCGGACGCCGATCTCCTTCGTCCGGTCGCGCACGGCGATCAGCATGATGTTCATCACACCGATGCCGCCCAGACCGAGCGTCACCAGCCCGACGATCGTGAAGAACTGACGCATGCGGTCGATCATCCGGCCGAACATCAGGGTGCTGAGCGAGGTGTCCCACATGGCAATCGCCTCGCGGTCCTCGCCATCGAATCCCTTGTGCCGCGCCAGGATCGCCCTCACCTCCCGCTCGAGCGGCCAGTCGATGTCCTCGACCCGCCCTGTTCGGCCGTCGAGGCTGTTCGGCAGGTCGTCGACCACCCACTGATGCGGTGCCACCAGAATCTGCGACACTGCGCCCGTCGGCGCGTCCGGGCGGGGCAAATCCCGCTGCATCACCGAGAACGGCACGATCACCTTGTTGTTGTCCGAACCGTTGTAGCTGCTGTCCTGGTTCTTCTTGCGAATGCGGCCGACGACCGTGAAGGTCGCGCCCCGGACCGTCAGCGTCTCACCGATCGGGTCACGCGTGCCGAACAGTTGCTGCGACATGTCGTACCCGACGATGGCGACGCGGCGTTGTTGCTGTTCGTCCTCCCAGTTCAGGAGGCGGCCGCGGTCGACCTCGACGGTGCGGACCCAGAGATAGGGGGGTTCGACGCCGCAGACGGTGGGCATCGCGGCGTTGTAGCGGCTCTTCACCTGAATCCCGCCGCGGCTGATCTCCGGGCTGATCATCGCCACCATGCGCGACTCGCGCTCGATCGTCCGCACGTCGTCCGCCGTCAGGTACACCACGCGGCCGGCGCGCTCGCCACCGGCCTGGAGGCTCGTGCGGCCACCCCAGATGATGCCGACGTTCTTGCCGAATTCGTTCAGGACGGCGGCATTCCCGCGCCGGAACCCCTCGCCCATGGCGGACAGGAGGACGATCGACACGATGCCCCAGAGGATGCCGAACATCGTGAGGAAGCTGCGCAGCTTGTTGGCGCGCAGGTTGTCGATCGACTGGAGGATTGCTTCTCTCATGGCGGGCTCAAGGCGCAGGGCTCAAGGCGCAGGGCTCAAGGCGCCGGGCTCAGGGCGCAGGGCGCAGGGCCGACATGACTGCCTCATGACGGCAGGATGATCTTGTCGCCCTGCTTCAGCCCCTCGAGCACCTGGGTCCTGGTGCCGTTGCCGACGCCGACCTTGATCTCGACCTTCTGGCGGCCGGTCTTGCTGCGGGAATCCGGGATCTCCACGAACGCCTTCTTGGCCGCATCGTAGGAGATGGCCGACTCGGGGATGATGAGGGCGTTCGGGTACTCCTCGAGCACGATCTCCGCGTTGGCGGTCATGTTGGCCTTCAGCTCGTTGTTCGCATTCGCGATCGAGACCTCGACCTCGAAAGTCGTGACGTTGTCCTTCTCGACGCCGATGGGCGAAATCTGGGTCACCTTGCCCTCGAACTTCTTGTCCTTGAACGTCTCGACCGTGATCCGCGCCTTCTGCCCGAACTGCACGCGGCCGATGTCAGCCTCATCGACCTTGCCGCGCACGAACACTTCCGTGATGTCGCCGAGGGTCATCACGAGCGTCGCATTGGCGCCGAGGTTGAGGATCGAAGACACCGGGCTTCCGATCTCGACGTCCCGCGTCAGGACGGTGGCGTGGATCGGGGCCCGGATCGTCGCGTTGCGGAGGTCTTCTTCGGCCCGCGCCACGGCGGCGCGCGCCTGCGCCACCTTCGCCTCGGCCTCGGCCACGCGTGCACGAGAGACGACGAGCTGACCCTTGGCGCTGCGTTGCCGGTTCTCGGCCACTTCGAGCGCCCCGTGCGCGTCGTCGAGCGCGGACTGGGCGATCAGTTGCTGCGAGAAGAGCGACCGTGCCCGCTCGTGGGCGCGGCGCGCGAACTCGACGTCGGGTCCCTCGGCCTCGATGACGTTCTTGTCCAGCTGGGCCCGCGCCGCCTTCACGTTGGCCTCGGCGGCCTGCAGGTTGGCTTGCTCCTCGCGCAGGCGGGCGTTGAGCAGCTCCTTGTCGAGCTCGGCCAGCACCTGGCCCGGCTGCACCTGGGCCCCCACGTCCACGTATAGCTTCTCGATGATGCCGTTGGCCTTCGACTTGATCTCGACCTTGGAGATGGGTTCGATCTTCCCGGTCGCGACCACCGATTTCACCATCGTGTCGCGTTCAACCGTCCCGAGCCGGGAGGGGTCGAAATCGGCCTTGGCGTTGTTCAGACTCGACAGGCCGTAGGCCCCGCCGAGCAGCGCGACGGCTGCCAACCCCCAGTAGATGTATCGCTTGCGAGATTTCGCCATGTCCCGAGCCTCCGCGGACAGCCCAATGCGATCGTGAACTCGAGCACTTTGACGAGATCGGGGCGGACGGGGTTCGACCCGACGGGCGCTCGGCTACAATAGGCGCGCCCCTGCCGGACCCGGACATCCCATGCGCATTGCCATTCCTCGCGAGACCTTCCCCGGTGAGCGACGCGTCGCGCTCATCCCCAGCCAGCTCGGCCCCCTTGCCAAAGCGGGGTTCGAGGTGGGCGTCGAGTCGGGCGCCGGTGCCGCCTCCGGGTTTCCGGACGCCGCCTACCAGGAGAAGGGCGCCACGATCGTTCCGGACCGCGGGGACCTCTTCGGGGCGGCTGCTGTCATCGCCCAGGTGAGGACGCCAGGTGCCAATGGCCCCGGCGCATCCGCGGATCTGGCGCTGCTGCGGCAAGGGCAGACGGTCGTCGGGATGGCCGATCCGCTCACACCGTCCGACGCCACCCGTGAGCTGGCCGCGCGCGGCGTGACACTGTTCGCGCTCGAGTTGATGCCGCGGATCACGCGCGCCCAGAGCATGGACGTCCTGTCGTCCATGGCCAGCATCGCCGGCTACAAGGCGGTGCTGGAAGCCGCCACGGAACTGCCCCGGTTCCTGCCGATGCTCATGACCGCCGCGGGGACGATTACCCCGGCGCAGGTCTTCGTGATTGGGGCGGGCGTCGCCGGCCTCCAGGCGATCGCCACCGCGAAACGCCTCGGGGCCAAGGTCGAGGCCTACGACGTGCGCCCGGCGGTCAAGGACCAGATCCAGAGCCTCGGCGCGCGTTTCGTCGAGCTGCCGCTGGAGACCGCGGCGGCAGAGGGCTCAGGGGGCTACGCGGCGGCCCAGGACGAGTCCTTCTATCGCCGGCAACGCGAGATGATGGGCAAGGTCGTCGCTGCCAGCGACGTGGTCATCTGCACGGCCGCCATCCCTGGCAAGCGATCCCCGGTGCTCGTCACGGCCGACATGGTGGCGCAGATGAAGCCGGGCTCGGTCATCGTGGATCTTGCGGCCGAACGCGGAGGCAACTGCGAGCTGACCCGGGCCGACGAGCGCGTGGACGCCCACGGGGTGCTCATCCTCGGCCCCACCAACCTGGCAGCGACCGTGCCGTATCACGCCAGCCAGATGTACGCGAAGAACCTGACGACCTTCCTGCTGCACCTGGTCAAGGACAAGACCCTGGTCATCGACTCGTCCGATGAGATCACCAGGGACACGCTCGTCACCCGCGGTGGCGAGGTCGTGCACGCCAGGGTCCGCGAGGTCCTGGGATTGCCGGCGGCGGTGACCGCCTGAATGTCGCCCTCTGTCCATGCCTGCTCGCGACGTCTGGGTCCTGAGGACCGCTGAGGGCGACTCCCCGTCCGGCAGGACGTTCCGCGTGAGCTCGGGTTCGACGCGCACCGTGGGACGGACCGTGCCCGCCGACTTCGTCGTGGATGCACCGCTGGTGTCGCGGGTGCACTGCCGGCTGACGACCGACGCCGAGGGGTCCCTGACGGTGGAAGATCTCGAGAGCACGAACGGGACCTTCGTGAACGGGCGGCGTGTGAGGCAGGCGGCGCTCCTGCCCGGCGACCGCCTGCGCCTCGGGCGCGTCGAGCTGGTGGTGGAAAAAAGGGGTCGGGAGTCGATTTAGCAGGAATTGCCACATCGCCGGCCATCCACGCGGGCGAAGTGGCAATCTCTGCTAAATCGACTCCCGACCCCTTTTTCCCTAGCGCAGGAACGGGTTCGTCCGCCGTTCCTCCCCGATCGTCGTCACCGGGCCATGACCGGAGTAGACGAGCGCCTCGTCGCCGAACGGCAGCAGTACCGTTCTGATCGAGCGGATCAGGGTGTCGTAGTCGCCGCCGGGCAGGTCCGTGCGGCCGATGGACCCCGCAAACAACGTGTCGCCGACAAACAGCGTCTGCGCTGGCTGTCCGGGGCCGTTCACGGCCAGACAGACGCCCCCGGGACAATGTCCTGGCGTGTGATGCGGGCGGATCTCCAGCTCGCCGACGCGATACAGGCTGTCGGCCGCGTAGTACTCGTCCACGGGGGGTGGAGCCTCGATCTCGAGACCGAACATGCGGCCGGACGCAACCGCGTGGTCGTAGAGGAACTGGTCGTCGCGGTGCAGGACGATCGGCACCCCGAGCGCGCGTTTCGCGCGCGCCACCCCGCTCACGTGATCGACGTGCGCGTGTGTGAGCAGGATGCGCGTCACCGAGAGGCGCTGCTGCGCCGCCACTTGCAGCAGGGCCTCCACCTCGTCGCCCGGATCGATGAGCACGGCCTGCCTGGTGACCGCCTCGCCGAGCAGGTACCCGTTCTTGAAGAAGGGCGCCACGGCCCTCGTCTCGATGATCATGTCGGTATGATAGTCTGGCCGCGGCATGGTGCTCTGCGCCGTCGAAGACCTGCTGTTCGTATCGAAGCTGCGCTCGACGGCGTCGGCGCTCGGCGTCGAGGTCAGGTTCGTCCGGAGTCCCGACGCACTGCTGGAACAGGCCCGGCACGCTGCGCCGTCGCTCCTCGTGCTGGACCTGAACGCTGATCGCCTCGAGCCCCTCGAGATGGTCAGCGCGCTGCGGGCCGAGCCGGCACTGTCGGCCATCAGGACGGTGGGGTTCGTCTCACACGTGCAGGCGGACCGCATCGAGGCCGCCCGGGCGGCTGGTGTTGACGTCGTGCTGGCGCGCTCAGCGTTCGTGGCGCAGTTGCCGTCTCTCCTTTCGGGCCGCGCATGAGCCCAGCGGTCTCGGTCCACGACATCTACCTCGCGCGCGAACGACTGCACGGTCGGATCCGGAGGACGCCGCTCGTCCGCTCGATGTGGCTCTCGGACCTGACGGGCGCCGACGTGTGGCTCAAGCTCGAGTCCTTCCAGGTGAGTCACGCCTTCAAGGTGCGTGGCGCCTTCAACGCGGTGTCGCGTCTGGTGGAGGCGGCCGATGCGCACCCTGGGGCCACGGTTCCCGCCAGGGTCGTCACCGCCTCGGCAGGCAACCACGGCCAGGCGCTCGCGTGGGCGGCAAGGGAGGCGGGGCTGACGGCGGTTGTCTTCACCCCGCGGGATGCGGCCCGCACCAAGCTGGACGCGATCCGCCGTTTCGGGGCCGACCTCCGCGCGGTGGGCGCGAACTACGACGAGGCGGAGGCGCTCGCCCTGGCCTTCGCGCGAGACGAAGGCGCCGTGTTCATCTCGCCGTACAACCACCCCGACATCGTGGCTGGCGGCGGCACGGTCGGCCTGGAGATCCTGGAGGACCTGCCCCGCGTCGATGTCATCGCGGCGCCCGTGGGCGGCGGGGGACTGATCAGCGGCATCGCGACGGCCGCCAAGGCCATCGCCCCGCGTGTCCGGGTCGTCGGCGTGGAAGCTGCCGTGAACCCGGCCTTCCGCGTGGCCGTCGCGGAGGGGTGCGTCACGACGATTCCCGTGTTCCCCACGATTGCGGACGGCCTCGGCGGCAACGTCGTCGCAGACACGATCACCTTCGAGATCATCCGGCGGCTGGTGGACGATGTCGTCGGCGCCTCCGAGGAGGAACTCCGGTCGGGCATCCGGGAGCTGCTCGGACGGGAGCACCTCGTCGCGGAAGGCGCCGGCATCGCTGCCGTCGGAGCTGTGATGGCTGGACGCATCGTGCGCCCGGGCAACCGGGCCGCCATCGTCGTGTCCGGCGCGAACATCGACCTCGCGCGCCTTCGCGAGATCCTCGACGTCGAGCCCGTGTGAGTCCGTGCCCCCCGGGGACGACCGCCGGTCCGTCCTTCAGCCCGTGACCTTCACGACCCTGCTCCGGCGGAATCGGAACGTTCGCCTGCTCTGGCTCGGCCAGGTCGTCAGCCAGCTCGGGGACTGGTTCAACTCGATCGCCCTCTATGCGGTGCTGCTGGACGTCACCGGTTCGGCCACGGCTGTCGCCGCGATGATGGTGGTGCAGCTCGCGCCAACCGCGCTCGTCGGTCCCTGGGCCGGGGTCATCGTGGACCGCTTGAACCGCCAACGGGTGCTGGTGGCCTCGGACCTCGTGCGCGGCGTGCTCATGCTCGGCCTGTTGCTGGTGCGCGATGCCAGCAGCATCTGGCTGGCGTATGTCGTGGTCGGGCTCAGCGTGACGGCCACCGGGTTTTTCGAGCCCGCCCGGTCGGCCCTGCTGCCGAACATCGCAGACGTGGACGAACTGGTGCCGGCCAACGCGCTGTCGAGCGCCACATGGTCGGCGATGCTGGCGATTGGAGCGGGGCTGGGCGGCGTGGTGACCGCCCTCTTCGGCCGGGAGGCGGCCTTCCTGCTCAACGCCCTGTCCTTCTTCCTCTCGGCCGTCTTCATCGCGAGGATGAGGCCCGGCGTGCGGGCATCGGCGATGCCTCCCCGGAAGGAGGCCGACACGGGATTCCTGCACGGGCTGCGGTTCGTGGCGGGCAACCGCTCGGTGCGGCAGCTGGTCTCGGTGAAGGCCGCCTGGTCTCTCGCGGGCGGTGTGCTCCTGCTGTTGACGGTGTTCGGCGAGCGGGTCTTCCCCCTCGGTGGGGGAAGCGCCGGCGGCATGGGGGTGCTGTATTCGGCCCGGGGCATCGGCGCCGGACTCGGGGCCTTGGCGACGCGCTGGTTGTGCGGCTCGGACCCGAATCGACTGCGCCAGGTGATTGCTCCCGGCTTCTTGATCTGCGGTGTCAGCTACATGTGCTTCGCACTCGCGCCGAGCCTGCCTCTGGCGAGCCTTGCGGTGGTCGTCGCGCACGCGGGTGGTTCGCTGCTGTGGGTCTCGAGCACCGTCCTGCTGCAGCTCAGCGTCCCGGATCGCCTCCGCGGCCGGGTGTTCGGCATCGACTTCGCGCTCATGACCCTCGTCACCGCCACCATGAGCTATGCGACGGGCTGGGCTCTCGATGCTCTGGGTTTCGCCCCTCGCACCCTCGCGATGGCGCTCGGCTCCTTGTTCTTCCTGCCAGCAGCGGTCTGGTCGCTTCGCTGGCGGCGACCTTGATCGACCTGCTACGCCTTGCGCGCCGGCCGTGACGGCCGAATCTCCACGCGGCTCGGCAGGCTGCGCGCATCGTGTGCCACAAGGTCCACGACGACCTGGGCCACATCCTCGGGCAGCAGTTTCCAGTGCCCCTCATTGCCCTGCATCCCGGCGAAGTCCGTTTCGACGGATCCGGGCATGACATAGGTCACACGGATGTTGTCGTAGCGCACTTCCTGCATCAGGGCCTCGCTCAGGGCGTTCAGCCCGGCCTTCGACGCGCAGTAGGCACCCGCGTTGGCGAACCAGTTCCGGCCGGCGAGGCTGCTGATGTTGACGATCCAGCCGCCTCCTCGTGTCCGCATTCGAGGTAAAGCCTCCCGACAACAGTAGAAGGCGCCAGTCAGATTGGTCCCGATGACCTCATCCCACTGCGCATCGGTCATGTCGGCAACGCTCACAAAGCGCCCGATGCCGGCGTTGTTGACCAGGATGTCCAGGCCGCCGAACTGCCGGTCGGCTGCCTCCATGGCGCGCCGGACGTCGTCGATGTTGCGAACGTCCATTCGGGCGGCCGCGATGCGGGCCCCGGTGCTCGCAAGCCGTGCCCGTGCCCGCTCCAACCGCGCCTCATCGAGTCCGGTGATGAGTACCGCTGCTCCACGCGCGGCAAGCGCCTCGGCGACCGCGTAACCAATCCCCCGAGACCCTCCGGTGACGAGAGCCACCTTGCCGGTCAGTGTTTGTTCAGGTCTGGACATGCCCTTCATTGTCTCCCAGTCGCGGCCCGAGCGCGTCAGGCGGCCGGGTGCAGCGTCAGTCCGCCTGCGAAGTCCGCAAGGCGACGTCGCAGGATCAGGCGACCGCGATGGAGGCGCGACTTGAGCGTCTGGGCTTTCACGTTCAGCACTCGGCTGGCTTCTTCCGTGGAGAGACCGTCGATGTCCCGCAACACCACAGGGGTCCTGTAGATGGGCGGCAGCGAATGCATGGCCTTCTCGAGCCGGTCGCGCATCTGTCCGCGCAGCAGCTCCTCGTCGGCCATTGACGACCAGTCCGGCGTCTCGTGCGGCAGCCTCGCTCGCTCCCCATCGTCTGACGTGGTGCGCGCAAGCTCCTCGGGCACTTCGAACGGCCGGCTGAACTTGGAGTTGCGCAGCCGCGACATCGCGGCATTGAACGTGATGCGGTAAATCCAGGACGACAGGGCCGAGTCGCCGCGGAACGCGTCGATCTTGCGGTAGACCTTGAGAAGGACGTCCTGTGCCACCTCCTCCGCGTCTTCCCGGTTCTTCATGTATCGCAGTGCGAGCTGGAAGATACGCTGCCCGTAGGCCCGGGCCAGATCGTCAACGGCGCTCGAGTCGCCCTGCCGGAGCCGCTCGATCAACGCCAGTTCCTGTTCGGTGTTCCGTGGGGTCATTTCCGCCTCCACTGATGTAGAACACCGCCAACGCGTCCCTATTCCATGTTTTGAATAGATTTTGAGTAGGATTTTTGGCGCGTTGATTAGATCCTTTATTTTCAATTACTTAACTAGGCTGATTCGAGGCGTCAAGGCCGAGTATCTCGGCCAGGGCCGTCGCGACGAGGCCTTCGACCTCTTCCATTGGCACGAGACGGCCGAGCACTCGGGCGATGGAGGTCACCCCCCGATCGGAGATGCCGCAGGGCACGATCAACCCGAAATGGTCGAGGTTCGGACTGACGTTGAGTGCGAACCCGTGACTCGTAATCCAGCGGGCGACCCTGACACCGATGGCCGCGATCTTCTCGTCGCCCACCCACACCCCGGTGAGTCCCTGGATGCGCCCCCCGCGAATCCCGAGGCGCCCGAGCGCGACGATGAGGGCCTCTTCCAGGTCTCGCACGTAGCGATGCAGGTCCCGCCGTCCCGGGCCCAGCGCGACGATCGGATACCCGACGAGCTGACCTGGGCCGTGATACGTCACGTCTCCCCCGCGCCCCGACTCCCGCACGTCGACGCCCCGCTCCGCGAGGGTCTCCGGGCTGGCGACGATGTGAGACCGATCGTGGTGCACGCGCACCCCGAGCGTGATCACCGGCGGATGCTCGAGGAGGAGCAGCGTATCGGGAATGCGGTCGGCCGCGCGATCCTCGACGAGGCGCTGCTGGAGCGCGAGCGCCTCATCGTAGGGCACGACGCCAAGTCGACGTACGTGCAGCACGGGCACGAGTGGTCCTCTCCCCGGGGGTGGTTCAGGCTTGCGCCGGATCGTAGTGCTCGATCGTCCGCTTCACGTGCGACATGAACTCGTCGGCCACGGCCCCGTCGACGACCCGATGGTCGTACCCGATGCTCATGTAGCCGCGCGGCCGCACGTGAATCGCGTCGTCGATCACGACCACGCGCTTCTCGATCGCGCCCACGCCGAGGATCGCCAGTTGCGGCTGACTGATGATCGGCATCCCGAACAGCGTGCCGAAGACGCCGGGATTCGTGATGGTGAACGTGCCGCCCTGGACCTCTTCGGGCTTCAGTTGCTTGTTGCGGGCGCGTGTGGCGAGGTCCACGATCGCACGACTCAGGCCGAGCAGGTTCTTCTCGTCGGCGTTCCGGATCACGGGCACGATCAGCCCCCAGTCGAGCGCGACCGCGATCCCGAGGTTGATGTCCTTCTTGTAGACCAGGTTGTCGCCATCGACCGACGCATTGACGATGGGCACGGCCCGCAGCGCGTCGCAGACGGCCTTTGCGATGAAGGCCATGAAGGTCAGCTTCGCCCCGACACGCTCGTACTCGGCCTTCTTCTGGTCGCGGATCTGGCTCACCCGGTGGAAGTCGAACTCGAAGACGGAGTGCACGTGGGCCGACGTGCGGCGACTGAGCACCATGTGCTCGGCGATCTTCTTGCGCATCACCGTCATCGGCACGATGTCGACCCGATCGCCGGGCTTGAACACCGGGACGTGCGACGCGGGAGGCGCCGCACCGGCGGGTCCGGGCGCCTGGGCCGTCGCGGCAGGCGCTGCCCCACGCGTCTCGATGAACGTCAGGATGTCCTGCTTCGTCACGCGGCCGCCGACGCCCGAGCCGGCGACGGCCGTGATGTCGACGTGGTGTTCCTGGGCGATGCGACGGACGAGCGGCGAAGAGCGCGTGCGGCGCATGTGGTCGAGCAGGGCCTCGCCGGTCAGTTCGTGCGGCGGCGCCCCCGGTGCGGCGGCAGCCGGGACCGCCGGGAGCGCGGTCGCCGCCTGGACCGCTGGCGCGATGGGCGCGGCGTCAGCCGGAGGCGCGTTCAGGGTCGAAGGCCCGGCGATGGCTTCGCCCCTGGCGGCCAGCACCGCCACCACCGTGTCCACCGGGACGGTCTCGCCTTCCTTCACGCGGATCTCGACCAGGATGCCGGCCGCCGGCGCGGGGATCTCCGCGTCGACCTTGTCGGTGGAGATCTCGAACAGGGGCTCGTCGCGATCGACTTCGTCGAGCAGCTTCTTGATCCAGCGGACGACCGTGCCCTCGGCGACCGATTCCCCCATCTGGGGCATCACGACATTGGTAGGCATGGGATCGGTTCCCTACACGTGCAGCGCGGCGCCGTGCGTGGCGTGCGCCGCCTCGGCCACGGCTTCCGACATGGTCGGGTGCGCGTGGATCGTGCGAATGAGCTCTTCGACCGTGCACTCCATCCTGAGGGCCATCGTGGCCTCGGCCACGAGTTCCGTGGCCCGCGGGCCGATCATGTGCACCCCCAGGATTTCGTCGTACTTCCTGTCGGCGACGATCTTGACGAACCCGACGAACTCCCCGGAGATCCGGGCTCTCGCGAGGACGCCAAAGGGGAACGTCCCCACGCGCACGTCGAATCCGCGCTCGATGGCTTGCTGCTCGGAGAGGCCGACGCTGCCGATTTCCGGGTCGCAGTAGGTGCACTTGGGCACGTGGTCGTAGTTGATGGGCCGCACGTCGTGACCAGCGAGACGCTCGGCGGCGACGATGCCCTCTGCCGAGGAGAGATGCGCGAGCTGCGGGTGCCCTGGCCAGCCCAGCGTGATCACGTCACCGACGGCCGAAATGCCAGGGACGGGCGTGCGGAACAGTTCGTCCACGCGGATGTAGCCGCGTTCCATCGGCAGTCCGACGCCTTCGGCGCCGAGCCCTTCGGTGACGGGCCCCCGCCCGGTGGCCACGAGCAGGTAGTCGGCCCTCACCGTGACGGACTTGCCGTCCGGCAACTGGGCGTCCACCGTGACGCCCTCGCCGTCAGGCGTCGCCCTGGTCACCTTCGTGCCCGTCATCACGGTCATCTTCAGTTTCTTGTAGTACTTCTCGAGCTCGGCCGAGACGGCCTCGTCCTCGTTGGGCACGAGCCGCGGCAGCAGCTCGATGATCGTGACCGTGCTGCCGAAGCGATTGAAGATCGAGGCGAACTCGACGCCAACGGCCCCGCTGCCGAGGACCACGATGGACTTCGGCACCTCTTTCAGGTGAATGGCCTCGTCACTCGTGATGATGCGCTTCCGGTCGATCTCGATGCCGGGGACACTGCGGGCCGAGGAGCCCGTGGCCACGAGGATCTCCTTCGTGGTGATCGTCATGGCCTGGTCACCGGTCACCTCGACGGCCCCGGCGCCCAGCAGCCGCCCGGATCCCTTGATCCACTCGATCTTGTTCTTCTTGAACAGGTGCGCCACGCCACCGGTCAGCGTCTTGACGATCTTGTCCTTCCGGGCGTGCACCTGCCCCATGTCGAGTGCGGGCGGGCCGCCGAACGAGATCCCCCACTCCCTGGCGTCCTGGGCGACCTTCCAGGCGTGCGCGTGCTCCAGCAGAGCCTTCGTCGGGATGCAGCCCCAGTTCAGGCACGTGCCCCCCAGCGTCGGCGCGCGCTCGACCACGGCCACGCGGAGCCCCAGCTGGGCCGCGCGAATGGCGGCGACATAGCCGCCCGTTCCCGAACCGATGACCACGAGATCGTAGGAAGGATTGGACATAGGACCCGCGGATTATACCGCGTGGATCCGGCCGGGGCGGGACTGGGCGTAGAATGTCGTGCCGCACCTGCACGGCGCGAGAACCGACGCGTGGCCCGACTGAAGACGCTGCTGATCGTGGACGACGACCAGGGGATGCGCGACACGCTCACCGCCATCCTCAAGAGGGACTACCGCGCGCTCTCCGTCGAGAACGCCGAGGCCGCGCTCGCCGTGCTGCGACGCGACGCCGTGGACCTGATGCTCCTGGACGTCCGCCTGCCCGGGATGAGCGGCCTGGACCTCCTGAAGATCGTCAAGGAGCAGTACTCGCTGCTCGAGGTCATCGTGATCTCGGCCGTGAGCGAGGTCGAAACGGCGGTCACGGCCATCAAGCACGGGGCCTACCACTACGTCACCAAGGACTTCGACTACGACACGCTGCGCTCGCTCGTCCGCAACGCCTCCGAGCGCCAGGACCTGAACCGCCGCGTGATCACGCTGTCGGCGCAGGTGGCCGAGAGCGACGACCTGGAGTTCGTCACGGGCCCGGGACAGGCCATGCGCCTGGTGATGGACACGGTGCAGCGCGTCGCCAAGCTGTCGGCGACGGTCCTCATCCTCGGCGAGAGCGGAACCGGCAAGGAACTGCTCGCGCGGCTGGTCCATCGCGAGTCCGAGATGAGCGACGGCCCCTTCATCCCGGTCAACCTCGCCGCCATTCCGTCGGAACTGGTCGAGAGCACCTTGTTCGGCCACGAAAAAGGTGCGTTCACCGGGGCAGTCCGGCAGCAACTGGGCAAGTTCGAGCTGGCCGCGGGCGGCACGCTGTTCCTGGACGAAATCGGTGACCTGCGGATCGACCTCCAGGCCAAGCTGCTGCGCTCCGTGCAGGGCGGCGAGATCGAACGGGTCGGCGGCTCGAAACCGATCAAGACCGAGTTCCGCCTGATCTGCGCGACCAACGTCGATCTCGACCGGGCGGTGAAAGAGGGTCGGTTCAGAGAGGACCTCTACTACCGCATCAAGGTCATCCCCATCCGGATGCCGCCGCTCCGCGAGCGCCCCGAGGACATCCCGGAGATCGTCCGTTTCTTCATCAAGCGATACAGCGCCCGCTTCCGCAAACCGATCGCCGGCATCGCGGACTCCGCGATCGAGATCCTCCAGCGGCACTGGTGGCCGGGCAACATCCGCGAGCTCGAGAACCTCGTCGAGCGACTCGTGGCCATGAACGACCGCGGCTGGATCGAAGACGAGGACCTGCCGCTCGACTACCACGTCTCGCAGCTCGACAAGGCCCGCGCGTCGAGTGCGGAACCGCTGCTGCAGGCGGCGGTCAACACCTTCGAGCGGAACTTCATCCTGCGGGCGCTCGAACGCGAAGACTGGAACGTCACCGCCACCGCGCGCTACCTCGGCATTCCCTTGAGCACCCTCAAACACAAGATGGGCAAGCTCGAGATCCGCGAAATCGCCCGCAGGCTGCGGACGATGCCGCAGGGCTGAGCGCGCCGGCCCCGCAGCCGGCATGCCTTGAACGGAGTGACACGATGGCCCGACGGTTTGCTGCCCAGCTCGTGATCCTCGTGACGATGACGACCGCGCTGCCCGGGCAGTCGCCGCCCGGGCCCGGCTCGAAGCGCTACTTCCCGGCCTGCGCACCATTCCAGGACGCGCTCACCTTCGACTGCTACCGCAGCTTCGCAGAGGTCACGAGCTTCCTCCAGGACGCGGTGCGCCGGTACCCGCAGCTCGCCAGGCTCGAGTCGATCGGGAAGAGCTTCCAGGGCCGCGACCTCTGGGTCGTCACGATCACGGACCCCTCAACCGGCAGCGCGGCCGACAAGCCCGCGATCTGGGTGGACGGCGGAATCGACTCAGACGAGGTCATCGCCACCGAGGTGGCGCTCGGGCTGGTCCATCGCCTGCTCGTCTCGAACGACGCCCGGATCGACGCGCTGCGTCGTACGCGGACGTTCTACATCGCGCCTGCGGTGATTCCCGACATCTCCGAACTCCATCACACGACGCCGGTCCGGCCACGTGACTCGACGGCGCGCCCCTGGGACGATGACCAGGACGGCACGACCGACGAGGACGGGCCCGAGGACCTCGATGGCGACGGCGAAGCCACCCAGATGCGTCGCGAGGAGCCGGGCGGCGACATGGTGCGGGACCCACGCGACCAGCGCCTGATGCGTGCGCGGCGCCCCGGCGATGCCGGCCCGTTCTACCGTGTCTACGTCGAGGGCCTCGACAACGATGGCGACGGGCAGTTCGGCGAGGACTGGGTCGGCGGCGTGGACCCGAACCGCAACTACCCGGGCAACTGGTCGCTGGCCGATCAACGGGGCGCCGGACCGTTTCCTGCCTCCGAACTCGAGATCAGGGCGATGCTCGACTTTATCCTCGCCCACCCGAACATCGCGGCGTCACAGCACCTGCACTCGTCCGGCGGAGTCATCCTTCGGCCCCCGTCTGTCCCGAACATGCGGCTGCCTGCGTCGGACCTGCGCCTCTACCTGGATCTCGCGCGGCGCGGACTCGAGGTGACCGGCTACACCCTCGCCACCTCGGTGTACGACTGGAACTGGCCGGCAGGCGCGCCGAACACGAAGGGCGGTCAGCTCTGGCGCGACAAGGATGGCCAGATCCGCGGTGGCGCGGACGCCGGAACGGGCGGAGCGTTCGGTCCGGAACCCGCGGTGCCCCTCCCTGGTGCCGATGGGTCGGCCTACCCGGCTTACGGAGGGTCGATCGACGCGATGTACGAACTGTTCGGCATCCTGGCGTTCGCCAACGAGGTCTACCAGATGGCCGACGACGAGAACAAGGACGGTCGCATCGACGCGGTCGATCAGCTGATGTACAACGACCGCGCGCTCGGAGGCGCCGCGTTCCACTCCTGGACCCCGTTCAGGCACCCCACGCTGGGCGCGGTCGAAATCGGCGGCTGGCGGAAGTTCGGCCACAACAACCCGCTGCCGTCGAGGCTCCCCGAGGAGGTCCGGCGCAACGTCGAGTTCATCCTGATGCAGGCCGAACAAATGCCGCGGCTCGAGGTGCACGGAGCCACCGCCGTGCGGGCGGGCAGTGACGTGTATCGGGTGAGCGCCACGGTCAGGAACGCCGGCTACCAGCCGACCGAGCTCGCGACCAGGCAGGCCAGGCAGATGGCGGTCCCGGTGCGTGCCACCCTTCAGTGGCCGTCGGGCGCGACCCTGCTGTCCCCGAAGGCGGTGCACGATCTTGGCGTGATGAACGGATTCGCCGAGGTCCCCATCGAGTGGCTCGTGCAAGCCCCCTCGGCGGGCACGGTCACGCTCACCGTGATGCACCCCAAGGGCGGGCGGGCGCGCGTGGACGTCCCGTTGCCCAGGTAGGGACGCGGCAGGCCCGCGGGCCAATGAATGCCCGAACGGCCTGCGGCGCGCGACGCGAGGGCCCAGCCCGGGCTAGCGTGAGACCGTGCTCCTCGTCGTCGCGAGCCCGGCCTTGCGCATGATGGCGGCCAGGTCGTAGGCAGTCGAGCGAGGCTTCCGCGCGCACAGCGCGTTGGCCTCCGCGTCGCCGACGAACTGCTCCGCCTTCGAATCCCAGGTGAGCGTCCGGCCCAGCTTCATGCCGATCCACGCGGCAGCGCAGGCCTCGAGGCTGCGCGCGGCCTGATCGACGGGCGCGATCGGGTCCTTGCGGGCGGCGATCGCTTCGAGCCAGTTCCGATAGTGGTCGACGCTGGCCGGCCACAGGATGTCCTTCGGTCCCGGCTTCGCCCCGAAGATCCGCAGGTCGCTCGCGTCGAGCGACTTGCGGCCGTCCCGCTGGGCCGTGGCCCCCGGATCGCTGCTCGTCACCTGGGCCGAGCCGCGCGCGCAGAAGACCCAGCCGTCGGTGCCCTCGAAGCGCACGCCGTTCGGGAACGTGTCGTCCATGATCACCTGGACACCATTGGGATACGTCATCTCCACGTGGTACGTGTGGTGGACGGTCCACACGTCGTTCTCCATGAACGTGGCCCGGGCATCGATCGTGGCCGGGCCACCCAGTTCCATGCCCATGCCCCAGTGGGCGATGTCCACGTGGTGGGCGCCCCAGTTGGTGATCATGCCGAGGCCGAAGTCCTCGGTCGTGATCCAGCCCGGACGACCGTAGCCCTTCTCCGGATCGCCTTGCTGCGGGTGCACCCGGGCCTCCATGTACGGCTGCTGCGGCGCCGGGCCGAGCCACGTGTCGTAGTCGAACGTCGCCGGCACCGGTTGCGCCTGCGGCCTGACCCCTTTGGGCTCGTCCTGGCCGATGCCGATGCGCACGACCTTGACCTGGCCGATGCGCCCGTTGCGCACGGCCTCGGTGGCGATGCGGAAGGTGTCCCACGGCTTCGAGGACCGCTGCTGGCTGCCGGTCTGGAGGATGCGACCCTTCGCCCGCACCGCGGTCCGCAGGGCGATCGCCTCGGCAATGTCGTACGTGAGCGGCTTCTGCACGTACAGGTCCTTGCCGGCGAGCACGGCCTCCACGGCGACGATCGCGTGCCAGTGATCGGGCGGGGTCACGATCACCGCATCGATGTCCGGCCGGGCCAGGACTTCCCGGTAGTCCCGATACGCCTTCACATCGACGACCGACTCGCCCTTGCCCCTGTAGAACTGCTCCACAACCGCCCGCGCCGCAGCCAGTCGGATGGCATCGAGATCGCACACGGCCACGACGCGACACAGGTCGTGCCGCATGGTGCCGCGCATGTCCTCCAGGCCCATGCGGCCGCATCCGATCTGCGCGATGGTGATGCGGCGGCTCGGTGGCGTCTGGCCGAAGAGCGACGACCGGGTCACGAACAGCGGCACGGCCAGGCCGGCGGTGCCTGCCACGCTGGTCCTGATGAACTGGCGTCGGGAGGACGTGCGCATCACTGCACCTCGTGGATCCGGAACGAGCGGGAAGGCCCTCCCGTCCATGGTGGGGGCGATCTTATCCTTGAACGCGGCTCAGCCCCAGTCCTCCCACATCAGGTCCTCGATGCGCCCGAACTCGCGGGTGTTGGCGGTGACGAGCGTGAGTCCCCGGCGCAGCGCCTGGCCCGCGATCATCGCGTCGTAGGCGCCGACGGGCGTACCCGCACGCTCCAGTTGTGCCCGCACCTCGCCGGTGGCCCGCGCGTCGGCCTCGTCGTACGGCAGGATCTCGAACGGGCCGGAGAGGAACGTCTGCACGCGCTCCGTGTTGAACTCGCGCCGGGCGCTCTTGCCGACGCCGTACCAGAGCTCGTGCACGACGACACCGGAGATGCACATCACCGAGCCCTGGGCGATCACCCGCCTGAAGCGGCGGCGCACGCCGAGCGAGGTGCCGTTGATCAGGGCGATGCAGGCGTTGGTGTCGAGCGAGTACTCGATCACGAGACGTCGGCGCGTTCGGCCGCGATCGGCTGGTGGCGTCCCTCCGCCATGAACGGTTCGGCCCGGTACCGATCGAGATCGCTGAACCACCCCACGACGTCAGTGGCCACGGGCTCGAGCAGGACACCGCGTCCGTGACGCGTGACACGCACCTGGTCTCCCGGGAACCGGAACTCCGCTGGCAGGCGCACCGCCTGGCTTCGGCCGTTGAAGAACAGCCTGGCGAGCTTCGTCACTGTGTGCCTCCTCGATGAACGGAGTATAGATCGATGATATAGACCGCATCAAGAGCCTGCGACCGGTCGCGCCGCGAGCGACGCTGCCTCGGAAATCGAGACACACCTGCCCGGACGTGAGACACCCGCGGCATCGTGGCGGCGCCTCCTCGTGATTGCACTTCCTGCGATCTCGCTGCCGCGTGGCGTTGCAGTCTTTGCCATGCGTTCTCAAGATCGTCTGCTCGACGCCGATTGCTCGACTGTCGGTGTAGCCGGTTCCGGCCACAAATCCTGCGATTGCGTGGACGCGACGGCTGGCGCGGCCCCGGGGTACAGGCCTTGCTCCCAAGCACCGGCGCAGGAGTTACGGCGTCGTGCGTCCATCGCTGTTCAATGTGCCCGTTCCGCTCACCGACCGGGATGACGTGTTCCTCCTGAACACGTTCACCGACGCGCAGGCGATCGTCTCGGCGGACGTCATGGCACTGCTGGACCGGCTCGCCCACGACCCCGCGCACGCCGACAGTCTCGCCGGGGACGCACGGCACACGATCGACGCGCTCCGGGACGCCGGGTTCCTCGTGGACACCCACGAACAGGAACGGTCGGCGCTTCGCGAGCACTTCGACGCGTTTCGTGACGACACCTCGCAGCTCCGCGTCACCGTGCTCACGACGCTGCAGTGCAACTTCGCGTGCGAGTACTGCGTGCAGGGCGACCACGCGAGCGACGACCCGCGCGGTCAGCGGATGACGACGGCCACGGCGACGCAGACGCTCGACTGGATCGAAGCGCGCCTCGACGAGCTTCGGCCTCGCAGCTTCGCTCTCACCTTCTTCGGCGGTGAACCGCTCCTCAACCTCCCGGTGGTCTACCAGCTCGCGGAGCGTGCGTGGCACGCATGCCAGGCCCGCGGGGTGTCGATGCTCGTCAACGTGATCACCAACGGCCTGCTGTTGACGCCGGAGGTCGTGGATCGCCTGCAGCCCTTCGGCCTGAACGGGGTCAAGGTCACGCTCGACGGGGATCGGCACACGCACGATCGGCAGCGACCGCTGCGCGGCGGTCAGGGCACGTTCGATCGCATCATCGCCAACGTCCGCGCGGTGGCCGGCCGCTGCCGGGTCTCGATCGGCGGGAACTTCGAAGGGGACGCGACCGGCCCGTTCGTCGAGCTGCTGGACTACCTCGCGGCGCAGGATTTCGCGCCGCTGCTCGACAAGGTCGCGTTCAAGCCCGTGATCCGCGAGTCGACCCGGCCGCCGGCCGGCGTCATCCCCCTCACGCTCGTGCGGCCGGGTCAGGCGGCGACCGCCACACCGGCACCGAAGCGGCACGCCCCCTCAAGCCCCTGCGACACCTGCCATTTCGTGGATGACCAGCTCACGACGCTCAGGGAGGAAACCCGGGCTCGCGGGTTCCGCACGATTGACGGCGTGCACATGGGCCCGTGCGAGATCCACAAGCGGCACGCGTACACGATCGGTCCGGATGGCGCCCTGTATGCCTGCCCCGGCTTCACCGGCGATGCGCAGTACACCGTCGGCCACGTCGACGCCCAGCGGGCACACGGCCTCGCCCGCGCGTCGGATCGGCTCGCGCGCCTCTCGCCGTGGCGGGAGGCGTGCGGCGACTGCGCGTTCGTACCGGTGTGCGGCGGCGGGTGCTCTGTCGCGGCGCACGCCGAGCACCGGGACCTGCTCGCGACCTCTTGCCACAAGGCGGCTTTCGAAGCGGCGACCGTGTCGCTGGCCCACGAGGCTGCCCCGTTCGATCACCCCCAACCCGGAGACCACTCATGACCGTGACCATCCTCAAGAAGCCCGTCCGCCGTCCCGTGTTCTGCCCCTGGCTGATCGACGTTCCAGAGGAACGGTAGCGGTCGACGCTCGGGTCTGCGGTCGCCTGCGCTACAGTAGGCGACCGTGGCACGTTCACCACGGCGACCCCGACCGTGGGCACGCCTCAGGCGGGCCAGCCTGGGGCGGCGCGCCCTGACGGTCGGGGTCTGCACCTTCGGCGCCACTCTCGCAGCGCTGCAGGCCGCGTGCGGCTCCGGCGCGCCCGGTCCAGCTCCGGGCCCGGTCGTCCTGCGCGTTGGCCTCGGTCAGCCCGGCAGGGCCTCACAGGTCGCCTACCTCATCGACTACGCGCCCCTGGTCACCATCGGGCGCGACGGCCACATCAATCCCGATCTGGCGGAGCGTTTCGAGCCCTCTGCGGACGGTCTCCAGTGGCGGTTCACCCTGAGGCCCGGGCTCCGTTTCAGTGATGGGACACCGCTGGACGCCGCAGCGGCCTCCCGAACGATCGACGAGGCGCGCCGGGACCCGCAGAGCGCGCCCGGACTGTGGGACGTGACCGGTGTTGCCGCGGAGGGCCCGACGACCTTGCTGGTCGAGCTCGCCGCCCGCTCGTCGTTGCTCCTCGAGGCCCTGGCCAATTCGACGATCACCGGCGGGGCAGACGGCGACACGAGTGCCGGACCCTTTCGCGTGACGAGGCTCGAGCGTGATCGTGCCGACCTCGAGGTCTTCGACGGCTACCACCGTGGCCGGCCCCACATCGACCGAATCGAGGTCCGCGGCCATCCCACGGCGCGAGCCGCCTGGGCTGCGCTGATGCGCGGCGAGATCGATTTTCTCTACGAGGTGGCGCCCGAAGCCGTGGAGTTCATCGAGGCCGGGAGCGACGTCCAGGCCTTCTCGTCCCTCCGACCCTACGTGCTCCTGCTCGGCTTCAATGTCGCTCGGGCTTCGTTGCGCGACGTCCGCGTGCGGCAGGCCCTGAGCCTGGCCATCGACAAGAACGCGGCCATCGACCTGGCGTTCGGGGGTCGGGGCGTGGCGGCGACCGGTCCCGCGTGGATCCGGCACTGGGCGTACGACGAGAGCATCGCTCCGATCCGGTACGACCCGGACGCGGCGCGGGCCCTGCTCGACGCTGCCGGGTACAGCATCGCCGGCCCGAGCAGCCGGCGCGCGCGGGGGCTTCGACTGGCCATCTCGTGTCTCGTGCCTGCCGGCTACGAGTCGTTCGAGCGCCTCGCGCTCGTGCTGCAGAAACAGTTGCTCGAAGTCGGCGTGGACCTGCGGCTCGAGGCGGTGTCCATGCGCGAATTCGCCGAGCGCCGCGCCCGCGGGCAGTTCGAGACCTTCCTCTTCGAGCAGATTGCGGGATACGGCCTCACCCCGCTGTACTACTGGCATTCGCCGCGCGACGGCGATCAGGTGCTCGTGCGTCACGGCTATCGCGCCGCGGACCCGGCGCTGGACCGCATGCGACGGGCTGGCGACAACGAGTCCCTGCGCGCGGCGGTCGGCGACGTGCTGCGCATGGCGGCGGCCGATCCGCCGGCGGTGTTCCTCGCCTGGCCGGAGCGTGCACGCGCGCTCCGCCGCCGGTTCGCGATCCCGCCCGCCGCCGATCGAGACGTGTTCGGTTCCCTGGCCCAGTGGCGCCCGGCCACGGAGGCGGCGCGGTGAGGCGCATCAAAGGGCGCTTCGCGCTGCTGGTGGCCACCGCCGCGGTGCTGCCGCTGATCATCTTCGGCCTCGTGTCGGTGGGCTCGCTGCGCACCGGCACCCGGCAGTCGGTCATCGGCGGCAACGTGCGCGTGGCGTCCCGGGCTGCCGAGCAGATCGAGCTCTACATCGAGCACGCGATCCAGACCCTGCGGGCCGTCGCGGCCGAGCTCCAGGGCACGGCGCTCGAACCCTGGCAGCAGGAACGCGTCGTGCGCAACTACGTGCTCACCTTCCCGATGTTCCGCGACATCGAGCTCCTCGACGGCTCCGGGGCGACGCTCGTGACGAGCCACCTGGTCCCGAGGGCGCGGACGCTGCCGGACCAGGCCTCGTTCGATGCACGCGGCGGGTTCCTCTCACGCATCACCATCGACGACGAACTGCTGCCCCGCTCCACGGTCGCCGTGCAGGTGACACCCGGGTCTTCGCACGGCGGGATCCTCGTCGCGGAGCTCCGGCTCGAAGAGATGTGGCGACTGGTCGATCGGCTGCGGGTCGGAGACCGCGGCTTCGCCCTGCTCGTCGACGACACGGGGCGGCTCCTCGCGCACGGCAACCCCGACGAGAAGGCTGCCGTGGCGAGGGGCTCCGCGCTCGACGGGCACCCGCTGGCTCGCGTCGCGGGGGGAGCCTGGGCGACCAGTCCCTCCTCGCTCGAATACACGCGGGACGACGGCACGCGCGTCCTTGGCGTGGCGGCGCCGCTCCCGACGCTGAACTGGACCCTGATTCTCGAGCAGCCGGTCGACGAGGCCTATGGTCTCCTGTACCGCCTCGAGCGCCAGTTGCTCGGCGCGATCGCGCTGGCGCTGCTCCTCACCGTCGCGTTCGGGTACTTCTGGGGCCGCTCGTTCATCCGGCCCATCACGACCCTGCTCACCGGCACGGAAGCGCTCGCGGAGGGCCGGCTGGATGCGCGCGTGAAGATCGAGCGGGGCGACGAGTTCGCGACCCTCGGCGACGCGTTCAACAGCATGGCCGATCGGCTCGCCGCGCTCCAACAGGCGGCGCGACGCCAGGAACGACAGGTGATGTTCGGCCGCATTGCGGCGGGGCTCGTGCACGACCTCTCGCACCCGATCCAGAACATCGGCAACAACTGCCGGCTGATCCTGAAGATGTACGACGATCCCGAGTACCGCGAGACCTTCCGTCGCACGGTCGAGCGCGAGCTCCAGGCGATTCGTCGGCTCTTCGACGACCTGCGCAACCTCGCGCGCCCCATTCCCCTCGAGCGCTTCCCCATCGATCTGGGCCGCACGGTCGGCGACGCCGTCGACAGCCTGCGGGCCTCCGCCGACAGCGCGGGCCTGACGCTCCGCTTCGAGCCGCCCTCGGAGCTGCTCACGATCGAGGGCGACGTCTTCGCGCTCGGCCGCGTCTACCGGAACCTGGTCCTCAACGCGATTCAGGCCACGGCGCCGGGCGGCGAGGTGACCGTCACGGTCGAGGGCGACGCGCGGCGGGCGCGCGTGCGTATCCGCGACACGGGATGCGGCATCCCGCCGGATCGCCTGCCGGAGATCTTCGAGGACTTCACCACCACCAAGCGCCGGGGCCTCGGCCTCGGTCTGCCGATCTCGAAGAAGATCGTCGAGCAGCTCGGGGGTACCATCGACGTGGCGAGCGAGGTGGGACGCGGCACGACCGTCGTCCTCGAGCTCCCGCGGACGGCATCACCGGCGTCAACGCCGACGCCGTGAGACTCGTGGGGTACAAAACAAATCCGGCTGGTCGCCAGTGACGAACCAGCCGGATGCACACGCAATCGAAGCGCTTACTTGCGCGGGAGAACGGCGTCCTTCATCTGCTTGACGACGCGCGCCTTCACGACGGTCTTGGCCGGGATCTTGATGGCCTCGCCGGTCGCGGGGTTGCGGCCCATGCGGGCCTTCCGCTTCTGCACCACGAGCTTGACCATCCCAGGCAAGGTGAACTCGCCGTTCCGCTTGAGCTCCTTCTCGGACAGCGCCGCCAGTTCGTCGAACACCTCGCGCGCCTGCGCGAGCTTCCAATCGAACTTCTCGGCGAAGTACCGGAAGAGCGCTACTTTGCCCATTTTACGGGCTTCAGCCATCGCGTCCCCCTGTTGTGCGCGCCATGGAACCTCAGGCCGCCAGTGCCGCGCGCGCGTGCGGTCACACGGCCAAACTCATAAAAACCGCCGTATCCTAGCGCGCGTCCCGCGGGAAGTCAATCCGTGAGGTGGCAAAACACACGATGTTTCGCCCATGAATGTTACACTTTCGGGCACCGTGTCCGCCCCGACCGTCGAGACATTCCCCAATCCCCGACCCGGCCGCCCCTACGAGATCTGCCACCGGGTGCTCGAGTTCACCTCGGTCTGCCCCATGACCGGACTCCCGGATTTCGGTGAGATCGAGGTCCGCTACGTGCCCGCGGCCACCTGTCTCGAACTGAAATCCCTGAAGTTCTACTTCCTCGAGTTCCGGAACCGCGGCATCTTCTACGAACAGGTCGTCAACCAGGTGCTGGACGACCTGGTGGCCGCCTGTGCGCCGATACGCATGACGGTCGTCGGGACGTTTTCGATCCGCGGCGGGATGCGCTCCATCGTGACGGCCAGCCACGACGGGTCGGTCGCCGGCGCCTGATCGCACCCGTGATGTACGTCGCCTCAGGCCGGTCGGAGCTCCGCGAGTCGCTGTCCGACCCCGCCGTCCGGACCGGCGGGTGGCGTGGTTTCGGCCCGAACGTCTGGTTTCTCGGCCTGACGAGCCTCGTCACCGACATCTCCTCCGAAATGGTGACGAGTGTGTTCCCCGTCTACCTCGTGCTGCACCTGCAGTTCTCGCCCCTGGCCTTCGGGGCCGTCGATGGCCTTCACCAGGGCGGGGCCGCCCTGGCCCGCCTCGCGAGCGGTGTGCTCGCCGATCGGTGGGTACGCTACAAGGAACTGGCTGCCGTCGGCTACTTCACCTCGGCCATATCGAGGCTCGGGTTGCTCCTTGTCGGCCGGAGCGCTCCGGGCATCCTCGGCGTCACGGCCCTCGATCGGCTGGGAAAGGGGCTTCGGACTTCTCCGCGCGATGCCCTCATCTCGCTCAGTGCCCGGCACGAGGCCCTCGCCTCGGCGTTCGGCGTCCATCGCGCCCTCGATACCGCCGGGGCCCTGCTCGGCCCCCTCGTGGCCTTCGCGCTGCTCCGCGGCATGCCGGGCGCCTACGACGTGGTGTTCGTCGTCAGCTTCGCGCTCGGTCTCATCGGGCTCGCCGTCCTCCTGACGTTCGTGCGGAACCCGGATGTGGCCCCCGCGACCGCGGCGCGCGCCCGCGTCTCGTGGAGGGATGCCCTCGGACTCCTGCGCGAGCCCCGGTTCCAGGTGCTCGCCGCGAGCAGCGCCGCGCTCGGCCTCCTCACTATCAGTGACGCGTTCCTGTATCTCGTCCTGCAGCGTCGCCTGCAGTTCACGGAAGCCTACCTGCCCCTGCTCTTCGTGGCGACGCCCGCCGTCTACCTGCTCCTGGCGGTGCCCATGGGACGGTTGGCCGATCGTGTCGGGCGGGCGCGAGTCATCGTGGGCGGCTACGCCGTCCTGCTCGCGGTCTATGGCCTGCTCCTGTCCGGGCTGACGGGTGCCGCTGCCGTCGTCCTCTGCGTCGCCCTGCTCGGGGTCTACTACGCGGCGACCGACGGCGTCATGATGGCGCTCGCGAGCGCGCTGCTTCCCCCGACGCTGCGGGGCACTGGCCTGTCGCTCGTGACGACCGTGAACAACATGGGACGCGTGGTGGCCAGCCTGGGCTTCGGATGGCTCTGGAGCCGCTACGCAGCCGCGACGGCGGTGGCGGTGTTCGCAGTCAGCCTGGCCGTCACGCTGGTCCTCGTGTGGGCCGTGCTGGTCGGCGTTCGCCGGGAGGGCACCCGTGCCTGAGTCATCGAACGCGACAGCGAGTGTCCGGCGGGTCGTGGGCCTGGCGCTGTTCACGGTCGCGTGCGTGGCGGGTGTGGTCGCGTACATCGCCGTGCGGGAGCGGTCCGGCGCGCACGCGCCCTCCGGGCCAGGCGTGCCCGAGCTTTCTTCCAGTCCAACGCAGACGGTCACGCTCGAGACCCTGAAGCGGGCCCCACACCTCTACTTCCGCAGCTACCGGGGCAGCGAATTCGGCCGTGTCGTCGTGGCCTCTGTCGAGCGGCCGGACGATGAGCGGGTCGTCACCGCGCTCGAATGCGAACGGCTGGCCATCGGCGAACACGTCGGCCTCTGCCTGTCCGACAACCGTTCCAGCCTGCAGCCCCCGGGCTTCGCCTTGCTCGTCGGGGAAGGGCTGGAGGTGCGGTACACGGTGCCGCTCGCCGGCGTGCCCAGTCGCGCGCGTTTGTCGCGTGACGAAACGCTGGCGGCGTCGACGGTGTTCGTCGCAGGAGAAAGCTACGCGAGCAGCAGTTTCTCGACCCGGACGCACCTCATCGACATGACGAGCGGGCAGGCCATGCCAGACCTCGAGCAGTTCGTTACCCTCCGGGACGGGCGGCCGATCAAGGCGGCGGACTTCAATTTCTGGGGTGTGACGTTTGCGCGCGACGCGAATCGCTTCTACGCGACCCTTGCCACCGATGGCAGGACCTACCTCGTTGAGGGCGATGTCCGCGCCCGAACGCTCCGCGTGATGCGCGAGAACGTGGAGTGTCCGTCGCTCTCCCCCGACGATGCCCGCATCGTCTACAAGCGCCGCGTGGAGGGCACGGCCGAGTGGCGACTCCACGTGCTGGAGCTGGCGACGCTGCGGGACTGGCCGCTCGTCGAACACCGCAGCATAGACGACCAGGTGGAGTGGCTGGACAACGATCACGTCCTCTACGGATTCCTGGAGGAGCGCGGGCTGCCCGAGGACGCCATGCACGTGTGGCTCAGTCCGGTCGCTGAACGCCCGCAACAGACGCCCCGTCTCTTCGTGCGTGCGGCAGCCTCGCCGTCGGTGGTCCGTCCCCTGCCCTCGGCGGGAACCCCATGACCGACGAACCCGTTCGGGTGCCCATCGAGGACAGGCTCGACCTTCACGCGTTCGCGCCACGCGACGTGCCGGACGTGGTGCGCGAGTACGTGGAGGAGGCCTGGCAACGGGGGTTCCGCGAGGTGAGACTCATCCACGGGCGGGGGATTGGAATACAGCGGGCGACCGTGCATCGCGTGCTCGCGTCGCATCCGCGCGTGGCTCGGTTCGACGATGCGGCCGAGAGCCACCTCGGCGCCACCGTCGCCGAACTCGTGCCCCTCGACGCCTCGCGCGCCTGAGCTCGGTCAGGCCACTGCGGTGGACTGCGGGCGCGGCGGGGTGGCGGTCCGCTATGATCAGCCTGCCGATGTCATTCCGTCACACCGCTCGCCTGACGCTCGTCTTCACCACCTGGTGGTTGTTCGCCTCTGGAGGCTTCCACCCCGCGGGCGCCCAACCGGCATCGGAGGCGCAGCCCGCGGCGGCCCCTCCCGACGCGGTGGTCGTGCGCCCCGAAATCTTCTTCGGATTTCCCATGGGCGCCGACGGCCGGCTGGCGACGTGGGTCGACATCGAGCGCTACTTCCGACGGGTGGCCGACGAATCTCCCCGTGTGGAACTCGCTTCGCTGGGCTCCACCACCGAGGGTCAGCCCTACATCGCGGCCATCGTGAGCTCGCCGGAGAACATCGTGCGGCTCGAGGAGATCCGGCGCAACAACCTGCGGCTGGCCGATCCGCGGACGCTCGGTGCCGACCAGGTGCGCGGGCTCGTCGAGCGACAGCCCCTGGTGCTGGCGATCGGCGCGAGCATCCACGCCACCGAGATCGGCGCCACACAGGCGGTCAACGACCTGTTGTACGAACTGGCCACGCTCGAGACGCCGGCGATGCGTACGCTGCTCGACTCGCTGGTCATCGTCATCATTCCGTCGCTCAACCCCGACGGCCATCGGCTGGTCGTGAACTGGTTCGAGGAGAACCGCGGCACGCCGTTCGACGCCGCCCCGATGCCCTGGCTGTACCACAAGTACGCCGGGCACGATATCAACCGCGACGCCTTCATGCTGAACCTCGTGGAGAACCAGCGGCTCGCGCAGTTCTTCTACCGTGTCTGGCACCCGCAGGTGTTCCTGACCATGCACCAGATGGGCCCGCGTGGGCCGCGGTTCTTCGTGCCGCCGAACTACGATCCCCTCGATCTCAACTCCGACCCCCTGCTGTGGCGGGCCGCGGGCCTGCTGGGCCATGCCATGGCGCTGCAGCTCGAGCGCGACGGGCGCGCTGGCGTGATTCAGAACGCCCTGTTTGATTACTACTGGCCTGGCTACGAGGATTCGGCTCCGCTCGGGCACAACACCGTCTGCCTGCTGTCGGAGGTGGCCTCGGCGCGGCTCGCGCTGCCAGTCGAGATCAAGCCCGGCGAACTGGCGGGCACCCCGCGGGGCCTGCCGGACTACCGGCCCCAGGTCAACTTCCCGAACCCATGGCCTGGCGGCACCTGGCGCCTGCGGGACATCGTCGACTACAACCTCAGCGCGGTGCGGGGCCTGCTGGACGGCGCGTCGCGATACCGGCGGGAACTGCTGGAGAACTTCTACGTGATGGGCCGGCGGGCCGTGGACGCGGGGGAGGCCGGCGGGCCCTACGCCTTTCTAATTCCGCCCGACCAGCACGACCCGCACAGCGCGGCTGCGCTCGTGGACCTGCTGATTGGAGGCGCCGTCGAGGTCCACCAGGCGAGCGAGCCGTTCCTCGCGAACGGTCGCGACTACCCGGCGGGCACGGCGATCGTGCTGATGGCGCAGCCATTCCGCGCGTACGTGAAGACGCTGCTCGAGCGACAGGAGTACCCGGTGCGTCGCCTCGTGCCGAAGGGGCCGCCCGAGCGGCCCTACGACGTGGCCGGCTGGACGCTGCCGCTGCAGATGGGCGTCAAGGTGGACGCGGTGCCGACGTCGTTCGAGTTGCCGGTGATGTCGAAGCTGGAGCGCGCCGCCATCGCGCCAGGACGCGTCTTCGGGGAGAGCCGTCCTTCGTACTACCTCGTCGATGCGAGAGGCAACAGCGGCGCTCTGGCGATCAACCGGCTGCGCGCAGCGGGTGTGCCCGTGTCCTGGACCCTCGAACCGGTCGACGCGCTTGGTGTCCGGTACCCGGCTGGGACGCTCGTCGTGTCCGCGTCGGCCACGACGCGGACCCTGGTGCCGCGAGTAGTCCGCGAGCTTGGGCTGACCGCCGTGGGCGCCCGGGGGAAGACGCCGCGCACGGTGGCCCCCGTGGGAACGGCACGACTTGGGCTCTACAAGCCATGGGTCGAGAATATCGACGAGGGATGGACTCGATGGCTGCTCGAGCGCTACGAGTTCCCATACGTCTCGCTCTTCGATGCAGACATCAGGGGCGGGAGGCTCCGCGAGCGCGTCGACGTAATCGTCCTGCCGGATGCCCAGCCAGAACGGCTGATGACGGGGCACGCCCCGGGGACCGTGCCGGAGCGGTACAGCGGCGGAATCGGGCGCGAGGGCGTGGACGCGCTGGCGGCGTTCGTGCGTGCCGGGGGCACGCTGGTGTGCCTCGACTCGTCGTGTGGCCTGATCGTGGACGCGCTGGGACTACCGCTGAAGGACACCGTGGCGGGGTTGCCGGCGGAGCAGTTCTTCTGTCCGGGATCGCTGGTGCGGATTCGGCTCGACCCGGCACACCCGCTGTCGTTCGGACTGCCGGAAGACACGGCGGCGTTCTTCGCGATGGGATCCGCGTACGAGCCGACGCAAGGCGCCTCCGGGGCCGCTGTTCCGGCCGTGCGTCTCGTGGCGCGCTACGGGTCTGGCAATCCCCTGCTGAGTGGCTGGCTCGAGGGCCCGGAGCTCATGGCTGAGAAGGGCGCGGCGCTCGAGGCGCGAGTCGGCGCGGGACGCGTGGTGCTGTTCGGGTTCCGCGTGCAGCACCGTGCGCAGGCCCACGCCACCTTCAGGCTGTTGTTCAACGCGCTGTATTAGGGGTCAGGTCTTTACTTTTAGCGTTTTGGGGCAAACGCCTCAAAACGCTAAAAGTAAAGACCTGACCCCACGGTCCGCCCCCCCACGGTCCGCCCCACGGTCCGCCACTACCGCCTCGCCCTCAACTTCACCTCCTGGTCCCATTCTGCTCGCCGACGACCCGAAACGGTCGCGGCACATCCCTTGCCCCTGTATGGCACACATGGACGCTCAATCCCACACAACGCCAGCCAACGCGACCTTCGGACAGGCATTCCCTGCAACGTCGCCCGCCGCCGCCGCTGCAGAAACTGCCACGAGACGAGGACCCTCTGCCCTTGTCGGCGCGCGCGGCGCCATGTGGCGCGTCATCGCGGTAGACCGTGGAGACGGCTGCACGGCCTTCAGGCTCGCCCGAGTCGATCCGCCGCCTGCAGGCCTGGAGCGCACGCTCATCGAGCCGTTCGATCGCCTCGAGCCCATCGAGCCCGCTACCCGATGCCGCTGGGGATCGTGGCGACGCGCCCGGGGCGTCATGCTGGCACTCTCGGTCAGCGCGCGTGCGTGGCCGCTCCCCTCGCGCGCGGCCGGCGCAGCCATCGACCTGCTGCCCTGGCAACTGGCACCGGCGATGGCCTTCTTCGCCGGCCACTCCCGGCGCCTCCTCCTCGCCGACGGGGTCGGCCTCGGAAAGACGATCGAGGCCGGCCTCATCGTCAATGAAGTGCTCACCCGTCGGCCCTGGGCCCACGTGCTCATCCTGACGCCGGCGGGCCTGCGTGCTCAGTGGTGCCAGGAGTTGGCGTCGCGCTTCGGGCGGAACGCCGTTGTGGCCGACCTCGGCTGGGTGACGCAGGGCGCCCAGACGCTGCCGGCGGACGTCAACCCGTGGACGACCGTCCCGCTCCTCGTCTGCTCCTGGGACTTCGCCAAACGTGGTGAGGTCCTGCCGGGGCCCGACCAGCAGCCGTGGGACGTCGTCGTCGTCGACGAGGCGCATGCACTTGGCGTCGGCACCGAACGCGCCACGCTCGCCGACACCGTGGCGCGCCGCGCCGGCGGCGTCCTGCTTCTCACCGCCACGCCCCCAGACGAGGACCCGGCCAGGATGCAGGCGCTGATGGCCCTGGGGGCACGCCCGGGTGAGGCGTCGCCCCTCGTCTTCCGCCGCACCCGCGCAGCGGCCGCCCCTCTGGTGCCGCCCAGGCGATGGAAGGTCCTGCGCGTGCGGCCGGGTGCCGAGCACCTGCACCTGCAGGACTTGCTGGACCAATACACGGCGCGAGTCGAGCGGGAACTGACCGGCACTCAGGAGATGGCCGTGCGGCTGGCGCTCCATGTCATGCGGAAGCGTGCAGCCTCGAGTGCGTGGGCTCTGGCCACCACCGCCGGCCGTCGCCGCGAGTTGCTCACGGACGCGTCTGCCGAACCGGCGCAACTGGCCCTTCCGCTCCCCCTCGACCTCGAGCTGGAACTCACCGACGCCGTGCCCGACGACTGGCTGCGGGCGCCTGGATTCGGCAACCGCAGGGCCGAGCTCGCGTGGCTGGCGCGGCTCACCGATGCCGCGCGAACGGCCGCCAGGAGCGAGCGCAAGCTCACGCGCTTGCGCAGACTCGTGCTTCGTGCCGACGAGCCCGTGCTCGCCTTCACCGAGTACCGGGACACGCTGCTGCACTTCGCCGGCCAGTTGCGTGACCTGCGGGATGTCGATGTCCTGCACGGCGCCCTGGGCCCTTCGGAACGCCAGCAGGTGATCGAGCGCTTCACGCGCGGGCGCACGCGCCTGCTGCTGTCAACCGACGTGGCCAGCGATGGCCTGAACCTCCACCAACGCTGCCGGCTCGTCGTCATGCTCGACCTGCCATGGCGAGCGGGGCGCCTCGAGCAGCGCATCGGTCGGCTGGAGCGCCTGGGACAACGGCGCCGCGTGCACGCCCTCGCCCTGGTGTCCGACTGCCGACTCGAGCGGGAACTGCTCGCCAGACTGCGCCCCGCATCGCGGGCGATCGACCTGCCGGGGCCCGCGCCGTACGAGGCGGACGCACACCTGGCGAGCCAGTCGCTTCGAGCCCAGCGCGAGGCGCTCCGCTCCCTGGAGCGAGGCTCGAGGGGGCACACAGGTCAGGGGGCCCAGCCGCTGTTGACGACAGTCCTCGATCGCGCTCAGGGAATGGTGGACGGACGTCGCCCTCTGGTCGGTCTGCTTCCCAGGCGCAGGCATCGCGGCCAATGGTCGGGCATGGTCGCGATCGTCGAGGGGTGCCTGACGACGCCGGACGCAACCCTAGTGGATCGGGCGGCGTTGGCCCTGCACATCCCGGTGCCGGTGCCACGCTTCCGGACGCGCGCCGAGGCCGTTCGCTTCGTCGAGCGGCACCTCCACGGGCTGGCTGCCCACCTCGTCGCCTCGAGCCGGACGCACGTGACCTCGCGATGGCAGGCCTCGGCAGAGCAATGGCGCCGCTTCAACCAGGTGACCGCGCGATCAGCAGTTGACCCTGGCAGGGACCGTCGCGAGGGTGAACGGCCCAGGCAACCCTCGCTGTTCGGTCTGTATGACCAGCGGCCCGGTGCGCGAGTCCCCGTCGTCACGAGGGGGCACACGGTGCGGAATCAGCAGTGCGGCACGGCGACGGACGAAAACACCCCGGCGCTCGAGGAGCGTTTCTCACTCGTGCTCGTCCTCGTGCGGCAGGGCCCCGGCACCGCCAATGACCTCACCCACTGCACTGGGAGCACCGTGTCGTGAGCGCCCATGGTCGAGCGATCGGGGGTTCGCTGCTGCCATCGATGTTCGTCGCGAACGGCCTCCACGAGACGTTCGGGGGACGCCTCGGAGAAGACACCCGCGCGACCGCCATGCGTCGTCTCGGGCGCTGGTGGACGCGATGCGAAGCCACCGTGGGGCCGGCCACCTCCGTGCGGACCATCCTCGAAGCCAGCGGCCAGGGGCTCTTCGACATCCTGGGCCTGCGGCTGTCGGATCTCTCGATTCAGGAGTCTGGCGTACGGGCGACGGCGCGGGCCGTCGGTCGCGACGGGGCCGTCGTACCGGTTCTCGTCTGCCGCTGGGCAGAGGACCTCGACCGCAGTTGGAGGGAGTCCGTACTCGTCGCGCGCGGGCTCGGCGCCGCGTGGTGCTATGCCTGGAACGTCCGTGAACTCCGACTCGTGGATGCGGTGAGACCCTGGGGTCGGCGCTTCGTCAGCTTCGATCTCGCCGCCTGTCTGTCGGATCCGGCAGCATTCTCGGTGCTGTGGGGCCTCGCGCGCGCCGAGGCGGTGCTGCGCCCAGGGCGGGGCTTCGCTCGCGGCAGGCCCGGGTCGACGTCCCGGGGCACACTCCTCGAAGAGATCGTGGCGGCGGCGGCACGGGCCGGGCAGGTGGTGTGCGCCGGGCTCGAACGGGGGGTGGACGTCGCACTCGTGCGCCTGGCCGGGGCCCTGGCGTCCGCGTGCGGCCGACACATCAAGGCCGATGCGGACGCCCTCTTCGACCAGTCGCTGACCGTCATCTATCGGCTGCTGTTCCTCCTCTTTGCCGAAGCCCGTTCCCTGGTGCCGACCTGGCATGCCACCTATCGCGACTCGTACTCGGTCGGGGCCCTGCGGGATGTCATCGAGGCGCGCCCGGACGAGCCAGGCCTCTGGTCGGCCATCCAGGCCGTTTCGAGGCTCGCGCGTGAGGGGTGCCGCGTGGGCGACCTGCGCGTGACGCCCTTCAACGGCCACCTCTTCGCGTCCGCACGCGCCCCACTCGCCGAGCGCGCCCGCATCGACGATGCGGTGCTCCGGGACGTCCTCGTGTCGCTCACGACGGCCACGGTGTCGCGCCGACCAGTGCGTATCTCGTTTGCCGACCTGGGCGTGGAACAGCTCGGGGCCATCTACGAGCGGATTCTCGATCACCGGCTCGTCGTGGAGGACGCGCCATCACCCGGCACGAGGCAGCGTCCTGCCAGAGCGTGCGCCCGTCTGGTGGGGGATCGTCGGCAGCGCAAGATCAGTGCGACCTACTACACGCCGCGGTCGCTGACCGATTTCCTCGTGAGACGCACGCTTGCACCACTGGTCCGCGGCGCCGGGACCGAGGAGATTCTCCGCCTCCGTGTGCTCGACCCGGCCATGGGCAGTGGCGCGTTTCTGGTGGCCGCCTGCCAGTACCTGGCTCGTGCCTACGAGCACGCGGTGCTCCAGGAGCAGGATCTGCGCGCTCATGAGATCGCCGAGGCCGACCGCGCGGGCTTCCGGCGTCTGGTGGCACGACATTGCCTGTACGGCGTCGACAAGAACCCCATGGCGGTGCAGCTCGCCCGCCTGTCGCTGTGGCTCGCCACGCTCGCGGCCGATGTCCCGCTCACCTTCCTCGATCACCATCTTCGACTCGGCGACAGCCTGCTCGGGGCGACACTCGACGATCTGATGAGGCAAGCACCGGGGCGACCGCGGGGCCGGCTCCCCGCGCGCCTCGACGCCCTGCCGCTGCTCGTGGCCACCGAGGCCTGGCAGGCGATTGGCCGCACCGTGCCCACGCGCCTGGAGCTGGCTGCGGTCCCGGACGACACGCTGGAGCAGGTCCGCCAGAAGGAACGTCTGCTCGCCGCGCTCGAGGGTGACGCCGCAGCGCTGGCGCGCTGGCGGCGCGTGGCCGACCTGTGGTGCGCCGTGTGGTTCTGGCGCGGCTCCCATCCGGCGCCCCAGGGCGCCGTCTACGCAGACTTGGTGGCAACCCTGCTGGATCGCCAGGCGTCGCTGGCCACACGCCTCAGCGCCCCGTGGCTCGCCGACGCCGAGGCCATCGCGCGCGAGGAGCGGTTCTTTCACTGGACCCTCGAGTTCCCGGAGGTCTTCTGGGCGATGTCCACCAACCGCCCCTCGTCTGCCCCAGGGTTCGACGCGGTGTTCGGGAATCCCCCGTGGGCCGTCGTGCGCGACGAGCCCGGCGGCAGCACGGCGCGCCCGCGTGCACACGCGCGGTTCGTCCGCGATGCGGGCGTGTATGGCGGGTCCACCGACGCGCACGTGAACCTGTACCTGCTCTTCGTCGAACGGGCGCTGCACCTGCTTCGCCCTGGCGGACGCATCGGCTTCGTCGTCCCGTGGGGACTGGCCGCCGATCACGGGGCCGCCGGCGTCCGCCAGGGGCTGTTCGATCGTTGTCGGCTCGATTCCTGGCTTGCGCTGGACAACCGCCGAGGGCTCTTCCCCGTCCATCGCAGCCTTCGATTCCTGGCGTTCACCGGCTCCTCGGGTGAACCGACCACGAGCCTGCCCCTGCGGCAGGAGGCGGGAGACCCGGCGGTGCTCGACGCCTGCCCCGAACACCCCGACCAGGAGACGAGCCCTCCGCTGCGCATCACCCGCTCCCTGCTGGCGTTGGTCTCTCCCGGAACACACGCGGTGCCGGATGTGCGCCGTGCCGAGGACGTGCGCCTGCTCGCGCGCCTCTGGCAACTGGCTCCGCCACTCGCCTCGCCAGAGGGCTGGGGCGTGCACTTCGGACGGGAACTCAATGCGAGCGACGACCGGGACGTGCTGCGGGACGCGCCGCCGGGGTTTCCGGTCATCGAAGGCAAGCATGTGGCGCCGTTCCGCGCGCAGGTCGAACGCGCCTCCCGGTTCGTGCGCGAGGCGGACGCGGTGAGGCGCCTGCCGGCAAGACCGTTCGCAGCCGAGCGGCTCGCGTACCGGGACGTCGCGTCTGCCAGCAATCAGCGCACGCTGATTGCCGCGGTCATCGCTCCGGGAACGGTCACGACGCACACGGTGTTCTGCTCCCGGGGACCGCACGCGCCGCGTCTTCACCTGCTGTGCGCCCTGCTCAACAGCGTCGTTGCGAACTGGCTCGTGCGGCGCTGGGTGTCCACGCATGTCACGGTAGCGCTCGTCGAACGTCTGCCGGTGCCCACACCTCAGGCGCTCGACCCGTGGGCGGATGACCTGGAGGAAGTCGCGCTGGCGCTGGCGCGAGAGCCCGACACTGACCGGGCGGTGCGCCTCGAGGCGACGCTGCAGGGCACGGCGGCCGCTGCCTGGGGTCTCACGC
>CAYLZN010000008.1:0-6415 GCA_964387935.1 uncultured Vicinamibacteraceae bacterium | reverse complement strand
TCGAGGTCGTCCTGCAGGACATGCCGCTGCTGCCCGCGCCACTCGTGTCAGGAGCCCGTGCGGTGTTCGATCGCCTTGCACCACCCGGCAGCGGTCGGCGATGATCGCCCTGCCGTGCGGTCCACTCCTGTCGTGCTCCTGGTGTTCGTCCTGGTCTTCAACCGTTGGCTGGAGACCGTCACCGGCTGGTCCGAAGCGATCCTCCTGCCGCTGGCGGCCGTGGCGGGCACGGGACTGCTGGACGTGCTCGTGCTGCCGCGTGGGTCGAGGCTGACGCCGCGAGGCTGGGTGCTGAACGTGGGCCTGGCTGCAGCAATTGGCGGCCTGATCGGCCTCCTGCAGCGGTCGTAGCCCCTTCGCGGCCTGAATTGGCTAGTTCAGCAGCGCCGACGCCACGGCGCCGGCCAGGATCGCCAGCACGGCCAGGGTCGTGGCCACGAAGAACCAGTCGCGAAGGCGGATGTACTCCACCAGGGTGATGGCCACCCGCGCCGCAGGCGTGGCCATGAGCACGAGCAGGCCCGCCTCGAGCAGCCTCGACGCCCACGGTTCCGCGGCCAGGCTCCAGCACAGCAGGCCCGCAGCCAGAAGCAGCGCACTCACGCCCACGCCCAGACCCAGCGCCCGGGTGGCCAGCGACGCGTTCACCTGAACCTCGCGAGCATGATGACCGCCACTGCGAGCAGCACGACGATCGTCATCAGCTTCAACCATCGCACCTTCAGGCGTGTGACGACGAGGATGCCGGCCGTGGAGCCGAGCAGGACCCCCAGCACCGCCCCGGCGGCGAGGTGCGGCGTCACCTCGCCGTGCGCCCAGTAGAGCGGCAGAGCGGAGGTCGCCGTGACGCCGATCATCAGGGCGCTCGTGGCCGCCGCCACGCGTATGGGCACGCCACACCAGGAATTGAGAGCAGGCACCATGAGGACGCCGCCCCCGATGCCAAGCAGGCTCGAGATGTTTCCGCCGAAAAACGAGACGATCAGCGCCAGGGGCAGCCGGCGCACCCGGTACACGACGTCCCGCCCCAGTTCGGGGTCGTAGAGGCGCCCGCCGAGCAGGCCCGGGTCCGCGTCCGCCGCCGCGCTCACGTTGCGCGTGTTCAGTCGACTCAGCATCACCGCCGCAATCAGCGCCATGAGCGCCGCGAAGAGCAGCGTCAGCGTGCGGTCGGACACGAACCGCGACCCCAGGCTGCCGGTGAGGCCGCCGAGGGCCGTGGCCACCTGCAGCAGCAGGCCGAGACGCAGGTTCACGAGATCGCGGCTGTGACTGGTCGCGGCCACGGCGCTGGACGTCGCTACCACGGTGATGAGACTGATCCCCCGCGCCTGATTGAAGGGCAACTGCAGCACGGTGATCATGAAGGGCACGAGGAAGACCCCGCCGCCCAGGCCGAGCAGCGCCCCGAGGAGTCCGGCGCCCACACCCGCCAGCGACACGAGAACGACGGCGCTCATGACAGAACCGGCTGGCATTCTATACTGGCGCCGCATCGCCGTTCGCAGGAGCCTCGATGACGATGGCAACCAGCACGCGTCCGAGGTCATGGGAGGCGAGGTGGCGCTGTACCTCGCGCATTACCTCCTCACCCGTTACGGCCAGGATCCGGATGTCACACGACTGATCGACACCCGCACGGTCTACATCGTGCCGCGCGCCGACCCCGACGGCGCGGAGGTGGCCCTGACGGGCCGCGTCGACTGGGACCCGGCCAGCGCTCCGGGCGCGCGCGACGCGGACGGTGACGGCCGGTTGGGCGAAGACGGTCCCGAAGATATCAACGGCGACGGCCGCATCCTTCGCATGCGGCGGGCTGGGGCGACATCCCGCGACACAGGCCGCTGTTCGCCATCCCGGGCCGCTACGATCGTCCTGACGTGCAGGCGGCGGTGCTGCGGTGGCTCGATGCGCACGCCGGCGACCCGCGGCTGGGTCGCGAGGGCATCCTCCCCTGGCAGCCCTTCGCGCACCCGACGCTCGGGACGGTCGAAGTCGGCGGCTTCTCACAGAACTGGCTGAGGAACCCGCCTCCGGGGCACCGTGCGCCGCGCTGTCACGCTGAAGTAGCGTCAGGGCTCGGACGCGCCCGTCCCGCAGCGTGCGGCTTCAGCACCGCATACAGCGTGCCCATGATCGGCGTCGGCACGCCCGCCGCGACCCCGCGGCGCACCACCGCACCCTGGAGCGCCTCCACCTCGAGCGGCTTGCCCGCGGAGATGTCGATGAACATGGACGGCCGCATGGCCGCCGGCAGTGCGTCGCAGTACCTGACGATGCGCTCGACGACATCGGGGGACACGGGCACGCCCTCGGCCCTGGCCAGCCGCTCGATCTCCCGCGCGGCCTCGATGACCAGCGCACGGCCGTGCGGGTCGTTCCAGATCCCGCCGGTGGCCACGCGCGCCGCCGCGCAGGCCCCGGCGAGCGATGCCAGGAAGATGAACTTCTCCCAGAGCGGCGCGCGGGCGTCGGCATGCGGCTCTACCTGGACGTCCGCGGCAGCCAACGCTGTCGCGAGGCCCGCCACGCGCGGCGACACCGTGGGGCCGGGGTCGAACACCTCCCCGAGCACGATCCGGCGGTGGCTGCCCGTCTGTTCGATGATCCCCGGCGCCACCAGCGCCGTGCCGATGTACGTCGCCCCGCCGACGACGTGGCGTGCGCCCACGACGCGGGCCACCTGCTCAGGCGCCTCGATGCCGTTCTGCAACGTGAGGACGACCGTCTCGGGGCCGATCAAGGCGGGCAGGCGGCTCACCGCGGGCTCGAGGTCGTAGGTCTTCACCGCGAACAGCACCAGGTCCACGGGCCCGACGCGCGACGGGTCCTCCTCGGCCGCCGCGTGGGTCGAGACATCCCCGAGGGGCGACCAGACGAGCAGGCCCCGTTCGCGAATGGCCCTCAGGTGCGCGCCGCGCGCGATGAACGTGACCTCGTGCCCGGCGTGCGCGAGCCGCGCCCCGTAGTACCCGCCCACTGCTCCCGAGCCGAACACCGCGATTCGCATCGGCCGCTCACCCTCCTTGCGTCGGCCGCTACTTGTAGCACAGAACGGGCCACCAGGCCGCGTCACCGCACATGCCCGTGCCTGCAGCGGCTACCCTGCGCGCGGAGCGCCGGTGTAAGCTACGCGCACCGTGCCTTCGCCCTTTCGCGTCAAGCCCCTCGAACGACTGATCGGAGACGTCGAGCACTCGGCGCAGCGGCTCAAGCGATCGCTCGGTCCGGTCGAGCTGACGGCGCTCGGCATCGGGGCCATCATCGGCGCCGGCATCTTCTCGACCGTCGGCACGGCGGCGGCGGGCGGCGCCGCGCACCTCGGCGCAGGCCCGGCCCTGGTGATCTCCTTCGTCGTCACCGCCCTCGCCTGCGGCTTCGCTGCGCTCTGCTACGCGGAGTTCGCGGCCATGGTCCCGGTGGCCGGGTCCGCCTACACCTACGCCTACGCCACCCTGGGCGAACTCGTCGCCTGGATCATCGGCTGGGATCTCATCATCGAATACGCGGTCGGCAACGTCGCCGTGGCCATCTCCTGGTCCGGCTACTTCCAGGAGCTGCTGCGCGGCCTCGGCCTCCACATTCCGGCGTGGCTTGGCGTGGACTTCCGCACGGCGCAGCAGGCGGCCGCGGCGGTGGCCGGGGCCGGGCCCGGCGCCAGCGCGCTCGGCGCCAATGTGATCGAGGCGGCACGGGCGATGAGCGACGCCCCGCGCGTGGCCGGGATCCCGGTCATCCTCGACCTTCCAGCCTTCCTCATCGTCATGGCGATCACCTGGGTGCTCGTGCGGGGCATCAAGGAAAGCGCCTGGCTGAACACCGCGATGGTGGCGCTCAAACTGCTCATCATCGCCTTCTTCCTGATCGTCGGCGCGTTCTACGTGAAGCCCGCCAACTGGACGCCGTTCGCGCCGAACGGGTGGGCCGGCATCTCGAGCGCGGCGGCCATCATCTTCTTCGCCTACATCGGCTTCGACGCGGTGTCCACCGCCGCGGAGGAGACCCGCAACCCGCAGCGCGACATGCCGATCGGCATCATCGCCAGCCTCATCGTCTGCACGGTGATCTACGTGGCGGTGGCCCTCGTGCTCACGGGCATGCTGCCCTACCCGCAACTCGACACGGCGGAACCCCTCGCCACGGCGTTCTCCGCGCTCGGCATGAACTGGACCGCCGGCATCATCTCGCTCGGCGCGGTCTTCGCGACGACCTCCGTGCTCGTGGTGTTCCAGCTCGGGCAGCCCCGCATCTTCTTCTCGATGGCACGCGACGGCCTGCTCCCGGGCTGGGCCGCGAAGGTCCACCCCGTGCATCGCACGCCGCACGTCACCACGATCCTGACCGGCATCGCCGTGGCGACCTTCGCCGCGATCGCCAACATCAACGAGGTCGTCGAGCTCACCAACATCGGCACGCTGTTCGCCTTCGTGCTGGTGGCGCTCGGGATCCTCGTGCTCCGGCGCACGCGCCCGGATCTCGAGCGGCCGTTCCGAACGCCGCTCGTGCCGTTCGTCCCGGTGCTCGCCATCGTGTCCTGCGTGTACCTGATGGTGCAGCTCCCGTGGGTCACGTGGGTCCGCTTCCTCGTGTGGCTCGCCATCGGGCTCGTGTTCTACTTCGCGTACGGCTACTGGCACAGCGCACTCGGACACTCGGACGGACGGCGTCCGACCTAGCTCGCCTCAGAGGGTTCCATGGCAGCACGTGTCACGGCGTTCGTCGTGTTCCTCATCGTCGCGGCGTCGGTCGTCGCCGGCCTGATCGTCGGCGCCCAGCGGGACGACGTCGACGGGCCGGTGGATCTCATCATCCTGAACGGCAGGGTCTTCACGGCCGATGGCACGGGCACGGTCGCGGAGGCGATCGCAATCCAGGGCTCGAAGATCCTCCGCGTCGGGCCCGAGCGCGACATCAAGCGCCTGCGGCGGCGTCAGACCACCGTGATCGATGCGCGGGGCGGAACCGTGCTGCCGGGCTTCAACGACGCGCACGTCCACCTGTTCAGCGGCGGCCTCGCGCTCGACAAGGTGAACCTGCTCGACGCGACCACGCTCGCGCAGATCGAACAGCGCATCGCGGCTTTTGCCGAGGCCCACCCGGAACGCCGCTGGGTGCAGGGGCGCGGGTGGTACTACGAGCCGTTCCCCGGCGGGCTGCCCACGCGCGACATCCTCGACCGCCTCGTCCCGGATCGGCCCGCGCACATGGTGGCGTACGACGGGCACACGGCCTGGGTCAACTCGAAGGCGCTGGAGCTGGCCGGGATCACCGCGCGCACGCCGAGCCCGAAGAACGGCGAGATCGTCAGGGATCCCAGGACCGGCGAACCCACAGGCGTCCTGAAAGAGGCCGCGATGCGGCTCGTGTCGAAGGTGCTGCCCGAGGCGACACCCGCGGACCGGGTCCGCGCCCTGCGCGCCGCCATCCGCGAGGCGCACCGCGTCGGCGTGACCAGCGTGCAGAACGCGGGCGGCTCGGCCGAGGATTTCGAGCTCTTCGACGAGGTGCGCCGGTCGGGCGACCTCAAGCTGCGCATCTACGCGGCGCTCTCGGCCGGCGCCGGCCTCGACGCGGCCGCACTCGATGAACTGGACGCGGTGTGGCGACGGTTCCCGGACGACCCCCTCCTCAAGGCCGGCGCGATCAAGCTGATGGTGGATGGCGTGGTCGAGGGTCACACGGCCGCCATGCTGGCTCCCTACGCCAATCGCCCGCGCATCTCCGGCACGCCGATGATGACGGCCGAGGATCTGACGCGCGTCGTCGCCCTGCTCGATGCCAGGGGCTGGCAGGTCATGACCCACGCCATCGGCGATCGCGGCATCCGCATGGTGCTCGACGCGTACGAGCACGCGGCCCGCGCCAACCCCGCCCCGGCACGCGGCCGTCGCCACCGAATCGAACACATCGAGACCACCGATCCGGCCGACGTCCCGCGATTCGGCACCCTCGGGGTCGTCGCCTCCATGCAGCCGTTCCACGCCAATCCCAGCCCGAACCAGATCAACGTGTGGATGGCCAACATCGGGCCCGAACGCGCGTCGCGCGGCTGGGTCTACCGCAGCATCCAGGACGGCGGCGGGCGCCTCGCCTTTGGCAGCGACTGGCCCGTGGTGAACCTCGATCCCCGCCTCGGCCTCCACATGGCCGTCACCCGGACGACGCCCGAAGGCACGCCTCCAGGCGGCTGGTTCCCCGACCAGAAAATGCCGCTGCAACGGGCGCTGGCGGCCTACACCAGCGATGCCGCGTGGGCCTCGTTCGACGAGAACCGCAAGGGCATCCTCGCTCCCGGCATGCTCGCCGATATCGTCATTTTGAGTACGAACGTGTTGGGCGCGACGTCAGCCACGCTGCTGCAGGCCGACGTCGCGACGACGATTTTCGACGGGAAGATCGTATACAGCCGCGAAGC
>CAYLZN010000007.1:0-47586 GCA_964387935.1 uncultured Vicinamibacteraceae bacterium | reverse complement strand
TTGCCCTGGTCAGAACCGTTTACACCCCATAAGCACTTGAATTAATGGTCATGAAAGGATATCGTGTGGCAATCGTTTACGCCACCGGGCCCGTCGCGCGACCGCGCAAGAACCTGACGAGCCACTGAGGCCGGTGACCATGATTCGTCTGGGTCTGCTTTCCTTCTCCGATGGCCGGGACCGCGTGCACGCGACCCTCGAGCCCGACATCGCGCAGCATCAACGCCGCATCGCGGCGCTGCTGTCCGGCACCGGCGAGGCCGAGGTCGTTACAGGCGACGGTATCGTCCACTCCAACGACTCGGCCCGCGCCGAGGCGCGGCGCCTGGCGGCCCAAGGCCTCGATGCGGTCGTCTTCAACATTCCGGTTTTCGCCTTTCCGAACTACGTGGTCCTGGCGGCCAGGCTCGTCGGCCGGAGCCCGATTCTCCTGCTCGGTCCCCACGACCCTCGCTATCCGGGGTTGACCGGCCTGATGGCGGCAGGCGGAGCCCTGCACCAGAGCGACATCCTCCACGAGCGGCTCTGGGTCGACCTCGAGGACCCGGACGTCCCGGGCCAGGTGCTGACCTTCGCCCGGGCCGCCCGCGCGGCCGTGCGGCTGCACGGACAGGTGTACGGGCTCATCGGAGGCCGCTCGATCGGCATGGCGACCGGTGTGGCATCGCCGGACCTGTGGCAGAGGCAGTTCGGCGTGGATGTCGATCACGTCGATCAGTCCGAGGTGATCCGAGTGGCCAGCCTCGTGGCAGACGCTGAGGTCGCCCGCGCCCGGGATTGGCTCGGCGCGCACGTGCGGGAGGTCGTGTTCGACGAGGAGCGCTTCACCCCGCAGAAGTGGGACTTCCAGATCCGTTGCTACCTCGCGCTGAAGGCGCTGGTGGCGCGCCACGGGTTCGACTTCGCCGGCATCAAGTGCCACTACGAGATGAGCGAGTTCCACGCCGTCCAGTGTGTCAGTGCGGCGTTCATGAACGATCCGTACGACTGGGATGGGCCCAAGGCGCCGGTGCCCCTGGCCTGCGAGGCCGACTCGGACGGCGCGCTCACGATGCAACTGATGCACATGGTGACCGGCCGCCCGTCGTGCCTGCTCGACCTCCGGTACTTCGATCGGGCCAGGCAGGTGTACGTCATGCCCAACTGCGGTGCGGCGCCGACCTGGTTTGCCGCCCGCAGTGCGGATCCGGCCGTGAATCTAGCACGCGTGCGGCTGGTGCCCTCGATCAGCAAGTACGCCGGCGGTGGCGCCCACCTCGAGTTCGTGTTCCAGGAGGGCGACCTGACGCTGGCGCGGCTCACCCGCTCGCCGGCCGGCTATCGGATGGTCATCCTCCGCGGCAGGGCCGAGGCGCTCGACCCCGCAGCGGTGGTCGGCGTCGGGCCCAGCTGGCCGCACGCGTTCGTGCATCTCGATCTGCCGCCGGCGCGTCTCGTGACCCTCCTGCAGGCCAATCATCTGCACGGCGTGGCCGGCGACTGGCAGGCGGAGCTCGTCACGCTGTGCCGGCTCCTCGGCGTGAGGCCGGTGCACGTCGGCAACGGGTTCGACGCCGCCGCACCTCCGCCACCGATGTCGCTCAAGGCGCCGGGCGTTTCCCTGTCGCCCCTGTCCTGAGGCCCGTTCGAGCCATGCGCCGCCTGCTTCTCGGCCTCGACATCGGTGGCAGCGGGGCCAAGGCCGGGCTCTTTGCGGTGGGGTCCGAGCGCCTGCTGGGGGCGGGCCATGTCGAGTACCGGATGACCAGCGCCGTCCCGGGCCATGCCGAGCACGACGCCGACACGTGGTGGGAGGCAGCGGCCCTGGCGATCCGGCAGGCAGTCAACGGCGCCGATCCAGCGCAGATTGCCGGCGTGGGTGTCAGTTGCACCAACGGGCTCGTCGCGGTGGATGCTCAGGCCCGGCCCCTCTGCAAGGCCATCATGCTCTGGGATCAGCGCGCGGTGGCGGAGGTCGAGTGCATCGGCGGCACCATCGACCCCGGGCACATGTTCGAGATCACGGGCAACCCCCTGGCGCCCGGCGCGTATTCGCTGCCGACCATCCTCTGGCTCCGGCAGCACGAGCCGGACGTCTTCGCATCCGCCTGCAAGCTGCTGGTGCCGGGCGGGTACCTCGTGGCGCGGCTGACCGGCGAGTTCACGATCGATCACTCGCGCGCCTGTACGACGCTGCTCTTCGACATTCGCCGGCACCAGTGGCATCAGCCCTTCCTCGAGGCGCTCGGCATTCCGGCCGACAAGCTGCCGCGTCCGCTACCGGGTGCCTCGGTGGCTGGGACGGTGACGCCGGAGGCCGCGGCGGTGACCGGCCTCAGGCCGGGCACGCCCGTGATGGCCGGCTGCATGGATACGGTGGCAGCCTCCATCGGGTGTGGCGTGATGGAGCCCGGTGAGTGCTTCGTGATCATGGGTACGGCCGCCCGCGTCTGTACGGCGATCTCCGAGCCGCGCTTCGATCCCCGCTTCATGAACTGCTCGCACGCGGTCGCCCGCCGCTGGCTCGCCATTGGCGCCCTCAACGGCATCGGGGCCTCCTGGCGCTGGGTGCGTGACACCTTCGGACAGAGTGAGCAGGCCGTGGCGACGCGCTCCGGGCTCGACGTCTACGATCTGCTGACGGCCGAGGCGGCCCAGGCGCCGCCCGGCAGCAAGGGGCTCATCTTCCTGCCGTATCTCGCCGGCGAGCGCACGCCGATCTGGAACCCCGCCGCGCGCGGGGTCTTCCTTGGCGTGACCCTGGGGCACACGCGATGTGACGTGCTCCGGTCGGTCCTCGAGGGCACGGCCTTCGCCATCCGGCACGTGGTCGAGATCCTGGAGGTGGACCAGGCCCTGTCGATTGGAGCCCTGCGCATCGGCGGCAGCGCTGCGCGGAGCGCGGTGTGGAACCAGATCATCGCAGACGTCCTGGGCAAGCCCGTCGTCAGCATGGTCGACACGCAGACGGAGGTGCTCGGGGCGGCGCTGCTCGCCGGGGTCGGACTGCACACGTACGCCGACTTCCCGGCCGCCATCGAGGCCCATGTGCGGCCGGCGCGCGTGTTCGAGCCCGACGCCGACGCGCACGCGGCCTACGACCGCGTGTTCCCGATCTATCGTGATCTCTACACGGACGTCGCGCCGTATTTCACACGCCTGGCGAGCATCGAGCTGCCGCAGGCCTGGGTCAGCGGAGGAGGCTGGAGTGACGGAGGACGAGATCCGGCAGCAGGTCGTGACCTGCGCACGGCGGGCGTACGACCGGCACCTGGTCAGGGGCACCGGCGGTAATCTCAGCGCGCGTCTCGATGCCCGGCGGATGGTCGTGACGGCCACCGCCGTCTCGCTTGGCGACACCGCGCTCTCGAACCTGGTCGAGGTCGAACTCTCGTCCTACGCCTGGACGGCGAGCGGCGGGCCGGGACCCTCCAAGGAGTACCGGTATCACGCCGACATCCTGCGCCTCCGACCGGAGGTCGGCGCCGTACTCCACGTCCATCCCCCGCACGCCACGGCCTTCGCCGTGAAGAAGCGCGACATCCCGATGCTGACCGATGCCGCCTTCAAACAGCGACCGGTTCCCCGCGTTCCGTTTGCGCCGTCGGGATCCGACGCGCTGCAGGAAGGCATCGTCCGGGCGATCGGCGCCCATCCCGCGTGCGCGGTGCTGCTCCTCGAGGAACACGGCCTGGTCGCGCTGGGCGCCACGGTCCTTGACGCCTTCAACCTGGCGGACCTGATCGAAGAACTCGCCCACATTGCCTGGCTCGCCGACCGTCTCCCGTGAAGCCACCGGGCGGCTCCCGCCGGTGCCACCGGCGCCACGCCGGCGATGTCCTTCACCTCGACCAGCCACGCGACCGGCACTCTGCCGGTCACGAACCCTTCCCAGACGCCGCCCGCTTTCGGCGACATGAATTCCGCATACCAGACGAGGTCTCGCCAGTACGGCACGTCGTCGCAGTACACGTATTAGACCTTCGCCTGGATGATCCGGGCCCCTTCAGCGCACGAGGTGGAAATCCACTTGGCGGCCGCCGATGAACCGCATGCGCGTGCCGTCGAAATACGCCTCCTGCTCGAGGCCGGCCCGGATCTCCTGGCCGCCCCACTCGGGAACCGCGACGTTCACGCTGAGCTCGATCGAGTAGGCGGTATAGGCGTGGATGGGGTACTCGCCCTTCTCGGGCACGCCATCCTGCCGATCCGGCAGCCCGACGAACGCGCCGGCGGCGTGCCCATGCAGCCCGATCGGGTGCGTGTAGACGCGGGGCGTGAGACCCTCCGCCCGGCCACGCTGGAGCGCGGCCGCCTGCACCTCGTTTCCCAACCGGCCGACGCGGAACTCGCTCATCAGGATATCCTGCATCCGGTTTCCCTTCCCGAGCACGTCCTTGAGGCCGGGCGGGGCGTCGCCCTCGCCCTCGCGCAAGACGTACGCGAGTTCCTGTGTGTCGGTGTGCAGCCCGAGGTACTTGATCCCGATGTCGCAGTGGATCACGTCGCCGCGCCGGATGACGCGGTCCTTCGCCCCTGCCGACTCTGCCCGGATGAGGGAGGTGGAGTTGAAGAACCACCGCTCGAGACCGAGGTCCACGATCCGCTGGTTGAACCACCAGTTCAGGTCATCGAGCGTCGTGATCTCCGGCGTGACGACGCGCGACGAGAAGCCCTCGCGGATGATGGCCTTGGCGATGGCGACCACGTGCTCGTAGACGGTCAACTCCTCGGGGAGCCTGCGCTCCAGCACCGCGACGGCCAGGTCCTCGGCCGGCTGCAGTCGCGCCGAGAGATCCGGACCGAGGGCAGCGACGAGCTTGATTTTCAGGCCCGCGGTCAGACCGTCACCGTAGGGGATCTTCACGCCCTGGTTGATGCCGATGCGCCTCGGATTGCGCGCGCGGACGACCCGGGCGAGCGCCTGCCACTGCGTCTCCTTGCCGCCGTCCCAATCCCTGGTGAAGAGGTCCTTGGCATGGTAGGCGACCAGCACGCGCTCGACTCCCGCCTGTGGGCCACGGTCGAAGAACACGAGCACGCCCAGGCGCCGGACGGCCCAGGGGTCTTCGGGGACGAGCGCGCGGAAGACGGGATCCTCGACGCTCTCGTTGCAGAGCACCAGCCACATGTCGAATCCGTACCGCCGCATCTCCTCGGGAACGATCCGTTCGAGACGGAGCTTGACCCAGGCGTCCATCACCGCCTTGCGGGCGCGCAAGGGGAGGATGGCGGGCCCGTCGTACCCCGCAGGCTCGGCGGCGGCCGGAGCCGTGCAGGCGACCAGAGCCAGGATGAACGCGCAGGGCAGACGCCTCATGGGTGGACCTCCGCATCGGACGTGGCGGTGAGCCGGAAACTTCTCAAGAAAACGTTTTCATTACCAGATCCGTCGCCCACAGTCAAGCACCCAACCAGCTCCCAACCAGCTCCCAACCAGCCCAACCAGCCCGAACCAGCTGCCGCCGACTGCACGAGTGGAGGGCGCCGCGTGCAGCTTCGCCGAGCCGTGTTCGGAGCATCGCTGGGGCGGACGCTCGTGCGGGTGATCGCGCTGCCACGAGAGCGGGTGGAGATCGTCGATGGTGAGGTCGTGATCGTCGGCGACAACCGGTCCATGGCACCGCGGCACCACACGTTCGGCGCGGTCCCGCGCGCCCGCATCCGCGCGCGCCTCATGTTCTGACCCCGGGTGGGCGTCACCCGTCGCCGAGCGTGAGCGCAGTGCCCCAGGGATCCTCGACCATCCACGTGCTCCCGGCCTGCACCGGGCGATACCCTGCCCGCCCGCAGGCTGTCGGCCGTGGCATCGGCTTCACGGGGGACGATCAGGTCCCAGCGCAGCAGGCGCGCGTGGCCCTCGGACGCGCCTGCTCCGCGCGCTCAGGTGTTGGTGCCGAGGTGATGGTGATAGCCGCCGGCCGAGAAGAAGAGCGCACCGGGGTAGGACCAGACGATGACGTCGAATCCGAGCGCCGCATGGTAGAAGCGCCGGGCCTCGTCGAGATCGCCCACGTGCAGGTGGATGTGCCCGATGGAGGTTCCCGCGGGCGCGCCTGCCCAGCGCCTGCCAGCGCCAGAACCCCGCAGGCTCGACTCGTCCAGCGGCTCGGTGGCCATGGCGAGTTCACGCCCGCGCTGCTGCCAGGTCGAGGGCGGACGATCGGCGTAGATCTCGATGCCGAGGCCATCCGGGTCGCTGAGGTAGAGCGCCTCGCTGACGAGATGGTCGGCAGAACCGTAGGGGACCCGGGCCGTCCCGAGATGCGCCGCACACAGGCCGAGAGCGCCGCGATCCGGAAGCAGGATGGCAAAGTGATACAAGCCGAGCGCGCCCGGACGCGCCGGGGCCACGCCGGGTTTCGTGTGCAGGTGCAGCAACGGCCGGCTGTCGTCCTGTGCCGACAGCGTGGCGAAGATCTCGGTACGGTCCGCCACGCGCAGGCCGATGGCTTCCGTGTAGAAGTCGAGTGACCGCGCGAGGTCACTCACCAGCAGGTGGATGGCACCGAGATGTGTCGAGCCCGGCAGGCGGAAGCCCGGGGGTGCGAGGCCGAAGCGGAGAGGCGCCCGGGATGCCATCGTCCCGTGTGTCGCACACCTATTTGGCGACGGCGGCCTTCACCGTTGGCAGGACGTCCTTGCCGTAGTACGCGCAGACGCCCTTCTTGGCCTTGGGCTGCAAGCCCAGATCCTTGATCGCCTTCTTGACCTTGGCGTCGGAGGCGCCGAGCGTCTTCGCGATGGCGCCTGCGGTGAGGAGGTTGTCGAAGTCGGTGGCCATGGGTGCGCTCCTCGCGTTAGGGACAGCAGCGGATATCATAGTGCCGTTGCATCCCAAGACCGGCCTCGAGTCGCTCGTGCCGCCGGCGACCGAAGCGGATCCCGCAGCGGCCCAGGGCGGAGCCCCGGACCCGCCTGCCCCGGGCGACCGGGAGCTCGTGGCCCGCCTCCTGGCCGGTGACGAGGCGGCGTTCGAACGACTGGTGGCCGCGCACCACGGGACCCTGTTGCGCGTGGCCCGGATCTTCATTGCCAAAGCCGATATTGCCGAGGAAGTCGTTCAGGACACGTGGCTGGCCGTGCTGCGCAGCCTGCCCTCGTTCGAGGGCCGGTCGTCACTCAAGACGTGGATCTTCCGCATTCTCGCCAACCGGGCCCGCAGCCGCGCGGCTCGGGAGGCCCGCATCATCCCGTTTGCCGAGCTGGCGGCCGCCGAGGACGCTGGTGAGGCCGAGGGTGCACTGGATCAACGGTTCACTGCCGACGGGCACTGGCAGGATCCGCCGGCCGACTGGCGGGTGCACACGCCGGAGGCCCTGGTGCTCCGGCAGGAGGCCATGCATCATCTTGGAGAGGCGCTGGAGCGGCTGCCCCCTGCACAGCGCACGGTCGTGACGCTCCGCGACGTGGACGGGTGGTCGTCGACCGAGGTCTGTGCCGCGCTGCAGATCAGCGAGGCCAACCAGCGGGTGCTGTTGCACCGGGCCCGCACGCGGCTGCGACGGGCCCTGGAAGAGGTCCTGGGTTCCCGGTGAAGGGGTGACCGCACGCATGTGGAACTGCCAGCAGATCACGCAGCGGGCAACCGACTACCTCGAGCGCGACCTGCCGTGGCTCGACCGGGTCCAGTTCCGTCTGCACCTGTTGATGTGCCGGGCCTGCGAGCGGTATCTCGAGCAACTTCGCCTCACCCGCGCAGCGATGCGGTCGCTCCGCACCGATGAGGGAGGGCCGCCGCCCGCCCTGCGCGACACGTTCCGACAGTGGCGGTCCGGGCGGAAGGACTGAATCACGCCCTCCGCGGCAGGCCCTGTAACGAACCGGCCGGACGACAGACTGTGGGACATGGTCGGTTCGCGACTTCCTGCCCTCGTGGCCGCCGCCGTGCTGCTGGCCTGCCCGGCCCCCGCGCTGCCGGCACAGGGCGCCTTCGACCACGGCCACGTCCTGTATGGCACTCTGCTCCAGGCCCACCTCCGCCAGGGGCGCGTCGACTACAGGTCGCTGAAGGCGAACCGGGCCGCACTCGACGCACTCGTGCGGGCGTTCGGCGACGTCTCCGACCGCGACGTGCAGGCGTGGACCCGCCCGCAGCAGGTCGCGTTCTGGATCAACGCCTACAACGTCTTCACCCTGCAGGCCATCGTCGATCACTACCCGATTGCGGGCTCGAGGCTCAGCCTGCAGCCGCGGAACAGCATCCGGCAGATCAAAGGGGTCTGGACGACGCTGACGTGGAAGGCCGGCGGCCGCGAGGTGACGCTCGATGACATCGAACACCGCATCCTGCGTCCCGTGTTCCGGGAGCCGCTCGTGCACTTCGCGATCAATTGCGCGTCGGTGAGCTGCCCGCCGCTGGCCGCGGAGCCCTATCGCGCGGCGGACCTGCAGGCCCAGCTCGAGGCCGCCGCCCGTCGATTCCTGGCCAGCCCGGAGGGCCTGCGATGGCGCGACGCCACGCTCTCGGTGTCGAGCCTCTTCAAGTGGTACGGCGAGGACTTCGTCGAGCCGTTCGCAGCATTGGGCCCCACCTCGGGCACCCCCGTCGAACGCGCCATCCTCGGGATCGTGTCGCGGTTCGGACCCGAGGAGGCACGGTCCGCCGTGGCGCGCGGCCGGGTGCGGATCCGGTTCCTTCCCTACGACTGGTCGCTGAACGACGTGGTCGGCGGCCCGTGAGAGCAGGATATGCTGACCTGCCGCGAGGTGACATCACTGGTGACCGACGCCGCCGAAGGCGCGCTGCCGTTCAGGCGTCGAGTCTCCCTGTGGATGCACCTCCTGGTCTGTGGCGCGTGCCGGCGCTATCGCCAGCAGATGGCGCTGACCCGCAGCGCGCTGCGGCAGTTCGCGCGCCTGGATCCGGCGAGCGGTGTGCCGCCCGGTGACGATGTGTTCGAGCGCAAGTGAAACGAGAGGTCGACGTGCTGAAGAACTGTGTCGCGACTGGATTGATCTCGGTTGGATTGATCTCGGTGCTTGGCGTGGCCACGGTCGCCGCCGCGCAGGGGGGAGTCGCGCCGGCGGGCGGACAGTCCGCGCCGCCCATCGTTGCGGTCGACGTGAGTCGACTGGGTCCGCAGGTTGGTGAGGTCGTCCCACCGTTCGCGATGCCCGACCACGCGGGCGTGACCCGCACGCTGAAGGACCTGCTCGGACCGAAGGGGGCGCTGCTGGTGTTCTCCCGGTCCGCGGACTGGTGACCGTTCTGCAAAACGCAGCTCGTGGAGCTGCAAGGCCGCGTCGAGGAACTTCGCCGCCTCGGACTGGGGCTGGCGGTGATCACGTACGATTCGCCCGAGGTGCTGGCCGACTTCGCCAGGCGCCGGGGCATCACCTATCCGTTGCTGGCCGACAGGGGCTCGGCCACCATCAAGGCCTACGGCCTGCTCAACACCACGGTGGCGCCGGGCACGCCGACCTACGGCATTCCCTTTCCCGGCACCTTCGTCCTCGACCGTCAGGGTCGCGTGACGGCGCGGGTCTTCGAGCCGGCGTATCAGGAGCGGGCGACGGTCTCCACGGTGTTGATGAAAGCCGGAATGGGGATCGAACGGCCAGTCACCACGGCGGAAACGGCCCACCTGCGGCTGCGGGCGTGGGCGAGTGACGAGGTCCTCGTTCCCGGGCGCCACGTCTCGCTCGTGGTGGACGTCACGCCGGGCGCAGGCATGCACGTCTACGCGCCCGGAGCGACCAACTATCGCGTGGTGCGCCTGGCGATCGACGAGACGCCAGGCGTGCAGGTACTCGAGACGAGCTACCCGCCGTCAGAGACCTACTTCTTCGCGCCGTTGAACGAACGGGTGCCCGTCTACATGCGTCCCTTCCGGCTCTCGCGCGAGTTGCTGCTCGATCCGTCGCCGAAGGCGGCGTCGGCGCCGCGCGCGTCGGTTACCGTGTCCGGGCGCCTCGAGTACCAGGCGTGTGACGACAGGATCTGCTACAACCCGGTCTCCATTCCCCTGTCGTGGACCTTCACCGTCGGCACGCTGGACCGGGAGCGGGCAGGGGGGCGCTGACGGCGAGATCAGCCCGATCGCCCCGGCCGCCGGCCGGGATCGTGAGGCAGGTACTGCCACGCGAGCCACGAGCGTTGCACCGCTGTCGCCAGCAGCAGCCCGCACCAGAGCCAGCCCACGAGCGCGATGTGCGAGGGGAACGCGACCCAGAGGGTGTAGACGAGACTCGTTTCGCCAGCCTCCGCGAGCCCGCGGGTGAACTGGAAGGTGCGATCGCCAGGCGCGACCGTTCGCTCCACGCGCTCCGCGGCGGCCGAGAGCGCGAGCGTGCTGGTGATGGCGAGCACATAGCCGGCCAGCACGGTCTCCCAGAGGAGGGCCTGTTCTGGGTGCCGGGAGGCGAACGCCAGGACCATCAGCGAATAGGCCGCCATGTCGAGCGTGATGTCGAGATACCCCCCGAACGCACTCTGCCACCCTCCCTGGCGGGCGACGATCCCGTCGAGACCATCAGCGATCCGGCTGAGCAGCCACAGTGTCAGGCCGAGCACCGAGTGGCCGGCCGCGATGGCTCCGGCGCCCGCCACGGCGAGGGTGAAACCCGCCCACGAGACTCGTGACGGCGTGATTCCCCATGACACCAGCGCGCGGCCGATGGGCGCGGCCAGCCGCGCGAAGTACGGACGGAAGGCGTCGTCGAACATGTGTCTGCTGCACCCCTGGACGAGCGTGACATGAGTCCAGTCCTGGACGTGATCGGTTTCGTTACGGTCATCGGGCTCTTGCTGAGCGTCACCGCGTACCGCCCGCGCGACGACGAGGATTTCCTGGTCGCCGACCGACGTCTGTCGCTCTTTCCGCTCGTGGCGACGCTCGTGATGACGGAGTTCAACACGAGCACCCTGCTCGCCTTCAGTGCGGCCGGCTACCGGGCCGGACCGATGGCCCTGGCCCTGCCGCTGGTGTTCCTCGTCGGGTTGCTCTTCTACACGATGACCGTGGCTCGGGCGTGGAAGCGGTTCGACCGGCTGTCGGTGGCCGAGCTCTTCGCCAGCCGCTACTCACCGGCCCTGGGCCGGCTGGCCTCGCTCCTGCTCCTGTCCTCGATGGTGGGCTTCGGCGCGACCTACGTGAAGTCCCTCGGGCTGCTGTTCGGGCCGTTCGTGCCCTGGGTGCCGCCGTGGGCCGCCAGTGCGCTGCTCACGCTCGTCGTGCTGGCTGTCACGCTGCCGGGCGGGCTCGTTACGGTCGTGCGCAGCGACGTGGTCAGCTTCGTGCTCACGCTGGTGCTCGTGCCGCTCCTTCTCGGCGCCGGCCTGTGGGTCAGCGGGCCTGCGGGCGGGCTCGCCGCGGCCTTCGACGCCTCGCAACTGCGCGTCGATCCGGTGGGGCAGTGGTCGCATCCCGCGCTCCCGTTCCGGTTCGTCTCCACGCTGATCGCGCTGACCTGCGTCACCTACATCGCCGCGCCCTGGTACGGCCAGAAGATCTTCGCCGCGCGCGACGAGCGCACGGCGTTCCGCGCCGTGGCGTGGGCGGCCGTGCTCGTCTTCGCCCTGTATGCGGGCCTGACCCTGGCCGCGGCGCACCTCCGCGTCGTCGAACGCGGTCTCACCGACCCGCAGACGGCGGTGCCCGTGATGATCACCGCCTGGCTGCCACGCGGTGCCCGCGGCGCCGCCTTCGGCCTGCTGTTCGCCGCCGCGCTGACGACGCTGGCCGGGGTATGGACGGCGATGGGGGCCATGGTCGCGGCCGACTTCGGGTGGCGCGACGCGCGGCACGTGCACGTGCAGCGGCGGGTCATCGCCGGCTTCGCCCTGCTGCACTGGCTCGGCGCGGTCTTCCTCGTCGACGACATCCTCGATCGGCTGATTCTCGCGAACATCCCCGTCGTCGCCCTGTCGTTCGCCCTGCTGGCCGGCTTCCACTGGCCCCCGGCGACGGTGGCGGGCGCGTGGGCCAGCGTGATCGTGGGCATTCTCTGGGGCATCGGCGCCTTCGTCCTCGTCGGCGAGGCCGGCGGATACACGTGGCCGTGGGCGATGTACGGCATCCCGATCATCTTCGCGACGGGCATCGCGGTGTCACTGGCGACCACGCCGGCGCCATGACCACACCTGCCGCGGCGACGAGGCCCTTCGACCTCATCGACGCCACGACAGGATCATCGAGAGCAGGCCCTTCACGCGTGGCGTCAGCTTGCGTCGCATCCACGCGTCGCCCAGCTTCCGGCTCACCTCGCCGACGGTCGGGTAAGGATGGATCGTGCGCGACAGGACGTCCATCTTCAGTCCTGCCGTCATCGCGAGTGACAGCTCCCCGATCAGACTACCCGCGTGGCGCGACACGATGGTGGCGCCGACGAGCCGGCCGGTCCGCGCGTCGACGTGGGCCCGTGCGAACCCTTCGGTCTCCCCGTCGAGCACGGACCGGTCCACCTCCTGCAGGGGGATCTGCAGGGTCACGACCCGCCCGCCGGATCGCGCGGCCTCTTCCGCACCGATGCCCACGTGCGCAATCTCCGGGTCCGTGTAGGTGCTCCACGGAATCACGAGCGACGAGACGCGCCTGCGGCCGAAGAACAGCGCGTTCTGGATGGCCATCCGCGCCATCGCATCGGCTGCGTGGGTGAACTTGTACGGCGTGCAGATGTCGCCGGCCGCGTACACGCGAGGGTTGCTCGTACGCAGGAAGTCGTCCACCGTCACCCCGGCCCGGGTGAACGCCACGCCGGCCGTCTCGAGCCCGAGACCCTCCACGTTCGCCGCGCGCCCCACGGCGACGAGGATCTGCTCGGCTTCGAGCATCTCTTCCAGTCCGTCCCGCTCGATCGTGATCTGTCGGCCACCCGGCGTCCGGACCGCCCGCTTCAGCGTGGCACCCAGCCGCAGACCGATGCCTTCGCGCTCGAACACCCTCGTGAGCAGGCCGCCTGCGTCCGTGTCCTCCCTGGGCAGCAACTGCCTGTCGAGGCTGACGATGGTGACCCGCGAGCCGAGCCGAGCGAACGCCTGGGCCATTTCGCAGCCGATCGGCCCCGCACCGATGACGACGAGACGGGCCGGCCGTTCGGTCAACGAAAAGACCGTTTCGTTGGTCAGGTAGCCCGTTTCCTCGAGCCCGGGCACGGGAAGGGCCGCCGCCCGGGCGCCTGTGGCGAGGATCGCGCGGGCGAAGGGAAGACGCTCGCCCGCGACCTCGATGGCATCGGGGCCGACGAATCTGGCGTCCCCGAGGAACACGTCGATGCCAAGGCCCGAGAAGCGCGCAGCGGAATCGTGCGGCGCGATGCCGGCGCGCAGGCGACGCAGGCGTTCCATGGCCGCGCCGAAGTCCGCTTCGACCTCGCCGCTGACGCGCACGCCGAACTCTCCGGCGGTGCGCACGTCGTGCGCGGCATGGGCCGCGCGCAGGAGCGCCTTCGACGGCACGCAGCCGTAGTTCAGGCAATCCCCGCCCAGCAGGTGCCGCTCGACGAGCGCCACCCTCGCGCCCAGCCCGGCCGCGCCCGCCGCCGAGACCAGCCCCGCCGTGCCGGCCCCGATCACGACGAGGTTGTAACGGCCCGCAGGCCGTGGGTTCACCCAGCCCGGCGGATGAACGGCCGAGACGAGCGCCCGATTGTGCACATCGTCGGGCGTCACACGCGTGGTCGGATCGCTGTCGGCGACGTTCATGCTGGGGGACTCCTGCATCGTTCAGGCCTGCGTGGAGGCGTGGGGTTCGAGCGCCGCGGCCAGGGACTGCCGGGCGGTCCGGGTGATGAGGACGGCGACGGCTCCCGTGGCGGCGAGGCCGACCCAGTACAGCCAGGTCGCGGCTCCGGTCCCGGCGGCGCGGCCCGTGGCTGACCCGGCCAGCAGGTCGCCGACGCTCGTCACCAGCGAACCCAGGTAGACGTAGAGGGCCGTCCCGGGCAGCATGCCGATCCATGAGGCCAGCACGAAGTCGCGAAGGCGGACCTTCGTCAGGCCCAGCGCGTAATTCAGCAGGTTGAACGGGAAGAGTGGCGAGAGCCGCAGCAGGGCCACGATCTTGAAGCCCTCCCGACCGACCGCCTCGTCCACGGCGGCGAACCGTGGCTGCGTGGCCACGCGCCGGCCGATCCAGTCGCGCGCCACCGTCCGTCCCAGCAGGAACGAACACGTCGCGGCCAGCACGCTGACGGGCGACACGATGAGCGTGCCCACGACAGGGCCGTAGAGGAATCCGGCCGCCAGGGTCAGCAGCACGCCTGGCAACAGCGCGACGGTGCTGACGACGTAGGCGAGGGCGAACAGGAGCACGCCGGCCGGGCCGGCGTTGCGGACGAACGCCACGGCATCGACGAGGACACGTGCCGCGACGCTACGACTGCCCAGCGCGAGGACGACGGCCAGGATGGCGACGAGTGCCAGGAGAGCGCGAATGATGCGAGCCATGCGTGAGGTTCCGAATGTCCTGGCGCATGGTCTGCCCGGCGGCCGATTCGTTACGGCCCGGCCGAGCCGCCCGGCCCCAGCCGGTGTTCAGAGCGCCTGCACTCCCCTGATGAGCGCGTCACGCTCGCTCGCGTCGGTCACCTGGTCGGTCATGCACGCTCCACTCGAAACTGCCCGGCCGGCTGGTCTGCAGGGCCCGGAGCAGCGGCTTGAGATCGCGGCTGGCTGTGAACACGACGGCTTCGTCAGTGCCAAGGCGATCGGCCGGTGTCGGTTCCGGCATCTTGATCCTCCTTCTTGTTCGTGGACCACCCGACGAGCCGGTCGTCCACGGACGTGCGGGCAGTCGGGGCATCGCGCACCGCGCCCTCCACGAGGTGGACAGTATAGGTCGTCCCTTCGATCTGCCCGGCAGGCGATCGCAGTAGCCGCTCCCAGCGGCGCTCTATCCCGGTCGGCGGGATGGTGCCGTGCGGAGCGCCTCGTGCAGCACGCGGCCCTTCGCGCTCGGAAAGGCGACGCCGAGCAGGGCCGCGATCGTCGGCGCCACGTCGATGTTGCGCACGTGCCCCATCGTTCGCCCCGGTGCGATCCCGGCCCCGGAGAGCACCAGGCCCGGGAACATGCTCGGGTGATCCGGGAAATAGCCATGGCCGTGATACGGCCGCGTGCGCGGGCGCGGAGCCGTGTCGTTCGACTCCCACTCGAGGACCAGTCGCCGGTCGATGCTGGCGGCAATCAGGTAGTGTCCGGGCACGAACCGGTTGTCCGCGTACTCGGGGTAGCCGAGCGTCTCGAACTCGCCCGGACCGACGACGCGGACGATGCCCGGCGCAGCGGCCAGGCGCGCCAGCACGCGATCGAGCGCGGGGCCGTGCCGCTCACGATCGAAGGTGGGCAGCAGTTCGCCGGCGACGAACCAGCGCTGCGCCGTCCAGCGGACATGGGTCTCGAGCGCAGGCTCCTCGAGCAGTGGCGCCAGGTTCATCTCGTCGCGAACGGTCACGAACCCGTGGTCGCCGGCGATGACGAACGTCGTGCGGTCGATGACGCCTGCGTCCTCTGCGGCCTGGCGGAGCAGGCCGACGCAGTGGTCGGCGCTCATGAAAGCCGCCGCCGTGAGCGCATGACCGGGGCCGAACTCGTGCTGCACCTTGTCGGTGACGAGCAGGTGCAGGGCGGTCAACGCAGGCCTTCGCGTCCTGAACACGTGCGCCGCGGCACGGGTCAGGGCGATGTCGGCCGCACCCTGCGTGAACGGGTTGTCGTAGAGCGTGTAGAACGCGTCGATGGGCACCCCGGCCTTCCGCAGTTCGTCGAGCAATCCGGGCGTCACTTCACGCGGGTCCGGTCCTCCTACGGCGAAGGCCTCGGCGAGGTTGTCGTCGATCGAGGGGTCGTCCTTCGTCTCCGGCCAGAAGAAGGAGGCCGTCCGGCCGCCTCCGCTGCGCACGGCGTCGAACAGCGTGGGCACCCGGACCGACTCGCGGCGCGGCAGGTTGGTGATGTGGAAGCGCGCGCCCGTGTCGCGGTCACGAACGGTGTTGTCGACGACGCCGTGCTCGCGCGGCGTCACGCCGGTGATGAGGGACGTGTGCGACGGGTGCGTGACGCTCGGGAATACCGTCTCGCTGCTCGCAGCGCGCGTACCTGCGGCCACGAGCGCCCGGATGTGGGGGAGCTCGATCGACGGATTGTCGAGGTGATACGCGGCGAACCCGTCGATCGAGACGAGCACGACGTGCCGGGTGGCGACCGCCGCCGCCCCGGTCCCGGCGGCGCTCTTCGCGCGTACGTCGCCGACGTCCGGCCCAGTACCCGCAAGGAGGACCGCGATCAGGAGAAGACGGGGGACGACAGGGCAGCGCATCAGAAACGCCAGTCGATGCCGGCGTAGAGATCCCGCCCGTAGATCTCCTCCTGGACACGCCGGTCGCTCACGCCCGCGTACCGGCGCCGCGCGGTGTCGCTCAGGTTGCGCAGCTCCACGACGCCCCGGAGGAACCGCACGCCGAGCGGGAAGCTGGCCTTGGCGTCCCAGCGGCTGTACCAGTCGCCGTAGTTGTCGGCGTCGGCGTCCAGCCCGACGGAGCCGAGCGACGGGCTCTCGTACGACAGCGACACCTGCGCTTCCAGCCCGTGCTTCTGGTACACGACCGCCACGTTCCCGACCTGGCCCGACTGCTTGAAGAACGGCACCTCCTCGTCGCGCCCGAAGATGGTCACCGATGAGTCGACGAAGGTGAAGTTCACGTTCGTGCCGAGGCCGTTGAAGGGCGCCGGCAGCTTCGCGTAGGTCTGCTGGTAGTTCAGCTCGATGCCGCCGATGTGACCCGTGTCGGCGTTTTCCGGCCTGTTCGTCGAGAACCTGGAGTACGTCTTGTTGTTGTAGACGACGTTGGTCTCGATGGTGCTGCGGTCATAGATCGGGTTGTCGATCTGCTTGTAGAACGGCGCCACGGACAGGAGGCCCGAGGGCAGATAGTACTCGAGCGAAACGTCGATGTTCATCGACTCGTACGGTTTCAGCCCGGAGTTGCCCTCCGACAACGATCCGATCCAGGAGCCGTCGCTCTCCTGCACCTCGTCGAGGGCACTGATCGGCGCCAGGTCGGCGTAGGCGGGGCGACCGAGCGTGTTGGTCCAGGCGGCGCGGACGATCAGCCTTGGTGTCAGCGAGTAGGTGACGTGCACGCCGGGCAGCACGTCGGTGTAGTCGGTGCTGCCGGTGACCGGGTTGAATCGACCCGTGAACGTGCCGTTGGCGAACACCAGTTGCTTGGCCGAGTAGTCGCCCCGAGTCGTCTCGACGCGGACGCCGAGGAGTACGTTCGCCTTCGAGGTCAGGTCGATCCCGACCATGCCATAGCCGGCGTACACCGTCTCGCTCGCGGTGAAGTCCTGCTCCAGGGAGTTCTGGGCGGTCGAGACGGCGTCGCGGACGAATCTGTTCGGGTTCTGGTCGAAGAAGTCCTTCAGCGCCTGGAGGTTCAGCGTGGGCCCGAACCGGAAGGTCCCCCGGAAGAAGTCGTCCGGGCCCACCCCGCCGAGACCGTAGTCGGCCAGCGTGAAGTTGGGCGATCCCGGGACGTAGTTGTCGTTGGTCCGGTCCTGGAGCTTGTCGCGGCCGACGAACTTGGCGCCCACCTTCCAGTAGCCGGTGCGCCCGGCGACGTCGGCCGCACGCTTGAGGTTCACCTCGCCGCTGTACACATCCTCGCGCTCGATGTCGTCGCGGTACCGCACGCGGCGGAACGGGTACGCGCTCGCCTGGAAGTAGGCGTCGTTCGGCGTCACGATCGGCAGCGTGGGCACCGACACGTCGTAGCGGTTGGGAAACGCGGACGCGGAGGACCGGAACTCCCAATCGACGCGGAACGGTGTCTTCCGCTGCCCACGGCTCGCGCCGACGCTCCAGTCGACCAGCGACGTTCCCGCCTCGTGCGTGCCCACGAGCATGGCGGCGTTGATCAGGTGCCGCTGCCGGTAGTCGCGGTACTCGCGCGACGCGCGGCCCTGGCTGAAGTTCCCGCTCGTGGGTGTCTGGTTGGACAGGGTGCCGCGCGTGAAGTCGAACTCGACTTGTTGCCGGCCCTCCGTGTCCTGGAAGAGATTGTGGTTCACGCGGAACGCGAGCGCGTGCCCGGTCTTCGGCCTGAATTCGAGCGCGCCGTTGATGCCCTGCCGACGCCGCTCGATGTCGTAGAGGAACTGCCCCTGCGTCTGCGGGACGAAGTAGCCGTTGAACTTCGTCCACGACCCGTTGGCCGCGCGGAAGAGCTCCGTATCGTACCGCCGGTTCGAGTAGCTCCCGCCGATCACGAAGCCCCACCGCCGCGCGGCGCCGAGCCCGCGGCCGTAGGACGCGGTGGCGTTGAACGGGGCCCGCCCGCTCATCCCGTTGTAGCCCGATCGCAGGGTCCCGAACAGGAACCCTCCCGGGAGATCGAACGCGCCCATCGTCGCAATGTTGATCGACGCACCAATCGCGTTGGCATCCATGTCGGGCGTCACCGCCTTCACCACCTCGAGGCGGGAAATGAGATCGGCCGGCACCGAATCCATCGACACGCCCCGCGTTCCGAACTCGGCCGGGGTGCCCACGATCTGCCCGTTCAGCGTCACGTTGTTGAGGCTCGCGTCGACGCCGCGGACGACCACGAACCGCCCCTCGCCCTGGTCGATCTCGAGCGACACGCCCGGGATGCGCCGCAGCGCCTCGGCCGCGTTCGAGTCCGGGAACCGCCCCACCGAGTCGGCCGAGACGACGTCGAGGATCATCGGGGCGACGCGCTTCTCGTCGCGCGCGAGCGCCGCGCCGGCCGTGACCGTGACCGTGTCCATGAGCCCGGCGATCTGCAACTGGACGTCGACGCGCACGTCCTGCCCGCGTGAGACGAACAGGTCGCGGTGTTCCTGCAGGGCGAATCCGGACATCTGCACGATCACCACGTAGGGCCCGCCGGGACGCACGTCGACGGTGAACCGCCCGTCTTCGCCCGTGACGAGTTCCGCGATGCTCTGGGTGGCCAGCCGGACGGTCACCACCGCCCCGGGCAGCACGCCACCCTGCTGGTCAGTCACGGTGCCCGACAACCGGCCGGTCGCCTCCTGCGCGGAGGCGAGCACGGGGAGGAACACCAGGAGTGCCACACCGAACGCCCCACTTTTCATACGAATACCCTCCCGCGGGTCACGGCGCCCCGTCGCGGGCCTTCGCCATCGCGGCCCGGAGCGCGCTCATCTCAGCCGGCAGATCGGAGAGAATCCCGTTGACTCCAAGCTTGACGAGTCTCTCCAGTTCCTGGCGCCGCATGGCCCCGGCCGTCGTCCACACCGGCCTTCCGAGGCGCTGGACCTTCTTCACGAGGTCCGGATCCCCGTCGATCCACTCAGGCCACAGCCGGATCATGTCCACGCCCGCCTGCACGAACGGCTCGATGTCCTCGACGGTCTCGATGAAGCCGAGCGTGCGGAGGTTCGGGTCGAGGGCTCGAAACGCTCGAAGGTCCTCGACGCTGCGGGGGCCGACGATGACATTCAGGGTGGCGTGGTACTGCCTGGTGAGGCGGACCACCTTGCGCCTGTCGAGGACCGGGCTCTGTTTGATGTCGAGCAGGAGCTGGACGCCCGTGTCATCGACGAGTCGCAGCAGTTCCTCGTACGTCGGAATGCGCTCGCCCTGGCCGGCATCGAGCTGTCTCAGTTCCGACAGGGTTCGATCCGATACCGGGCCCTTGCCATTCGTGGTCCGGTCGAGCGTCTCGTCGTGGATGACGACGATCTCGCCGTCCCTGGTGCCGCGCAGGTCGATCTCGATGACCTCCGCGCCCTGCTGGATCGCCTGGCGGAACGCGGCCAGCGTGTTCTCCGGGTACCCTGGAACGATGCCACCTCGATGGGCGACGAAGACCACGCTCCATTCCGGCCAGGCCGACGCCATCGTCTGATCGGCGCCCCAGGATACGGGCCCGGCCAGGAAGAGCACGGCGACGCTCCAGTACCAGGGCCTCACTGCGGTCTCCCTCGTGACGGACGGTGCACGCGACCCGCGATCACCTCGCCCGTGCGCCGGAGGACGACGTAGAGGAGGTCCGGTTCCGTCGGGTGGAAGGCGAACGCCTGCCCCTCGGCCGGGATGGGGAACGTGGCGACCCACCGCATGACGGAGCCCGCGGTCGGGAACTCGAGGACGTACATCTCGGGGTTGTCGTGTCCTGTCACGTACAGCAGGCCCCCGGGTCCGAACGCGCCGCCCGACGCGCTGAAGCCTCGGCCGCCGAACCGTGCGATGAGGTCCGCCGGCAGCGCCCACCCCGCCGTTCTCCGCCACTGGTCGTCGAGCTCGAGGATCTGCGTCCAGCTCGAGTCGCGATTCGGTTCGGCGCCGCGTTCGCCATAGTGGACGAAGCACGCGATCCAACGGGCCTCGTGCCGGTCCAGCCACGTGAACGACCCGTCCATGCGGCCGAAGCTGTGGGTCGCCACGTGCGCGAGGGTGGCGGGATCGAAGATCTCGAGCGAGCTGAGCATCGGGACGCCGGGGTAGTTGGAGTGGATGGCGAGGAGGCGCCCGTCGCGCACGAGGGCGGCGTTCAGGTGGATGAACGGTCCCCCGTCGCGATCCTGCCAGCCGCCAACGCGCTCCCCGGTGTCGATGCGGTACTTGCCAATCGCGCGGTTTGCGATCGCGTAGAAGAACTCGTCGTCAACGGCGACGCCCTGCCGCGCCTCGGGTGCCTTGAAGCGGTGCAACTCCTCGAACCGCCATCCCGGCGTGGCGAGCGGCTCGAGCGGTGCAGGAGCAGGTGCGGGCGCAGGCGCCTGGCCGCCCAGCGGCGCCGCGGCGAGCAGGAACAGGACGAGCACAGGGCACTTCATTCTCACTCCTGCGGTTTCTTGTTCCACAGCGTCAGCGGGAGGAGCGCCGACAGCGCCGACGCGCCAATCCAGAACGCGAACGCCTGATCGAAGTGGTAGGCGCCGGGGGCGCCCGCGACGGTTCGGCCGATCAGCAGCCCGCTGATCCAGTCCTGCGTGGCCGCCCCCAGGTAGCTGAACAGGCCGATGAGCCCCTTCACCGCGCCCGCGGTCGCCTTCGGCGTGAGATCGATCGCCGTGAGACCGGCGAGGAACACGATCAGGCCTCCAACTCCGAAGCCGAACATCGCCATGGCGATCACGTCCAGCCCTCGGTATCCGGGCGGCGTCATCCAGAGCAGGACGAGCGCGCCCGTCTGGAGGCATCCGTAGAACAAGGTCGGGACGTGCCGGCGCGAGCCGAAGAAGCGGTCCGACATCCACCCCGAGGCCGACGCCCCGATGAAGCCGGCAATCGGGTACGCGCCCATGACGGCCCCGGCACCGACGAGCGAGTAGCCCTTTGCTTCCTGGAGGAACAGCACCGCCCAGCTGTTGACGGCGTACCGCGCCACGTACATCAGGGCGCTGCTGCAGCCGAGCAGCCACACGACAGGGTTGCGCAGCACGACCTTCTGGAGCTGCCACACGTTGCCGGTCTTCGGTGGTCCCGCCGAGTAGTCCTGGCGGTAGTCGGCCACGTGAGGCAGGCCGTAGGTCTGCGGGCGATCGGCGAGTGTCCGATAGAGCACCAGGGCCACGAGGACACAGATGATCCCGGGACCGATGAACCCGCCGCGCCACCCGAAGTGGCTCACGAGCCACGCGGTGCCAACGAAGGTGAGTCCCTCGCCGATGTTGTGGGCGCCAGCCCAGATGCCGTAGCGGGTACCGCGCTCCTTGTTGCTGAACCACTGGCAGATCGAGACCACGCTCGGTGCCGACCCGATCGACTGGAACCAGCCGTTCAGCGCCCACAGCAGCACGAAGCCGAAGAACATCGTGGTATTGCCGAACACGATGTTCACGACCGCCGAGCACAGCAGCGCGATCGACATGAACCGCCGCACGTTGGCGCGGTCGGACAGCACGCCGTTGACGAACTTGCCCACCGCGTACACGTAGAGCAGCGCCGAGCCGATGACCCCGAGCTGCGCGACGCTCACGACTCCCGCGTCGAGCATCGGCTGCTTCGCCACCGAGAGACCGAGGCGACAGGTGTAGAAGAACCCGTAGCCGAGGACGAGCGAGATGAGCACACTCCAGCGTCGGAACTCGTAGGCCCGGTGGATTTCGGCGGGATCGCGGAGCAAGGGCCGATCGGGGCCGGTGCGGAAGAAGATCAGGACGGGTTCGATTGCGGGAATCCCTTTCACACGAATCCTCGGAAGGGCCCATGTGTTGGCGCCCAATCTGACCGATCCTACGGACGGCCGCAGAGGCGTGCCAATCGGCCGAAAGGTGTAGAACCCCGAAGTCGCGCTAGGATCAGCGCATGCGGGCAGCCGTGCCACGGCCCGTCCGACCGTGGAATGACGCCACCACGGGCCGGGGTTCGACCGGCGTCTCGCCCGGCGGCTGCGCGGGACTGACCCTGCGTGCGTCGCTGGCCCTGCTCTGCATCGCCGCCTCGGCACACGCGTCGACCCGCGTGGTGATCACGCCGGCGGCCGGGTTGAGTGTTCGTGCCTGGACGACCGATGACGGACTGCCAGCCGGTTCCGTCACGGCCCTGGCGCAGACGGTCGACGGGTATCTCTGGATCGGGACGCGTGAGGGTCTCGCCCGCTTCGACGGAGTCCGCTTCGTGGTCTACGACCAGCGAACCCGGCCCGACTGGTCATCGGACGCCATCAATGCGCTGTGCGCCGCCGCGGATGGCAGCCTCTGGGTGGGCTTCACGGACGCTGGACTCAAGCGGTTTTCCGGCGGCAGGTTCCACGACATCGACGTGCCGTCCGCCTCTGTACGGACCTTGCACGAATCGCACGATGGCACGCTGTGGATCGCGACGGACCGGGGCGTCGGCCGTCTGAAGGACGGCCGCTTCCTGGCGGGCCCCCCGATTCTCGCTGCCGTCGACGTCTACGCCATTCGTGAGGACGACGACGGACGCGTGTGGCTCGGCACCTCCGATGGGCTGTACGTGTACAAGCAGGGCGAGTACTCGGCGGCGGGTGTCTCGCTCGGCCTGGGGCGCCCGACGATCAACGTCATCTCGCGCGGCTCGGACGGGACGCTCTACATCGGCACCACGCACGACGGGCTCTTCAGAGTCCGGCAGGCTCGCGCAGAGCGAATCGGAGAAGACGTGCCGATTCGGAGCGTGCTCGAGGATCGGCGAGGAACCGTCTGGGTCGCGAGCGATGATGGACTCAGGAGGGCGAACGAGAGCACCCTGGAACACGCGTTGACGCAACACGGGCTGTCGGGGTTCATCGTGTCGCTCTTCGAGGACCGCGAGGGCAGTGTCTGGGTGGGTACCCGATATGACGGACTCGTGCGCCTGACGGCCAGCCGGGCCGAATCCGTCGGCCACGAGCTCCGACATCCGAGCGTGCTGACGGTCCTCGAGGATCGCCAGGGTGGCCTGTGGTTCGGGATGGCCGGTGGCGGCCTGGGGCGGCTCGCGGGCGGCCAACTCGACTCGTTCGGAGTCCGCGACGGCTTGAGCTCGGACGCGATCGGGGCGCTGTTCGAGGATCGCCTGGGACGCCTCTGGTTCGGGCCGCGCGCCAGCAACACGCTGCACCGGCTGGAGCACGGGCGGGTACGGTCGTTGCCGTTCCGCGGGGCGGCGGCCAGCTTCTACGAGGACGCCGAGGGCGCGCTGTGGGTGGGCACGACAGACGATGGCCTGTATCGCCTGCGAGCTGGAGAGAGCACGCAGTGGACGACCGAGAACGGCCTGCCGAGTCGCGCCGTGCGGACCATCGTCGGCGACGGAGAAGGGGGGCTGTGGCTCGGCACACCGCGAGGGCTGGTCCGGTTTCGCGAGAGGCCGCTGGCGCTCTACACGACCGCACAGGGTCTGCAGTCCGACCGGATCAGGGCGCTGCACCGCGAGCCGAACGGCCCACTGTGGGTCGGCACGTCGCGCGGAGGGCTGGCACGCTTCGAAGGGGGCCGCTTCACCAACTACGGTCCGGCACAGGGTCTGTGCGATGACCAGGTGCTCAGCATTCTCGACGACAGGGCCGGGAACCTCTGGATGAGCTCGAGGCGTGGCATCTTCCACGTGTCCAAGGAGGACCTGGAAGCCGTGGCACGCGGGGTCCGGACGTCGGTCTCCTGCACGGCCTACGGCCGCGCGGACGGCATGGAGAGCGCGCAATGCAGTGGCGGATATCAGCCGTCGGCCTGGCGCGGGCGCGACGGGCGGCTCTGGTTTCCGACCGAAAAGGGCCTTGCGGTCATCGACCCGCGTCGTGTTCACCACCCCAACGGGGTCCCGCCCCCCGTGTGGATCGAGACCGTGGAGGCCGACGGTCAGGTGATGCCGCTGTCCGAGAGGGGGCGACTGCCTGCCGGGACGAGGAGAGTCGAGCTCGCCTACACGGCGCTCAGCCTCGTCGCCCCGGAGAAAGTCCGGTTCCGGCACAGGCTGTCCGGGTTCGACACCGCGTGGGTGGATGGCGGGTCGCAGCGCCGGATCTCGTACACGAACCTCGCACCGGGAACCTACACCTTCCACGTGATCGCCAGCAACAACGATGGTGTGTGGAACGAGAAGGGACACCAGTGGACGTTCACGGTGCGCCCGTTCTTCTACCAGACCACGTGGTTCTACGGCACGGCCGCGCTCCTGACCGTCGGTCTGGGATTTGCGCTCCATTCGTTGAGGGTGCGCGACCTGCGCCTGCGCAACGCGGTGTTCGCCGAGCGCGCGCACCTGTCGCACGAGATTCACGATCACGTCTCGCAGATCATGACGGGTGTCGCCCTGCAGCTCGATGCCGCGTCCCAGACCCTTGCGCGGGGAGACGGCTCGTGCGGCGCCTACATCGACCGGGCGAGCCGGCTGGCGCGGCAAGGCATCGAGGAGACACGCGTCATCCTTCGCAGCCTGCAGCGAGGGCACGCGCCGCAGGCGCCGACGCACACCCCTCTGGACGCAGCCGTGATCGAGAGCGTCGCGGGGATGGTCGAAGGGACGGGGGTGCGGCTGCAGGCCCGCACGCACGGCGAGCCGTTCGCCGTCCGCGCGGATGTCGAGCATACACTCGTGCGCATCGGCCAGGAGGCGGTCACCAACGCGCTTCGTCACGGCCACGCGAAGACGGTCGACATCGTCATCACCTTCGAGCGGCACGGACTGCGTGTGACCATCAGCGACGACGGACGAGGGTTCGAGCCATCTGCCGTCGCGCGGGACTCGCTCGAGGGGTTTGGCCTGGCGGGCATGGCCGAGCGCGTGGCAGAGCAGCGCGGGACGTTCGAGGTCCTGAGCCGGCAGGGCAGCGGGACCACCGTCGCCGCCTTCTTCCCGAGACACGAGTGCGCGGGGGACCCGTGAGCGCCGCCAGACCCATCCGCGTCCTGGTCATCGACGACCACCCCGTGGTGCGGGAGGGGCTTCGCACGATTCTCGAACTGAGCGGCGAATGCCTGGTGGTCGGCGAAGCCGCGGACGGCCGCACGGGCATCGACGACTACCAGCGCCTGCGCCCCGACATCGTCATCGTCGACATCCGGCTGCCCACTCTGAGCGGGATCGAGACGATCGGGGCGATCAGGCGCATCGATGAGGGGGCGCGGATCGTCGCGATCACCTCGTACGGTGGCGACGCAGAGATGCGACGCGCCCTCGACGCGGGAGCGCTCGGCCTCCTGTTCAAGGGCGCGTCCGGCGGTGAGGTGGTCGCGGCGGTGCGCCGGGTCGTCAGCGGCCAGCGCTACATCGCGGCCGACGTGGAAGACGAGCTGAAGGCTGCGGCTGGAGCGCCGGAACTCACGCGCCGTGAAAGCGAGGTCCTGAAGCTGATGGCGGAGGGGCTGCGCAATCACGAGATCGCGGAGCGCCTGGGGCTCTCGCTGAGCACGGTGAAGGTCCACGTCAATCACGTGCTCGAGAAGCTGGGCGCGGTCGACCGGACTGAAGCGGTGACCCGGGCCCTCAGACGCGGACTCATCGTGCTTCCGTGACGCAACCGCCCCACGTGTGCGCGACCACCTGGCTTCGAAACAGAGCCATGGTCCTGATTTGCGCCGCGCGAAACGGAGCCGCCCGCCCGCGGCAGGCGTGCCTGCCTGCGCACAAACCGGCCGGTTCCCCCCGCGCGTCCCTGGAACGCCCGTTGCTATGGGATCCTCGGTGCCTCGCGAGAGCCCGCGAGCGAAGGGCACACCGTCTCACCACAGGAGGACCCATGGCGCTCAAGGACGTGAAGGCCTTCTACGAGAAGGTCGAGACCGACAAGAAGCTGCAGGCGAAGCTGAAGGCTGCAGCAGAGGAGGACGAGCGGCACGCCACCGCACGGCTGCTGGGGATTGCCGCAGAGGCGGGACACACGTTCACGGCCTCGGAGCTGTCTCGCGTGCGCAGCGCGCACGTGAAGCGGCTGCCTGACCTGTCGGCGGCGGGGGCCGCCGTGGTGGGTGGGCGCATCAGGTCCATGAGGGACTGCTGCTACTACGCCCAGGGCAGCATGCCCGGGTTCCGTCCGTAGGCACCCGCCGGCCTTCGCGCCCGTGTCGCCCGCACCCGCGTTCCGCAACGTCGTCCTGCCGCCGGCATCAGCCACGTTTGCGAGACTGACGCCGCACTGGTGCCTGCGCGGCTGGACGGACGTGTCGCGGGTCGCGGTGAACTGGACCACCGCCGAGGAGTTCGAGCTGACGGCGAAAGGGTTCTACGTGGCCGAGGCCTGCGACGGCCGGACCGATCTCGGCTCGCTGGCCTTCCTTCCCGAGCACCGCGCGGCGCTGGACGTCCTGATCGCCGAAGGGATTGCCGAGGTGTGCCAGGACGGCGACGCGATTGCCCCGTGGCAGCGGTACCGTGCGGCCCCGAATCCCCACCTCACCACGATCCACTGGTGCGTGACCGGCCGGGGCAACCTCAACTGCCGTCACTGCTACATGCAGTCGCCCTCGGGTCGCTATGGCGAGCTCGCGTTCGAGGACGTGATCCGCCTCGTCGATCAGTTCGAAGCCGCCAACGTCCTGCGCGTGTCGCTGACCGGCGGCGAGCCGTTCCTGCGACGGGATCTGCTCGAGATCATGGGGCTGCTCGCAGAGCGCAGGATCGGCATCAGCGAGATCTACACGAACGGACTGCTCATCACCCCGACGATCCTGGAACGCATCAGGGAACTCGGCTTCTCACCGGGTTTCCAGATCAGCTTCGACGGCTGCGGCAGCCACGACGACATGCGCGGCAGGCGCGGCCTGGAAGATCGGGTCATCCAGGCCATCCGCAGGGTGCGACAGCACGGGTGTGCGGTGATCGTGGCGGGGAGCGTCGATCGCGCCGCCGTGGCTGGTCTGCGGCGGACCTACGACCTGTTGCGAAGCCTGGACATCCAGGCCTGGCGCCTTGGCGCGCCCATCGAAGCGGGCAACTGGCGGGGCACCGCCTCGGGCCTCACCCTGGACGAACAGGCCGACGCGTTTGCGCCGCTCGTGGCGTGGTGGCTCGAGGATGGCCGGCCCTTCGAGATCGCCCTCGGGCAGTTCGTGCGACTCCCCGGCAGGGACGCCCCCCCCGCCGAGCCCGAGCCTGAGGTCCGGTGCACACCCGAGAGCTATGATTGCGGTTCCTGTCGGGAGAGCCCTAACCTCCTGCCGGATGGGACACTGCTGCCGTGTCCCCGGTACGTTGACAGCCCGATGCAGAGCCGCATGCCGAACATCCTGGTGGAGGACCTTTCGAAGGCCTGGACCGCATCGCTCCTCCGTGATCTGGCGAACATGAGGAAGCACGAGCTGCTCGCGTGCAACGAGGACTGCCGCCGGTGCCGCTTCTTCGGATCATGCGGCAGCGGCTGCCGGGCCTCTGCGGTCGACGAAACCGGGAACCTGATGGCCAGGGACCCGATCGCGTGCCGGCTGTGGCGTGGGGGGTATAAAGAGCGCTTCCGCCGGCTGGCACGTGCTCCCGGTCCTGCGCGTGCCGCGCCTGCCGTGTGAGACGATGGAGATTTCCGAGAGTCGAGATGGGGACGTCCTGGTCGTCGCACCCGTCGGTCGCATCGACAGCGCGACGTCCCCCGCGTTCGAATCGTACGTGCACCGGCAGCTCGACGCGGGCGAACGACGGGTCCTCGTCGATTTCAGCGGCGTCGCGTTCATCACCAGCGCCGGGCTGCGCGTGATGCTCACGCTGGCCCGCCGCCTGCGCGAGGGACAGGGCCGACTCGCCCTGTGCGGCCTGAACGTCGCCGTGCACGAGGTGTTCGAGCTCGCGGGCTTCCTTCCGCTCTTCGACATCGAGTCCGGACGCGAGACCGCGCGGGCGCGTGTGACCAGTCCATGACGGCCCTCCGCCTGCGGGTGGAACCGCCGGAGGGTGAGCCGGTCGAGCAGCTCCTCACGGTCGAGCGCGTCGTCGTCGGCCGCCTGGCGACCGCAGACCTGGTTCTCGACGATGTCCTCGTGTCGCGGCAGCACGCGCGACTCTCGTGTCGCCCCGACGGGTGGTGGATCGAGGATGTGGGCGCGCGCAACCGCACGTTCCTGAACGACCGCGAGCTCGAGGGACCGGCCCCGCTCCAGCCCGGGGACGTCCTGCGCATGGGGCGGACGCGCATCCACGTCCTCGACCCGCCGGCGCCCACCGCCGGATCCGCGACCCAACACGCCGATCCGCCGGCCACGCCCGGGCGACCGGACGAGACCGAGGCGCCCGGCAGCCGGCAGGCGGCACGCCTTTCCCTGCTGAACGACGTGCACCGCGCGCTGGCCGCGCCGATTGCACTCCCCGACCTCCTGGCGCTGATTCTCGAACGGTGCTTCGCCGTGCTCTGCCCCGAGCAGGGTGTCATCCTGCTCCGCGATGCCCGCGGGGAGCTGACGCGTGCCGCGACCCGGCAGCTCCCGGGCCAGTCCGGGGACATCGTCATCTCGCGCCGCATCGTCGAGGAAGTGGCTGGCAAGTGTCGCGCCACCCTGGTCCTCGATGCCACCCGCGACGAGCGGCTGGCGGGGTCCGAGAGCGTCGCCTCATCCGGGGTCCGCAGCGTGGTTGCGGTGCCCCTGGTGGACTCGGACGGCACGCTGGGCCTGATCGCGCTGTCGTCGCGGGCTCGGGTGCGGCAGTTCAACGAGCAGGACCTCGAGGTCCTCGAGTCGCTGGCGTCGGCGGCCGCGCTCCGCGTGCGGAACGTCGGGCTGGCCGAGGAGGCGGCCGCGCGGCGCGTGCTGGAGCACGAGCTCGCGCTGGCGCATGCCATCCAGATGGCGATGCTGCCGCGGGTGATGCCGACGCATGCCGGCCTCGAGGTGGCCGCCGTTCTGAAGCCCGCGCGCTCGGTGGGCGGCGACCTCTACGACGTCGTGCTCCACAACGGCCGGCTCTGGCTGATCGTCGCCGACGTATCGGGAAAGGGCGTCGCGGCCGCGCTGTACATGGCCGTCGCCAAGACGCTGTTCCGCGCCCTCGTGCCGGACGCGGCATCGACCGCCCAGCTCGCCGGTCGCATCAACCAGGAACTGCGCCGGGACAACGACCGCGACATGTTCGTGACGGCGCTCCTGGGGTGTCTGGAGCCGGCACACGGCGTGGTGTCGCTCTGCGACGCGGGCCACATCCCGCCGCTCATCGTGCGCCGCACGGGGGAGACCTCGAGGCCGGTTCTCTGCAAGCGCGTGGCGCTCGGCGTCGCGCCCGACGTCGACTACGTGGACGTGCCCGTGCGCCTCGATGCTGGAGACATGCTCGTCTGCCACACCGACGGCATCACCGAGGCCCGGGCGGCCGACGGCGCGACGTTCGATCGATCGGGGCTGGAGCGTGCGCTGCAGACCCGGTTGGGCCAGCCGATGGAGGCGGTCGTGCACGGCGTCGTGGACGACGTGGCGCGGTTCACCGCCGGCGCACCGCAGGAGGACGATCAGGCCGTCCTGGGCCTGCGGTACCGGTGACCGCCGACTGGACACGTTTCGAGCGTGCGACCGTCCGTCTCTGCGCCGCCGACCCGCCGGCGTGCTATTCTTGAGCTTCGTTCAACAGTGAGTCACGTGCGGGGAGGGCGCGACTGTGGGATCCACGGGCGTTCTCGACGAGCTTCCGATTCTCGCGTTCCTGCCGGCGGACGTTCGCGCGCTCGTGGTCCGCAGTTTTGCCCCGGTGTCCTTTCCGTTCGGCAGCACCATTGTCGAAGAGGGCTCTCCCGCAGACGCGCTGGTCGTCATCGCCTCGGGCCGCGCCCGCGTGCTCAAGGGTGGCCTCGACGGCAGCACCGTCCCGATGAACGTGCTGCTGCCGGGTGACAGCCTGGGTCACATGGAGCTGCTGCGGGCGGCTCCGCATCCCTTCACCGTTCGCGCGAGCAGTGACGTGCTGGCCCTGCGGCTCGATCGCGGGGTGTTCGACGCGCTGGTGGAGAGCCATCCCGACCTCCGCACCTACCTGGAGGCTCAGGTCCGGCACCAGACGCTGCACCGGTTCTTTCCGGACTTCCCGCCGTTCGACCAGCTCTCTCCGCACGGCGTCCTGGCGGTGGTCGGCGCCGAACTCGACACGGTCACGGCAGATGCCGGGGTTCTCCTGTTCCGCCAGGGCGATCCGCCCGGCCCGCTCTTCCTGGTGGAGGACGGCAGCCTGCGGCTCGTGCGCGAGTCGGCGGCCGGGCGTCCGGCCTTCGTGACGCTCGCCGGCGCCGGGGAGTTCTTCGGGGATGCTTCGGCACTGCGGGGGACACCCCGCGGCTTCACGGCCGAGGCACTGTGCCAGTGCCGACTGCGAACCCTGAGCGCCGAGCACGTGCAGGCGCTGGCCGCCGCGATTCCCGGTCTGGGAGCGCGTCTCGAGGAACGCGTGTCGCAGGCCGAGTACCTGACACGGGCGTCGGTGAGCGAGGATCTGACCCGGGAGATCCTTCCAGCCGATGCCGGGGCCCCTCCGGCCGTCGCGCCCGGGCAGGTGGACCGCGAGGCGCCGCCGATCGAGGAGGCCGCCGACGCGCCCTTCGCCGAGGGCGGCCTGTTCGTGAAGCGCCGCCGCGGCGTCCGCGTGCCGTTCATCCGGCAGATCGACGAGATGGACTGCGGCGCCGCGTGTCTCGCGATGGTCGCCCGGCAGTTCGGCCGGCGGGTCTCGCTCTCGCGGGTGCGCCAGCTGTCGCACACGGGTCTCGACGGGACGAGCCTGCGGGCTCTCTGCGCGGCCGCCGAGGAACTCGGCCTGGCGGCGCGCTCGGTGAAGGCCTCCCCTGGCCATCTCGATTCCATGCCCCTGCCGGCGATCGTCCATTGGGATCACAACCACTGGCTCGTCCTGACGCGGGTCGGGCGCCGGCACGTCCGCGTGGCGGATCCCGCGATCGGACACCGCCGCCTCGCGCGCGATGAATTCGAGCGCCGGTGGAGCGGGTACGCCGCGCTCTTCGACTACACCGCCGCCTTCGACCGGACGCCCGAGGCTGGCCGCTCGCTCGCATGGGTGTGGCCGCACGTCCGCCCGCACGGGCGCCTGCTCGCGCAGGCGGTCGGTCTCGCCGTGCTCGTGAGCGCGCTCCAGATGATCCTCCCCGTCTTCACACAGGTCGTCGTCGATCGCGTCCTGGTCGACCGCGATCTCCCGCTGCTCAACGTGCTGATCGGCGCGATGGCCGGCGCGATGCTCTTCATCGCGGTCGCGGTGGTCGTCCAGCGGTATCTCCTGAGTTTCGCCGCCGTGCGCATCGACGCGAGCACGCTGGACTTCATCACGCAGCGGCTGCTCGCCCTTCCGATGGGGTACTTCGCCGCGCGCCGGACGGGAGACCTGCAGCGTCGCCTCGACGGGGTCCGCCACGTCCGGAGCTTCCTCGTGCAGCAGGGCACGGGCGGGGTGACGGCCGTCGCCCAGCTCGTGGCCACCGTGATGCTCATGGCCGTCTACAGCCCGCTCCTCACGGCCGTGTTCCTGGCCACGGCGCCGCTCTACGCGCTCCTGATGGTCCTGGCCTCGCGCTGGCTGCGGCCGGTGTTCCAGGTGCTCGAGGATGCCTACGGGCGCTACTACTCCTACCAGATCGACGCGATCAAGGGGATCGAGACCGTCAAGGCGCTCGGGGGGGAGGTGACGTTCCGCGAGCGGATGCTCGACCAGTTCCAGGGCCTCGCGCAGAAGCTGTTCCGCGCGGACCTGACGATGATGATCTACGAGGGCGCGATCGACACGGTGATCTTCCTCGGGCTCGGCCTGTTTCTCTGGGTCGGCGCGCACCAGGTGCTGCAGGGCCAGTTGACCATCGGCGGCCTCGTCGCGTTCAACACCCTCGTCGCGCTCTCGACCGCACCCCTCCGGCAGCTGCTGTCCATCTGGGACAACCTGCAGCACGCCCGGGTGCTGATCGACCGCCTCGACGATGTCATGCAGCACGAACCGGAACAGGGTCACGACCGGGCGCGGCTGCGGCCCCTCGCATCGATGGCCGGGCGGGTCACGTTCCGCCACGTGAGCTTCCGCTACGGCGGTTCCGAGGCTGCGCCGATTCTGGAGCACATCTCGGCAGACATCGCCGCCGGCCAGACCGTGGCGATCGTCGGGCGCAGCGGTTCGGGCAAGTCCACCCTGGCGCGATGCCTGGCCGGACTCGTCGAGCCCACCGACGGCACCATCCTGTTCGACGGCCTCGATCTCAGGACGCTCAACTACCGGCACCTGCGGCGCCACATCGGCTACGTGCTGCAGGACACCTACATGTTCGACGACACGATCGCCAGGAACATCGCGTTCGGGCACGACGAGCCCGATCCCGACCGCGTGCGGTGGGCCGCGCACGTGGCCAGCGCTGCCGAGTTCATCGAGCGGCTGCCCTTCGGCTACGACACCCGGATCGGCGAAACGGGGCTCGCGCTGTCGGGCGGGCAGAAGCAGCGCATCGCCATCGCGCGTGCCGTCTACCGGCGCCCCGCCGTGCTGATTCTCGACGAAGCCACCAGCGCGCTCGACGCCGAAGCCGAACACGCCGTGCAGCAGAACATCGACACCCACCTGCGCGGCCGCACGACGTTCATCATCGCCCACCGGCTCAGCACCGTGCGGCATGCCGGGCTGATTCTCGTCCTGGAGCGTGGCCGGCTCGTGGAACAGGGCACGCACGACGATCTCATGCGCCGCCAGGGGATCTACTACTACCTGGCGAGCCAGCAACTGGGCCTGGTGGGGTGATGGCGGTCGACGATTCCGCGCCGTACCTCGATCCCTCACCCGCCGCGTGGGCGGCCAGCGGGCTGGCCTGGCTGCTGCTGGCGCTCTTCGCGACGCTGGCGGTCGGCCTGGTCGCCGTCCGGGTGCCCGACACCGTGGACGCCTCGTTCGTGCTGGTGGCCCGGCGCGCCGCGGATCCCCTCCGCGTCCTGCACGATGGGGTCGTCGCCTCCGTGCTGGTCACCGAGGCCCAGGCGGTCGCCGACGGCGCCCCGCTGTTCGTCATCGAGTCCGAACCCGCGACCGACCGATGGTCCGAGCGACAGACCCTGGCGGCCAGCCTGGAGGGCGGTGCGCGACGCCTCGTCAACGAACGTGCGCGGGAGCAGGCCCTGCGGCTGGCCGACGACGAGGAACGCCTGCGGCTGATCGCACGGCTGGACAACCTGGAACGTCAGGCCGTGCTCAAGGCCAGGGAGCTGACGCTGGCACGGGAGGTCGTCCAGCGGCAGGAGCAGAGCTTCCGCGAGGGGCTGAGCGCCTGGATCCAGGCGTCGGAACCGAAGCTCGCGGCGGACCGCATCGAGCTGGAACTCGAGCAGATCCGCTCGGACCTCGCGGAGGCCAGGAGCACGCTGGCGCGGCTCGCTCACGAGGCCGACTCGCGCCGGAGCGCCTTTGCCGAGGCGGAGCGCGGCATCCAGGAGGAGCTGTCGCGGGCCGAACTGCGCAAACGCGCGCTCGACGCCGAGTCGACCAGCGGCCGCGCGATCGCCGTCACCGCGCCCTGCGACGCCGTGGTCGTCAGGATGCATGTGCAGCACCGGGGCGCCGTCGTGCACGCCGGCGACGCCGTCGCCGACGTGGTCTGCTCCGGGGTCCGCCTCGAGGCACAGCTCGCGCTGCCCCAGCGCGGCCTCGCCCTCGTCCGTCCCGGGCAGCGGGTCAAGCTGCTCTACGAAGCGTTCCCCTACGAACGTTTCGGTGCGCGATACGCCACGTTGCGCTGGATCAGTCCGACCGCCGCAGGCGCGGGGACGGGGACGGCGTTCCTGGCGATCGCCGATCTGAACGAGGACGCCGTGGACGTTCACGGGCAGCGCCGTCCGCTGCTGCCCGGCATGGCCGGTCGCGCCTCCATCATCGTGGGACGGAGATCCCTGGCCAGCTACGCCTTCGCGCCCCTGCGTCAGGTGCGCGAGGCCTTTGCGACCGGTCCCGGTCGCTAGCGGGTGTCTCATGTCGCCAGGCCGCTACGGCGATGCGCGAACCATGACGCTCGACGACTACGGCAGTCGCGACGCGTCGATGCAGGCCTGCCTGCATCGGGCCTGCCTCGCCGCCAGGACCGACCTGCCGGTGCTGCTGCTCGGGGAATCGGGCACGGGCAAGACGCTCCTCGCCCGGGCCATCCACAACTCGTCCGCGCGGGCGGCTGGACCCTTCGTCGCCTTCAACGGCGCCGCCCTGAGCGAGACCCTGCTCGACAGTCAGTTGTTCGGCCACGAACGCGGCGCGTTCACCGGCGCGCAGAAGACCGTGAAAGGGAAGTTCGAGCTGGCCGACGGCGGTACGCTGTTCATCGACGAGATCGGCGACCTGAGCCTGCCGGCTCAGGCGAAGATCCTGAGGGCTGTCGAATACGGCGAGTTCGAGCGGCTGGGCGGAGAGCGCGTGCTGGTCGCCGACGTCCGGCCGCTCTCGGCCACGCACCTGCCACTGCAGGCGTACCTGGACGCCAGCCGCTTCCGCCACGACCTGTTCCAGCGCATCGCCGGCATCACCGTCACCGTGCCGCCGCTGCGCGAGCGGCCGGAGGACCTTCGCGCCCTCGTCGCGACCGAGATCGCCACGGCGTCCCGGTTGAGCCACAAGCCCATCGTCGGGTTGAGCCAGGCCGCTGCGGATCGGCTCTTCACCTACCACTGGCCGGGCAACCTTCGCGAACTCCAGCACGTGCTCCACTTCGCCGTGGCGATCACCGAGGGCGACGTGATCGCCGCCGACGCCATCGTCATCGACGCCGCACGTGCTGGTGAGGATGCCGCGAGGTCCCATTCCATGGCGAACGGAGAGCGCCGGACACCGGTCGACGATCTGTCGCTGCGGGGGGCGGAGCACGCCCACATCCGGCGCGTCCTGGACATCGCGCGCGGCAGCAAGCGACAGGCCGCGCGACTCCTCCAACTCTCGCGCTCCACGCTCGATCGAAAGCTCGCGCAGATGACGCGGGAGTCGTCGGCGCGGCGGCCCTGAGCTACAACAGCTTCGGACTCGACTTGTCGATGTACTTCACGAGGTACCCGCCCTTGGCCGCTTGCGCTCCCGCCTTCGATGGGGCGAGATCGGTCACCTTCCGTGCCGGGGCTGCCCGCTTCCCGGCAGTGGCGCGCGCTTTCGACGACTTCTTCTCCATGGGCCCTCCAGTCGTGCCTCAACCGATCCATGTCGCCAGCGAAGACCGTGCCATGACGCCACGGCCTGCGCCGTGCCGGACGCGCGGCGTCGGACCCCGGGCCGTGGCATCGGAACGGGGCCATGGCCCTGATTCCGGCGCCACATGCGAGACCATCGCGTGAGCCGAGGCCAGACTCCACGGTCGTTTCCATGACCTCTCGAACGGGTCGGCCCTGGCACGTGGGTTGCCTTCTTGAAGGCGACCCCGCGGACGCTCCAGCGGGCGCGCAGAAAGGCAGCGACCATGGCGATGAGCACCGAGAACCGGAAGACGCAGAGTGCGATCAAGGACCTGTCGAAGACCAAGGGAGCCGTGACGGTCCAGGAGGCGGAGCAGGTCAAGGGCGGCAAGGCCGCAAAGGAGAGGGACAAGGGCGAGCGGTAATGACGAAGTCGAGCCGGAGGCCGCGGCGGCGGGATCGGGTCGTGCGCCTCGAGGACCTGGCGCCGCGGAAGGACATCGTCGGCGGCAGCGGCCGGGCGATCTTCGGCCAGACGACCGTGCGGCCGCCGGCGAATTCGGATCGGCCTCTCGAGGAGCCAGGATCCGGCGACCACCGCGAATCGGCTGGTCCAGGGGGCGCCGTGAAGGGCGGCCACTGATCATGGCGCCACATGGGGCGCCGCGATCGACACGTTCCGCAGCCCGCGCGCTTGACAAGGCCCGCGCCTGGGCCTATACGTGGCTCACACGCAGCCACCCAGGAGGTCCCCGTTGCCCTGGCACACATGGGTCCGGCAGGCGCACCGCTGGCTGTCGGTCGTCTTCACGTTGACCGTCATCGCCAACTTCGTGGCCATGACGCAGGGGCAGCCTCCCGCCTGGATCACCTACTCGCCGCTGCTCCCGCTCGCCTTGCTCCTGTTCACCGGTGCGTACTTGTTCATACTGCCGTATCTCGCCAGGGGGCGTGGGCGGCGTCCGACCAGCGGCCTGACGGGCTGAATCGTTGTTTCCGTCGCGAACCGTCACCTCACTGGTAGTGAGAGTACGGATCGACGCGTTCTTGAAGACCTGCGCCGTGCTGGCCGCGCGCCGTGCGCCCCAGGCCGCAGGCCGATTGTCGGATTGAGGCCTGACCTCATCGGCTCACGGCGGCTCAGAGGTTGTAGCAGCCGTCCGGCGTCTTCTGTCCCTTGCGAGCGGCGCCGACCGCATCGGCCATCAGGAACACCGTGACCCGCATGTCGGGCCGCGTGGCCAGCGAGAGCGCGAGCCGGAGGCCGTTGTAGGTGCGCTCGGTGCCGTACGGCGGATCGTTGAGAATCATCAGGACGTGCAAGGTTCCCTCCCGGATGCGACGCGGCGATGATGGCATCGATTGAGACGGCGGTCCAATACGCATGTCGCACTCACCATCGATGACGAGGCCCACAGACCCAGAGGGTGAACCGCATCTCGAGCCCGTCACCGTCGTCGGGCCCGGTGCGTATGAGACGTGGCGCGCGTCGAGCCTGGGACGCGTCACCGACGCTCTCGAGGAGGCATGCCTGCTCGATCTGATCGGGCCGGTTGACGGTCGGCGCGTTCTCGACCTGGGCTGCGGAGACGGCGCGCTGGCGTCGGCCCTGGCCGAGCGTGGCGCCCTTGTCGTTGGCCTCGATGCAAATCGCTCGGCGCTCGAGGTGGCGGCCGGCCGAAGTGGGCCGGGCCTGGGCCGGCGCCCATCGTTCATCGAGGGTCGCATCGAACACCTGCCGCTTCGAGACGGCGCCTTCGACATCGTCCTGGCCGTGACGGTGCTGTGCCTGACGACAGCCCGTCGAGCCGCGGTCGGCGAGGCCGGACGCGTGCTGCGGCCGGGAGGCCGCCTGGTCATCGGCGAGCTGGGACGGCACAGCCTGTGGGCCGCGAAACGCCGCGTCGAGGCGTGGCTCGGATCGCGCACGTGGCGTGCCGCTCGCTTCACGACAGCGGCCGAGCTATGTGCGCTCGTCGAGGGCGCGGGCCTCACCGTCGAGACGGTGCGCGGCTCGGTGTTCTATCCCCCGCTTGCGGCCCTGGCGAGATCGATGGCGCCCCTCGACGTCTGGCTGGGTTCCAGGACCACCATCGGTGCGGCGTTCATCGCGGTCGCCGCGAGCAGAGAAGGCCGTTGCTCCAAGTGAAACCAGTGTCCTGAGGCACCACGACGCCACGCTCGTGCCGTTCGACGAACCGCACGGTCGCGTTCATCGGGCGGATGCCGCAGACGCCGTGGACGAAGCCGTCTCAAGGCGCGTGCCGCCTGCGTCTGTGCGAGGCCTGTAACACTCCGACGAGTCGTGAGACTGGTCACCAATTGACGATCGGCTTGCGGCTTGCGGCTTGCGGCTTGCGGCTGGCGGCTGGCGGCTGGCCACTCACCTGGAGGACACGCTCATGACCATCGACCGTCGCTTCGTGCTCGCAAGTGCCCTGGCCACCGCCGTGGCCGGCCCCGTTCTCGCCGTGTCGGCCAACACGACGTCGCAGGAACCCTCGTTCAAGGCCGAAAAATGCTACGGCATCGCCAAGGCCGGCAAGAACGACTGCGCCTCCACCGGCAACAGCTCCTGCGCCGGGACGTCGAAGGTGAACGGCGATCCCAAGGCCTGGCTGTATGTGCCTCAGGGCTACTGCGACCGCATCGTCGGCGGCAGTCTCAAGGCGAAGTAGTCGAAAGGGACGGGTGGCCGCATGATCTCATCGCACCGCCACGTGACCGGCGCTGGCGTCGGGCTCCGCCTGCCACACCTCGCTGAGGTCGCGGCCACTCGTCCGGCCGCCGGGTGGTTCGAGATCCACCCGGAGACGTTCCTGTCGAACCCGCATGCCCTCGAACTTCTCGAAGACATCGGCTCGCACTATCCCCTGTCGGTCCACACGGTCGGCGTGTCGGTCGGCAGTGCCAGGGGGATCGACCGGCACCATCTCGCACGCGTCCGCGCGCTCGTGGAGCGGCTCGATCCGGTGCTCGTCTCCGGGCACGTGGCGTGGTCCACGCACCCCGGTGAGTACCTGAACGACCTGTTGCCTCTGCCCTACGACGACGAGGCGCTCGAGATCCTGGCGGCACACGTGAGCGAGGTCCAGGACGCACTCGGACGCCCCTTCCTCGTCGAGAACCCGTCCAGTTATGTCGGGTACGGTTCGTCGACGATGACGGAACCGGAGTTCCTCACCGCGCTGGTCGATCGCACCGGGTGTCATCTGCTCTGCGACGTCAGCAACATCTACGTCAGCAGTCGCAACATGGGCTTCGACCCGCGGGCACACCTCGACGCGTTCCCGGCCAGCGCCGTGCGCGAGCTGCACCTGGGCGGATTCGAAGCCGAAGACGACCTCGCCACGCCGGGCGGCACGTTGCTCGTCGACACGCACGGGGTCCACGTCAGCGAGGCGGCGTGGGAGCTGTACGCCTGCGCGGTGTTGAAGTTCGGGGCTGTCCCGACGCTCATCGAATGGGACAACGACGTGCCAGCGCTGGCGATGCTGCTCGGCGAGGCCATGCGCGCCGACCACGTGGCCGCCGGCGCCAAGAGGAGCGGGACCCGTGTCACTGGCTGAGACCCAGGCGGCGATTCGCGACGCCGTGGTCTCTGGCGAGGCCGGGCCGGCGCTGCCGCGCCTGGCAGGTGGGTGGGATCCGATCGCCAGGCTGGCGATCCACCAGCGACACTACCGGGCCAGTCTCGTGGGGACGCTCCTCACGCGCTTTCCTGCGCTCGCGTGGCTGGTGGGTGGGCGTCCGCTCGCGGACGCGGCCGAGGCCTTCGTGCGTGCCCATCCGCCAACTGCGCCGTGCCTCGCAGAGTACGGCGCAGGCTTTCCGGCGTTCGTCACGTGCAGGCTTGGCCAGCCACCTGACTCCTGCATCACGCCGTTCGGCGTCCTCGAGTGGCACGTGGGGCTGGCGTCCATCGCGATCGACGTGCCTGTCGATCTCGGCAGGCTCGCAACGCTGGGCGGTGACGAGGCGCCGGACCTCACCGTCGCGCTGCAGCCCGGACTGTTCTATCTGCGAACAGACTGGCCCGTTCACGATCTGTTCGAACGCTTCATCACCGATTCTGCTCCCGCCTCGTACCCGATGTCTCCGGCCCGGACGTGGCTGGAAGTGCGCGGCGCGCGAGGCGAATTCCGCATCCAGGCGCTCGACGCGCCCACGTGGTCGTTCCGACAGGCCCTGCAGCAGGGCCTGACGCTCGACGCCGCGTACCTCGCCGCGGCGGAGGAGGAAGGCGCCTTCGACGTGGCGGCGGCGTTCGCGGCCATGACTGGAACCGGCCTGATCGTCGGGCGGCGCGCCGCTCACTGAGGATCTCCCCATGACGACTCTGACCGCCACTGCCACTGCCACCGTTCCTGCTCCTGCGTCGACGTTCTACGAGGCACTTGTCGCCCGGCTCGAACGCGTTCCGTTGTCCGTGCTCCTGCTCCTGATCCGGGTCGGCGTGGGCCTCGTGTTCTTCAAGGCCGGCCTGCTCAAGTACCAGTCGTGGGAGTTCACCGTGCTGCTCTTCCGGGACGAATACCAGGTGCCGCTGCTGGCTCCCGAGGTCGCGGCGCGCATGGCCATGGTGCAGGAACTGACGCTGCCGATCCTGCTGTTTCTCGGGCTCGGCGCCAGGCTCGCCACGCTGCCGCTCTTCGGGATGCTGCTCGTCATCCAGACGTTCGTGTACCCGAACGCGTGGCCGGATCACCTGTTCTGGGGCGGCGCGCTGGCGCTCATCCTGACGCGCGGCCCGGGCACGATGTCGCTCGACCACCTGATCGCACGTACGGTCCGCCGCAAGCGCGTGTAACCCCCGGCTGGCTGGACATCCGCACGGCGTTCCCGCTTGCGCACCTCCTCCCTGCGCTCGTGCACAGCGACCAGGGCCGGCACACCGAGGCCGCGCGCGAAATGATCGCCGACATGACGGAGCGGCCGTCGCCGATGACGAGCTGGGGTCTCGCCCAGCGGCACACGCCTCAGCAGAGTTCTACCGGGTCATCGACGGCGATCTCGCCTCCGGAGACCACGTCTGCGTAGATTCCCAGACTCTGCCCGCCCTCGCGAACGATCGTCCGGAGCATCGACGTGTCCCGGGGAAGTGCTCGCTGCGGCTGAGTGGGCACGCTGCACCTCGGCGCGGGACTGTTGCACCGGAGCGTCACTGCTCCGACTCGAACCTGCCGCCCGCACCAGCCCGGCTCGACGAGCGCGGGTGACCGGCCCGTCTCGACGAGAATGTTCGGGCGAAACCGCCGGACGTCCCAGTCGGCCTCGGGATTCGCGCGCGACATCGCCGCAAGGGACGACGTCGTGAGCAGATGAAGTGGAGCGACGTCGAAGTAGGTGCCCGGCGGGGACACGAACTCGAAGAGCTCGCCAGGCAGCTGTCCGAAGTCCGGCAGGGGCTCGCCGACCTCGCGGCCGAACTGTCGCCGGAGCCCTTCATCGAACCCCGTCGCCTCGAGGAGGCGCTGAAGCGACCGACGTCCCAGGCGAGAGCGTCCGATCACGGCCGCAACGGCCGCTCCACGCCCCGCGCGCCGGTAGTGATCCCTGTCGGTCGCGGGCCGGAGCGGCCACAGCGAGGCGGGCGCACCCACGAGTCCCGAGAGCGCATCGCCGATCGACTCGCTCTCACTCGACATGATGGTGCCGTCGGGAAGCGCGATCTCCACGTGCCCGCCTGCGCCGCCGGGCGGGTTCCTGTACCGCGCGGAACACTGGAGGAGGATCGGCCACTGCCTTGCGCTCCGTATCTCGCCTGCCGTATCGTCCCGGAGCGCCCAGCCGCGATCTCCCGCAAGGCCGCCGGAGCCGATGGGGCTGGACTCGAGCGCTTCTCCCGCCATCGACTTGACGGGATAGCGCCAGATCTGAGCAACCCGCCCGATTAGCACGGACGGCCCACGCCGGGCGGCGCGGAGGGGAGACTGAGATGCAGAGCTACGAGAACCATCGACACAATCCCCGGCTCACCCGCGTCGGATTCCTGCTCCTGTTCGTCGCCATCGTGTGCTTCGCGCTCTCGTTCTTCGACATCGGCGGACGCTCCCCGTTGGCCCTCGGGCTCGGCGCGCTCGTCGCCACCGTCTTCGTGTTGCTCCTGATCAGCCGAGTCTACATCACGGCGCTGCAGGACCGAATCATCAAGCTGGAGATGGGGTTGAGGGCCTCGGCCCTTCTCTCACCGGAGCAGCTCGAAACCTTCCGGGCGCTTTCGAAGCGCCAGGTGATCGCGCTGCGTTTCGCGCCGGACGCGGAGTTCCCGGAGCTGCTGGAGCGCGCGGCGCGCGAGTCGCTGAGCGCGGATGCCATCAAGCGCGCCATCAGGCACTGGCGGCCGGATCTGGATCGGACCTGAGCCGATCCGACATGCGAGCCGGCGCGAGGCCTGCGGCGCAAGGCTCATGGCCTGGCCACACTACCCTGCCAGGCGCTCGAGGACGATGATCGTCTCGTCGTCTTCCTGTGGACCGTCACGGCGCACAGACAGGCCAGAGGCGAGCGCCCGGCCCACTGCTTCCGCGGAGGGCGTCACCAGACTGCGGGCCGTCTCGATCAGCCATCGCCCATCCACCATCTCGCCACTGGCGTCGCGAGCCTCCACGAGGGCGTCTGTGTAGAGGATCAAGGGGTCGCCGGGATCGAGCTGCAGGACCGTCTGGTGATACCGGGTGCCGGGGATGAGGCCGACCGGGAGGCCCGCCACCTCATGCGCGGGTTGAGGATCCTCCTCCACCCAGCTCCACTCTCGATGCCGGGCGGTGTAGCGCAAAGGCAGCGGGTGACCGGCGTTGGTGAACACCGCTTCGCCGGTCGTGGCGTACACGCCGACCAGGACCGCAGTGGCATAGCGGGCCTCGTCGAGTTCCTTCGGAAAGGCGTCGTTGATCGCCGCCATCAGGTCCGTCTGGTCCAGGCATTGACGTGCTCGTGCATCAGGCCCCGCAACTGCTCGCCGAGCCGCTGGACCCGTTCGCCATGGCCGCTGACGTCCGCGAGAGCGACCCGGGTCAGCAGGCCCTGGCTGCACCGCGAGAAGTAGTAGACGTCGCCGCCCACACTTCCTTCGAAGGGAGCCGAGGAGACCCATGCACAGAGACCCGGCAACTCGACCAGCCGCTCGATCCGCCGGTTTCCCCCCCAGATTTCCGTACAGACCAGGGGGCCGGTTTCCTCGGTCCCCTTCACCTTCACTGTCGTGTGCATAGTGACCAGTCCGAGAACAGCCGCGGTCGTTACGTGACCGGGCTGGGCGTTGGCTCCTCCCCCCGGCTCGTTCGCGGGCCGGCAAACGAGGTCAGAGACCGACGACCTTCGTCCGCGGGAAGAACGCACGCCACGAGAACCAGTACGACGGGAACGTCGGCGTCGCCTCCAGGGTCTGCCCGATCAACGGCCCGGCCACCGCTCTGCCCTCGTACCCGTCCCACGAGGAACCGGTCTCCCGGTCCTTCAGCATCACGCGGTCGCCCGTCGCCTGGGTGTCCTCGAGGGTACGCGCGCCGGCGAGGAAGGCACGCGCACTCCGACGGTCGCCAGTCGCGACCAGCGTGACCGGCGTGCCGTCGGCGTCCACGCGAATGACTCGGGAGGTGCGAAAGGCGTCCAACGGGACGGCGTAGGCGCGGTCACCAAGTCGGAACCCCAGGACACGGCGTTTGGCCTCGAGGGCGCCTCCGCCCCGGGTGCGCCCCGTGACACCGACGTCGCCCCCTGCATGATAGCTGGCGTACCGATCGCGATGGCGCCCCCCGCCGCCGGGACGTACGAGCACCGAGGTCGAGGGATGGAGCGTCCTCCACTGCTTCCACGAGACCATGTCCGCGGTCACGACGTCCAGCCGGCGGCCCTTCAGCGGGCCCCGGATTGCCTCGCCGCTCGCCTGTGCCCACCAGGTGTCGGTCTGCCTGTCGTACATGATCAGGTTGTCGCGCCAGAGCATGCCGGAAACGCCGAAGGTGAGGTCGCGTCCGGCCACCGTGCGGGCATACACGATGCCCGTGTAGCAGAGCGGTCACCAGGTGACGGCAATGACGCGGCCGCCGATCGTGTCGTTCACGATCTCGTGGCCGTCCAGCAGCCACGCCGGGTACGCCCGCGCGATGCCGTCGACGTCGACGCCGATGACGGGTTCCTCGTCGCGCATCCAGGTGGCGTCGCGCGCCGGCACGAATGCCGGTCGGTCGATGGCCGGAATGGCGTCCTTCGGCAGGCCGCGCAGGACGGGATCACCGTCGATGGTGACCACTTCGTCCCAGGACGGCTGCGCGAACGCGGAAGTCAGGGCCACGGCGAGAAGCAGAGGCAGCATCGGTGGTCTCCGTGCTCAGTTCAGTCATCGATGAGGTCCAGCGGCCATCAGCGAAGGGCGTCGTCTGTCGAGGCGACCGGCGTCTTCGGCATCAATGACCCACGGATTCCGTCCGTCGAGCGAGCAGAGCGTTACACGGGGTCGTCGTCGATGCCGTCGGTCTCGACTCGGATGGATCGATGGCGGGCTGGCGCTGAGTGTTCACCCTCGCGATGGGCGCGGGTTCGGCTTCCAACGCGTCAATCGCCTGCTTCGCCTGAGGAACGAAGGTGCCGTCGCGCCGGCGGCCGCCTCCGGGAGTACTTGAAGGAGCGAACAGCCCGAGACCCGGCTGCTGGAAGACCTGGTCCTTCCCGGTCACGTTGCCGACCCGTCCGACGGCGGGCGTAACGAGAGGCGGCTGCTGGAGACTCTCCGGAGTGGTCGTGCCGGGGTTGCCCGGCGCATCGCTGCCTCGTGGGATTTCGGGGACCCGAATGCGGCCCGGCGTGCCGGCTGGCGGGTGTGCGTATCCCGTCTGGTGCGGCCCCGCCACCGCGCCCTGCTGAAGGCGTACACGACCGTCTCCAGCCTCTTCGACGAGTCGTCGCTCAGCGCCACCGAGCGACAGATCGTGCTGCTGGCAACGAGCGTCGAAAACGGCTGCCCCTACTGCGTGGCGGCGCACAGCGCCATCTCGGCCATGCAGCGCGTCCCCGCCGACATCGTCGCCGCGCTGCGTGAGGGCAGTCCGATTCGCGACCCACAGCTCGAAGCGCTCCGCCGGTTCACGACGACGATGGTCGAATCGCGCGGCTGGCCCTCCGAACGCGAGACGAGGAGCTTCATGGAGGCCGGCTACGGCCGGCGGCAGGTTCTCGAGGTCGTCCTGGGCATCGGCCTCAAGACGCTGTCGAACTACACCAACCACGTGGCGTCAACGCCCCTCGATACGGCGTTCACCGCGATGGAGTGGGCGCCGACCGCGCCCGCTTCCGCGTAACTCCTGCCGCTCGCGCGTGCGAGTCATGCGGGGGCTCTCCGAAAGGTGAGGTGGTGGCATCGCCACCCACGACCACGTGTTCCGGAACCAGACGGTCGGCAGCAGGTGCAGCGGCGCCGGCTCCGACCCGCGGTTCACCGCGGTGATCTCGATGAGGACTCCTCGGGATCTCCCTTGGCGTACTCCACGAAGACGTCGAAGTAGCGATCCTGATCGGAGACGCCGGTGTCGAGCAGCGCGAACTCCGGCTCCTGACGGCCGCGGCGGCGGTTCTCGTCGACCAGCCGTTCGTAGGGGAACGCCGCCTGCGGGTACTTGTAGAGCCACTTCATGAACGAGTGGGTGGGCGTGCTGTCCAGGTAGAAGTAGTACTCCTTGACGTCCTCGCCGTGGTTGCCCTGGTTGCCGGTCAGCCCGAACAGGCGCTCCTTGAGCATGGGATCGCGCTCGTTCCAGAGCGCCAGCGCGAAGCAGATTCGCTGGTGGCGGTCCGAGATGCCGGCCAGGCCGTCCTCGTTCCAGCGATACGCGCGGGACCGCGCGTGGTCGTGGGGGAGGTACTCCCAGGCGGTCCCTCCCGGGCTGTAGTCCTCGCGCACCGTGCCCCAGGCCCGCTCGCTCAGGTAGGGTCCCCATCGCTTCCAATGGTGTGTCCGCTGGCGGTCCTGCTCGAGCCTCCGGAGTTCTGCGTTCATGGTGTGCTCACCACGTCTCACCGCAACACGACAGGAACCTGCTGCCAGCCGCCAACCGGGTAGGTCTCGCGGGCCGCCGGCACGCCGGCCGCCAGGTCCACGCGTGACGTGAGCCGAAGCAACGCCCGCACGGCCTCGACCAGCTCGAGGGTCGCCAGCGGCCGCCCCGGGCAGGCGTGGATTCCCGTGCCGTAGACGATGTTGTTCGGTGCGTGCGCGTCAGGCCGGTACGTGTCGGGATCGCCGAATACGTCCTCGTCGCGATTGGCCGACGTCCAGTTGAGATACACGCGCGTGCCCGGCTCGAGCTCGTAGCCGGCGACGGTCGTCCTCCGGGTGACCACGCGGCGGTTGACGAGAAAGGGGTCGTCGAGCCGGAGCATCTCGTCGATCGCGCGCGCGAGATCGTCCGTTCCGGCGCGCAACGTGTCCTGGACGTCATGGCGTGTCGCCAGGAAGTGGACGACCACGCCAAGAGCCGCCGCAATCGACCCGAGGTCGCCCGCCGTCCAGTTGCGCAGGATCGACACGATGTCCGGGTCCGGCAGCGGCAGCCCGTTCAGGCGAACGTGGAGCAGTTCTGTCGTGGGGTCCTCCGGCGCGTCGCGTCCCGCCTGGCGGCGACGTCGCAACTGCGCCGTCACGATCTCGTCGAAGGCCGCCGCCGCTGCGGCCGTCCGCGATCGATCGGCCGATCGGGTGGCGGCGTGGTTCTCGGCCATCCACGCGAGCAGCGCTTCCTCCACGCCCTGCCACCCGAGCCAGTCGGCCTGCGCGCGGACGGCGAAGGGGTACCCGAACGCAGTGACGGCATCGATGACGACGCCGCGGGGCAGCGCGCGGACGAGATCGCGTGCGCACGCCTGGATCCGCGGCTGCAGGGCACGCATCCGTTCGGGCGTGAAGAACGGATCGATCGCCGCCCGGAATACGGCGTGTTCCGGGGGGTCCAGGCTGTTCGGCACCTGCCGGTGCGCGGACGCCGCAGACGAGAACGTCAGGGGGTCGTTGGCGGCTGCGACCACGTCCGCATGTCGAAAGAGCGTGACGCCTCGCGGCGATCGGGCGACGGGACACGCGGCCCGCATGCGATCGTAGGTGGCGCGCTGATCTCGCAGGACCTCCTCCGACAACGGCTCCCAGCCGGGAATGTCAGGCATGCTGTCATCTTGGCACGACCGGCGGTCCGACCGGCGGTTGCTGAGGTAATCTTGATCGAACCGACCGGCGGACGGCATCCGGCAGGCGACCTGCGACCGGGCCGCCAGTCGGTCGAGTCCCAGGGGGCCTGCTGTGCGAGCGCGATCGTGATGCGACGACAGAGATGACCACCCGCCGCCTCCCGGTGCGTCCCCAGTTGGCGGCCGTCGAACGGCAGGCATCCGACCTGCTCGCCGCGATCCGCGCGGGCCATCAGGAGGCCTTGGCGGAGTTCGCCAGGCACGCCCCGGATCGCCTGGCGGTCACCGCCACACTCGACGACGCCCGCTTCGTCATCGCGCGGGCGCATCAGGCGTCCGACTGGCCGCGGCTCGTGGACGCCATTCGGCTGGCCGATGCGATCTGGGAGGACGACCTCGAGGCTCTTAGCGCGCTGCTGGGCAGCCGCCCCACGCTCCTGGACGAGCCCGTCCTGATTCGCACGGACAGCAACTGGGGTCCGCCGATGACGTATGCGGCCAACCTCGGGCGGGACCGGCTGATCAGGTTCCTGCGCGAGCGAGGCGCAACCGACCTGGAATCTGCGCTCGGGCGCGCCGCGCTTCAGGGGCAGACCGCCACCGCCGAGTTGCTGTACGACATGGCCGGTCGGCCGCCGGTTCCGGACGACGCCCTCGGCGGCCCGGCCTACACGCTCAGCACCGAAGGTACGGCGGTGATGCTGCGCTTCGGCGCCAGGGTCGTCGAGGACGAGATCACACGCTGCGAGTTCTCAAAGGACGGTTCCGGGCCGCACGTCCTGCACACCGCCTCCGGCGGCACCGTGCGCGCGGCCGCCGTCATCCTCGCGACCGGCGCCACCGCCAACTGGCTCGGCCTGCCCAACGAGATGCGCCTCGCGACCACCGGCGGCGGCGTCTCCGCGAGCGCGGTGTGCGACGGCGCTCTCCCGGCATTCCGCAACCAGCCCCTCGCCGTCGTCGGCGGC
>CAYLZN010000006.1:30589-50234 GCA_964387935.1 uncultured Vicinamibacteraceae bacterium | reverse complement strand
AGATCGCGGCCAAGGAAGGGGTGTCCGAGGGCGAAGTGCGCCTGCGGCTCCACCTGGCCGAGCATGTGCGGCCCGCGGCGGGGCATTGAACCGCGGCACGGGGGATGCACCCTGGACTACGGGAGGCCTTGAGATGGCAGGAGGCGCGTACGCGGCCTTGAGCGGGCTGCGGGCCCGGATCGACCAACTGGATCGGCTGGCGGGCGACCTCGCGAACGCCGGGACGTCCGGCTACAAGGCGGAGCGGACGACGACGGTGACGGCCGACCGGCCGACGTTTGGCGCCATGCTCCAGTCGGCCGTGGACGTGGCGGCGGGCCCGGGTCGGATCGACTTCCGCCCCGGCACGGTTCAGCCCACGGGCCGCGACCTCGACTTCGCGCTCGACGGACGGGGGTTCTTCGTGGTCGACACGACGGCCGGTCCGCGATACACGCGCTGTGGGCAGTTCACCCGTGCCGCGGATGGCACGCTCACCACCTCGGACGGTCTCCCGCTGGCCGGCCTGGACGGGCCCATCCGGCTCGGTCCCGGCGAGGTGAGCGTGGACACCGACGGCACGGTCCGGAGTGGCGGCGTCACGGCTGGCCGGCTGAAGGTCGTGGACTTCGGCGACTACTCGACGCTCGTCCGTGAAGGCACGGGACGGTTCCGGGCCTCCGAGACACCGGGTGAGGCGCCGTCCACCGATGTCCGGGCGGGCAGCCTCGAGCAGTCCAACGTGTCCGTCGTGGAGCGCATGGCGCAGCTCACCGAACTCGCCCGCGGGTTCGAGGCCCTCCAGCGGGGCGTGACGATTCTCATGAACGAGATCGACGGCCGGGCCATTTCCGAGCTGGGGCGTCGCTGAGCGACTCCCTCCCGATCGACTGAATCGGCGCGCCTCGCGAGGACATGAGACGCGCCAGGATGAACGCACCGTCATGATCCGAGCCCTCTACACCGCCGCGAGCGGCATGAACGCCCAGCAGAGCAACATCGACAACATCGCCCACAACCTGGCGAACGTGAACACCGTGGGCTTCAAGAAGAGCCGCGTGGAGTTCGAGGACCTCGTCTACCAGCAGCTCAAGGCGCCAGGCACGCCGAACTCGACGACCGGGGAGTCGCCCACGGGGTTCGAGATGGGTCTGGGCACGAGGCCCGTGGCCACCGCGCGCGATTTCGCGACCGGCAACCTGCGGTCGACCGGTGCGCCGCTCGACATCGCGATCGAAGGCAAGGGCTTCCTGCAGGTCACCCTGCCGGACGGGCAGACCGCCTACACGAGAGCGGGGTCCCTGCACATGAACGCGGAGGGCCTGCTCGTGACCAACGAGGGCTATCCGCTCGAGCCCCAGATCTCGATTCCGGCCAACGCCGTGTCGGTGAGCATCTCGAAGTCGGGCATCGTCTCGGTGTCAGTGGCAGGAGAAACGGCATCCCAGGAAATCGGCACGATCGAGGTGGCGTCCTTCCAGAACCCGGCCGGTCTCGAGGCCCTCGGCGGCAACCTGTTCGTGACGTCCACGTCCTCGGGGGAGCCGACGACGGGAGAACCGGGCCTCGATGGCCGCGGCACGCTCGCACAGGGATTTCTCGAGGAGTCCAACGTGTCGGTCGTGGAGGAGATGGTCAACATGATCCTGGGGCAGCGCGCCTACGAGGCGAACTCCCGCGTCGTCCGCACCGCGGATGAGATGCTGGCCCAGGTCAACAACATGGCGCGGTAGAGCCACGATGCGTGAGCGACTGCTGGCGGGCGCGATGGCCGGTGTCCTGGGAGTCTCCCTCGCGACAGCGGAGACGGGCGCGGCACGCGTCGCACGGGAGGCCGACGTCGTGACGGCCATCGTGAAGGCCGTCCACGAGCGGATGGGGCCTGGCGTCCGCGTCGAGATCAGCGACCTCCAGGTACGCGGCGACATCGAGGATGCCGTGGCCATCTTCGCCAGACCGGATCCCGGGGCTCGCCTCGGCGCTCGCACCCGAATTCCGCTGAAAGCCCTGCGCGGCCGCGGACGCGGCGTGCGGATCGGCGAGGCCGAGTGCGTGATTCGGGTCAGCGGCCCACACTACGTGGCAGCGGGCGCGATCGCGCGCGGCGAGGCGATCACGGCCACGCTGGTGGAGCGACGCGACGACTGGCTCGAGGGGCTGCCGCTCAAGCCGCTGCCGCTCGACCTCGAGTTGGCCAGGGCCACGCGGGATCTCGGGCCCGGCGACGTCGTGCGGAGCCAGGACGTGGTGTTGCCTCCGCCGGTGCGCAGCGGTCAGAGTGTCCGGGTCCACCTGCGGATGGGGCGGGTGCGCGTCAGCGCCGACGGTGTCGCCGCGCAGGACGGATCGCTCGGCGAGGAGATCCGCATCGTGAACCCGGCGAGCGGAAAGGCCTTGCGGGCTCGCGTGGTGGGTCCCGGAGAGGTCGAGGTGCAGCATGGCACGTAGATCGAGGCAGAGGTGGCTCGCGGCCCTGGCCTGCCTGGCCGTTGGGCCCGCCGTCGTGTCCGGCCAGGACACCAAGCCCGTCCCCGGCAGTGACAGCTACGACGAGCTGTATCGCCGCTACCTCGCCTCGGCCCGATCGGTCAGCACCCCGGCCGCGGCGGCAACCGGCGTCGGCTGGATGGCGGGCCTGGTGCTCGATCCGCGCGCACACGCCGTCAACGATCTCGTCACGATCCGCGTGGTGGAGAACATCTTCGGCGTCGGCACCGCGGACTCGGCGCTCACCAAGGAGTCCAAGGCCAAGGCCGGCGTCGCGCAGTTGATGGGCGCCGAGAGCTTCTTCCCGGACTGGCTGGACGAGGCCAACATCGTCGGGGCCGCGGCCAACACGGACTTCAAGGGTGGAGGCACCACGTCACGCACGAGCGAGCTCACCGCGACCGTGACGGCCCGCGTCGTCGAGGTGCTGCCGAACGGCGATCTCGTGCTCGAGGGCGCGCGCGAGATCGACATCAACGGCGACCGCCAGATCATCGTGCTCACCGGTGTCGTGCGGCAGGCGGACATCGAACGCAACAACGTCGTGTCGTCCACGCGCATCGGCCAGTTCAGGATTCGCTACTTCGGACGCGGGCTGATCAGGGACAACCTGAAGCCCGGGTGGCTCATTCGCGTGCTGAACAAGATCTTCTGAGAGGTGACTCCGGCATGGCAATGACGACAGTCAGGCGTCTGCTCGCCTCGGCCTGCGGAGCCGTCGCCGTGGCGACGACCTGCGCCACGACCGTGGCCCAGGTGCCGGGCGAGGTCCGCATCAAGGACATGGCGAGCCTGCAGGGCGTGCAGGCCGTTCCGCTGATTGGCTACGGCCTCGTCGTCGGCCTGAACAAGACCGGCGATCGGCGGCAGACGATCTTCTCGGCGCAGAGCCTGGCCAACATGCTGGAGCGGCTCGGGCTCGTCGTGCCGGGACAGCAGATCAAGATCGAGAACATCGCCGCGGTGCTCGTGACGGCGGAGCTGCCGCCGTTTGCGCGCAGCGGTGCGCGCCTCGACGTGACCGTCTCGTCGATCGGCGACGCCCGCAGCCTGCAGGGGGGAACGCTGATCGCCACGCCGCTGCGGGGCCCGGACGGCCAGTTGCACGCGCTCGCCCAGGGGGCCTTGAGCCTGGGTGGGTTCGGGGCGGGCAAGGGAGGGAATGCCGTTCAGGTGAATCACCTGACGGTCGGGCGTGTCCCGAGCGGCGCGCTCGTCCAGGTCGGGCAGCAGGCGGCGCTGCCGGCCGGCGACGAGGTGGTGCTGTCGCTGCACGAGGGCGACTTCGCGAGTGCCAGGCGACTGGCGGCCGCCATCGAGGCCGACCTGGGTCCGGGCGCCGCGCGGGTCGTGGATCCGGGGGCCGTGGCGGTGCGCGTGCCCCCGCAGTACCGAGGGGCCGTGCCCGACCTGCTCGCGCGCATCGAGGGCCTTCCGATCACCGTCGATGCGCCGGCACGGGTCGTCATCAACGAGCGCACGGGCACGGTCGTCGTGGGTGCCCACGTGCGCATCGGCGCAGCCGCCGTCGCGCACGGCAACCTGTCCGTCCGCATCTCCACGCGATTCGAGGTGTCTCAGCCGACGCCCTTCTCGCGACAGGGGAGCACGGCCGTCGTGCCCCAGCAGCAACTGGACGTGGACGAGGGCGAGGCGCAGCTCGTCGCGCTCGAGGAAGGGACCACGCTCGACTCGGTCGTGCGCGCGCTCAATGCGCTCGGAGCCACTCCCCGCGACATCATCGCCATCATGCAGGCGCTCAAGGCCGCCGGGGCATTGCGGGCCGAACTGGTGATCATCTAGCCCGGATTAGGGGACCAGCCGTGGACCGCGCAGTCTCTCTCGTCGGGTCGCTCGGCGTTCCCGGGCCCGCCGGCCGCGTCGCGGCGGCGGGCGCCTCGGCGGCGGGTGCGCCCGTTGCGCAACTGGCCCAGGAGTTCGAGGCCATGCTGCTGCTCCAGATGGTGCGGCAGATGCGTCAGTCGCTGCTCGACGAGGAGGCGCAGGGCGAGGGGCTCGGCTTCGAGACGATGACCGAGACCTTCGACGTCGAGTTCGCCCGCTTTCTCGCAAGGGCGGGAGGCGTGGGGCTCGGCCGAGTCATCCAGGGAGGCTTGCCGGAGGGGCCGGAGACCGGCGTGCCTGCGCCCGATGTCGGTGTCGGCTTTGTCGGCGGTTCGACACGAGAGCCCCGTGGGGCGGACCCCGAGCCGGCTCGGCCGGCGTCACCCGGCGGCACGGCACCGGCGCTGAGCCTCCCTCTGACGACCAACGTGAGTTCCCCGTTCGGCTGGCGCGTGGACCCACTCGGGGCGGGAACACGCTTCCACGGGGGCATCGACCTGCAGGCGGCCTACGGCCGTGAAGTGCCCTCGGCAGCCCCGGGCCGCGTGGTGTACGCCGCGGACCAGGGCGCCTACGGGCAGACCGTGGTCGTCGAGCATGCCGGGGGCCTGAGGACGCGTTACGCCCACCTGTCGGCGATCACGGTCGAGGTTGGCCAGGAGCTTGCAAAAGGGGAGGTGTTGGGCCGGGTCGGGCAGAGTGGCCGGGCGACTGGACCGCACCTGCATTTCGAGGTCCTGAGGGACGGGGTGAAGCTGAATCCCCTGGAGGTTGCCGAGGGGCTCATGGATGGGCTAAAGCCTGCGGCGGCGCCTGTCGATTTCCTTCCCGACAGGTCCTCTGTGACGGCCTCGTCGAATGGAGCAGACCATGAAGGTTGATGGGAACCGCCCCGAGCAGACGGCGAACACGACGCAAGCCGGCTCGGCTGCGCAGTCCGCGCAGGCGGCGGAACGGCTGCAGCAGCAGCGCGCCGAACAGGAACAGCGGGCGACGGGCGCACGCAACGACCGGGTGGAGCTCTCTGCGGACGCGAAACTGGCTGATTCTGCGGTGCGGGCGGCCGCGCGCGTACCCGAGGTGCGCCAGGACGTGGTCGAGCGCGTGCGCGCCAAGCTCGAGGCAGGCGAGCTCGGGACCGACCTCGAGCGGCTCGCCGACAAGATGATTGACAGCCTGCTGTCGCGCTGAGGCGCGACCAGGCTGCGCGCCTTCGTTCGGGCGCGGCCTGGGATCAGGGAGGATCCATTGACCGTCGAGACGTCACCTCGCGATCAGGTGTCGCGGGTCGGCGACCTGCTGGACACGATCGGCCACGCGCTCGCCGAGGGGCGTGCCGAGTCCCTGCTGCAGGCGGAGCAGGAACTCGGGCCGGCCGTGCAGGCGCTCGCGGCGCTCGCCGCGCGCCCTCCCTCCGTTCATCCACACGATCGTCCCCATCTTCGCGCGGCGCTCCTGCGTTGCCGTGCCGCGCTCGCGCGCTGTCAGCGCCTGGGGGCGTCGCTCGAGCAGCACGCGATGGGTGTGCTCGAGACCGGCGGGCGCGGCCGAGCCTACACGCGCAGGGGCGTCGCGGCACCCGACGGGCTGACCGCGAGCCTGGAGGTGAGGGGCTGATGTCCGGGCTCTTCGGCCTGCTCGGCATGGCGGCGCGCTCGCTCGACGCCCAGCGTTTCGGCCTGGACGTCACCGGGCACAACATCGCCAACGTCAACACGCCCGGCTACACGCGCCGGACGCCGCTGCTGTCGGAGGTCCCGCCCCGGGACGGATTTTCGGCCGGTGACGGCGTGCGCATCGCCGGGGTGCGTGCGGACCGAAATCGCTTCGTCGACCGCCGGCTGCTCTCGGAATACCCGGCCGAGCAGCGGGAAGGGGCGATTGCCGACATCCTGTCGGCCGTGGAGCTCGCAGTCGGCGAAGGCGGGTCCTCGATCGACCAGCGCCTCGCGGAGTTCTTCGACGCATTCGCCCGCCTCGCGGAGATGCCGACCTCGTCGGTCAACCGGCAGGAGGTGATCCTGCAGGGGACGAGCCTCGGCGCCGCGTTTGCCGACGTCGGCGCGCGACTCTCGGCGGCGCAGGCTGAGGCCGATGGGCGCGTGCGGGCCACGGTGGAGCAGGTCAACACGCTGGCGCGACGTCTGGCCGCGATCAACGGGGCGCTCGGCAGCCTGACGCCGGGCAGCGGCGAAGAGCTCCAGTTGCAGGACCAGGCGAAGCTCACGGTAGAGCAGTTGTCGCGGCTGACTTCCGTCGAGGTGCTCGAGCGGCCGTCCGGCGGGTTCGATGTGTCGGTCGCCGGCCGCCCGCTCGTCGCGGGCGACGATGCCTTCGAACTCACGGTCACCGCGCGACCGGGCACGGGGTTCGCCGAGGTCGTGGCCTTCGACGGCGGCACCATCACGGGTCTGATCGGTGGTGGCACGCTCGGCGGGCTGGTGCATGCCCGCGACACGCTCGTGCCGCAGTACCGGGCGTCGCTCGACGACCTGGCCTACAGCGTCGCGTCCGAGGTGAACGCCCTGCACGCCACCGGATTCGATCTGAACGGTCAGCCGGGCACCGCGTTCTTCCAGCCGCCCGCGGGCCCGACCGGCGCGTCGGGGTCGCTCCTCGTGAACCCCGCGCTGCGCGCACGCGGTGGCGAGGCGCTCGTGGCGGCCTCCGCCGATCCGGCGGCCTCGGGCGACAACGGCGTGGCGCGCGCCCTGGCCCGGCTCCGGGACGAGCGCGTCCTGTCGGGCGGGACCGCCACCTTCAGTGACTTCTGGGCGCAGTTCGTGTACGCGAGCGGGCGCGACCTCCAGACGGCCCGCGAGGAGCAGCAGAACCGGGCGGAACTCGTGCGGCAGGTGGAGACGCTGCGCGACAGCGCCTCCGGGGTGTCGCTGGACGAAGAGGCCGCCAACCTGATGCGCTTCCAGCGGGCCTACGAGGCGAACGCGCGCTTCTTCCAGACGGTCAACAGCAGCCTCGACACGCTCATGGAGATGGTGAGGGTGTGACGCCGATGCGGGTGACGTTCAACACGACCTACCGGGACGGTCTCGAGGGCATCCAGACGGCCGCCGCGCGGCTGGCCGAGTGGCAGCGGCAGGTGTCCTCGCAGCGACGCGTCCAGTACGCCAGCGACGATCCCGCTGCGGCCGCGGCGGTCGTGGGGGAGCGGGCCGAGATGGCGTCGCTCGACCAGTTCAAGGAAACCACCGATTCGGTAGACGCCCGCCTGCACGTGGTGGACTCGCTGCTGTCGGACATCCTGTCGAATCTGACCGCGGCTCAGACGACGGCGGCGGCTGGCCGTTCGACCATCCTGACCCCCGACCAGCGCAGTGCCCTGGCCCTCCAGATGCGCGGGCTCCGCGACAACATCCTGATGGACGTCAACGGACAGTATCGCGGCACCTTCGTGTTCTCGGGGACCGCGGTGCTGACCGCGCCGTTCGCGAAGGACGCGGCGGGCAACGTCCTGGCGTACGCAGGGACCGAGCAGGCGCAGGGCCTCGACATCGACCGTACGCGCAGCGTGGACATCACGCTGGACGGCGGGGCCGTCGTCGCGGACCTGTTCCCGGCGATGGATGCGCTCGCGGACGCGATCGAGACCGGAGACATGGCCCAGGTGGACGCCGGGCTGGGCCAGCTGCAGGCCGCGTTCGACCGCGTGACGGCGGCCCAGAGCCGCGTGGGCGTCACGCTGGGCGATCTCGACGCGCATCGCATGCGCCTCGATGCGATGCGGCGCGCGTCGGACCAGCGTCGGTCGTCGCTCGAGGACGCCAACCTGGCCGAAGCGATCAGCCGCATGCAACAGGCCGAGACCGCGTATCGCGCCGCACTCGGGGCCCTCGGCACGAGCGGGCGTCTCTCGCTCATGGACTACCTGTGATGAACGGAACGACCACCTTCATCCCGCGGCCCTCGGTGCGGAAGCTGCACACCCCATTCGGGGCCTTCGACATCTCGGCAGACCAGATCATCGCCTTCCCGTCCGGGCTGCCCGGGTTCGAGGAGTGCCGGCGCTTCGTCGTGCTGTCGGCCCCCGACATCGCGCCCCTGCAGTGCCTGCACGCGGTGGAGGGACCCGCGACGTCCTTCCTCGTGGCGGATCCGCGGCAGGTGATGCCCCAGTACCGGACCATGCTCACGCCGACGGACCTGACGCGCCTGTCGGCCACCGACGACTCGCCGCTCCTGTGGTTCTGCATCGTGTCCATCGACGCGGACGGCGCGGCCTTCGTCAACCTCCGTGCCCCCATCGTGATCAACACCGAGCGCATGCTCGGCTACCAGGTGATGCCGCACAACAGCCTGTACCCGTTGCGGCACCCGCTTGCCTCGGAGTGAGGTGACGTCGTGCTCGTCTTCACGCGCAAGCGGAACGAGACCATCATGATCGGTGACGGCATCGAGGTGCGCGTCCTGCGGATCGGCCGCGAGGGTGTGCGACTCGGCGTGACCGCACCCGCCAGCGTGCCCGTGCATCGCCGCGAGGTCTACGACCTGATCCGGGAAGAGAACAAGAGGGCGGCCGGCGCGGCGCCCTCGATGGCGCGCCTGCGCGACCGGTTGCGGGGGGACGCGCCGGTGCCCGCCAAGGAGCCGCATGCGACTTGAGGACTGGCGCGAATGGCCGGCCGAGCGCCTCGCGCCGGAATTCGAACGCCAGGCTCGTCGCTGGCGCGAGGAACTCGGCTGGGACGCGCGACCGCTGTTCGAGCTCGTTGAAAGTGCGCGGGCCGCGGGTCAGCTTCCGGGACTGGTCGCCGTGGACTCCCGCGGCGCCATCGCCGGATGGTGCTACGCCAACCTCCAGGACGGGCTGCTCTTCATCGGGGCGCTGCACGGCCACCGTGCCGACGTCATCCGCGTGATGCTGGACGACATCCTGGCCGGCCCGGAAGCCGGCTTCGCTCGGGGTTACCGCTGCTTCGTGTTTCCCGACACGCCGGCAGTCGCCGCAGCCCTGTCCCGCCGGCGATTCGAGCTGGAGCCGTTCCTGTACCTGTCCCGTCCCTTGTCCGGTGGAGCGGTGGCCAACCTGCCCTGGCCGTCACGCGGGTGGACACTCGATGACCTGCCGGAGACCGCACGACTGTTGGCCCGGGCGTATGCGGGGACGGCCGAGTCGCGGTGCTTCGCCCCTGGGGCGCGCCTGGACGAATGGGCCGCGTACGTGGCGCAACTCGGCCGCACTCCCGCGTGCGGCGACTGGCATCCCGCGGCCAGCCTGGCCTGCCCGTCTGACGAGGCCGCTCAGGGGCTGCGGGCGGTCCTCGTCGCCACCCGGTTGTCGGAGGAGACCTCCCACGTCGCGCAGGTGGCCGTCGATCCCGCCTGGCGACGACAGGGCGTGGCCTCAGCACTCGTCGATGCCTCGGGGGCCCGGGCGAGCGCCGCAGGCGCCCAGCGCCAGACTCTGCTCGTGGCGGCCTCCAACGAGTCCGCGCGGCGGCTGTACGCCCGGCTGGGGTTCACGCAGGGGGCCGCGTTCCTCTTCGCCGACCGCGCGCGTATCTCACGCGGCGCGTCCAGCACGGTGCCGGCACGCGACGCGGCGTCGGTGACCGCCTGACCGGGTCCACGTCCACTCGTGACGTCTGCGACTATCCGCGTCGGTCGAGCAGGCCGGTGCGGGATTCGAGGGGCGTGAGGGCTTTCCGGTACGCGGTCAGCGTCGCTTCGGCCGCGTCCAGCATCTGCGAGGAATCCCGCCGGGCCGCGTCCGTGCGCGCCAGATGCTCGAGGGTTCGCCGATCGTGCGCGTCGATTGCGGCGAGGCGCTCGACGGCCCGTTGGTGACGCTGGCGCACGTCGTCGAACGGACACCGCGCGCCCGACAGGTACCCCAGGTGGCTGGCGATCAGGGCCCGGCGATCGGCCAGGTTGCGCTCCATGTCCATGAGCGTCGTGAGGATGGTCGTCCGGCGGGTGAGCAGGCCGAGGAGGGCTTCGGTGTCACCGTCGGCGCTTGCTGCGTCCTGCGCGGTCGCGACCTGGAGCAGCGACTCGAGCAGCGAGAGCTCCGAGTCGAGTCCCGCACGGTAGGCCTCGATCGTCCGTTCGATCGTGCCCTCGGGCGTGACGTTCATCGGGCGCTCACGCCGGTCGCCGTCGACGCCCGGGCGGGCGGCGGCACGGGCACGGCGGCGAGCTGCTGCCAGGCCTCCCGCACGACGAGCACGAGCCGGATGGCTTCGGCCAGTTGATGCGGATCGCTGTCGACGTTGGCGCCCAGGATCAGGCCGGTGATCTGACGGTAGAACTCGTCCAGGTTGGCGGCGGCCTCACCGCCTCCGTCCATGTTGAGCGTGCCCTGCAGGTGCTCGACGATCTCCATGGCCTTGTGGAGGCCGTCGCGCTTGGCGAAGAGGTCGTGGCGGACCATGGCCTCGTGCGCGTGCCGCAGCGCAGCGACGAGGCCGTCGTAGAGCAAGACGACGAGTTCCAGGGGAGACCTGGACGTGACGGTCACCTCCTGGTAGGTCGCGAGGGCGCGGGCGGCACCGTGGTTCAGCAAGGCGTGCTCCAATCGTGCGGTCAGAACAGCGAGTACTGGGCTCCGAGCGAGTTCAGCGAGTTCTTCTGCGAGTTCAGCTGTGCAATCGTCTGGTCGGCCGCGGCGAGCTCGCGCTGGAGCGCCGCGCGCTTGATGGCCAGGCGCTCCTCCATGTCGGCCATCCGATCGGACAGCTTCGTCAACTGGTCCGACAGACGGTTCTGGGCGTTCGGCACCAGTCCGCCCGCCTTGGTGTAGGCCTCTGTCTCCGAGAGCAGGGCGCCGAATGCGCCGCCTGTGCCATCAGCCCCGCCGAATACCTTGGCGACGTCGAGCCGCCTGTCGGTGAGCGCCTGGCGCAGCGTGGCTTCGTTCACGGTGAGTTCGCCCGAGCGGGTGAACTCGAAGCCGACCTCGGCGAGGGCGCCGTAGGCAGCGCCGGTCGTGTAGCTCCGTGTCAGGACGTTCGCCAGCCGGCTCCGCAGCCCGCGCACGAGCGGGTCGCGGCCGATGCTCTCGCTGTCGCCGCCGGCGGCCGCGCTGGTCTGTCCCGTCAGGAACGCCGACGCGTCGTTGAACGCGGTCGTGACCTTCTTGACGAGATTGATGACCGAGTCGTGATCGGCCGTAATCGTCAGCACCACGGGGACGTTGGGGTCGGCCTGCGTCGCCGTGAAGGTCACTCCGCCGATAACGCCGTCGAACACGTTGGTGTTGCTCGTGGAGACGACGCCGTTGATGCGGATCGAGGCGTCCTGGGCCGCCTGCGCCGTCGTGAAGGACATCCGGGACCCGCCCGTGCTCGGCGCGGTGAGCTGGCTCCTGTCGACTGTGAAGGTGTTGGACTGGCCGGTGTTCCGGCCCGTCAGCATCAGCTGGTACCTGCCGGTCGCCGTCCGCACGATCGACGCGATGGCCGGGCTGGCGCTCTGCGCGTTGATCGCGTCGGCGAGACCCTGCAGCGTGACGTCGCCGCTGAGCGACACGTCGACGCTGCCGGACGACGTCGTGAGGCGGAGCGTGCCTGCCGCGACCTTGGTCGTGTCCTTGTCCGCGTAGGTGTTGGTGCTGGTCGTGACCTGTGCGCGGGCGAGTCGATCCACGACGATCTCGTGCGCGCCTGCGACCGCCGACGCCCCGCTCGAGACGCTGAGGCGGGCGGCGTCGGAGACGGTCGCCCGGGTGGCGTCCAGGGCGCCGGGCCGGAGCAGATCCTCGACGGCGGACTCCAGCGCGCCCAGCTTGGACGCGAGCGTGCCGAAGGTACTCTTCTGAGCCTCGAGGGCCTTCTTCTGGGTCTCGAGCGCCACCACGGGCTGGCGCTCCTGCTGCATGATCGTGTTGAGGATCAGGTTGAAGTCGATGCTGTTGAAGCCGCTCAGGGTGATGGGCGAGCCCATGGCGTGCCTCCGTCAGATGGATCGGTGATGCACGTCGGCACGGCGCGGACGCGCCGCCACGACCTGGTGCAATCCGGCGCGGTACATGGACGACGCGCGCCCCGGCGCGCCCACGATCGGGGCGACCATTCCCAGCATGGCCGCGATCATCAGTGCAAGGTCCATTCCCGCGTCAGTGCCGGGAGCCGGCAGGCTCGGCCTGCCGGCGACCCTTCGAGTCGGAGCGACGCTCAGCGCGCCCCTCACGTTCTTACTGCAGCAGCGTCAGCACGGCCGCCGTGGACTGGTTCGCCTGCGCCAGCGCGGCCAGGCCGCTCTGGTTCAGGATCGAGTACCGCGTCAGGTTGGCTGACTCCTCGGCGATATTGGCGTCGCGGATGCGGCTTTCGGCCGCCTTGGTGTTGACGATCTGCGACTGCGCCAGGCTGATCGCGTACGACAGCCGGTTCTGAAGCTGGCCCACCTGGCCCTGCGTGGTCCCGAGGGTCAGGATGGCGTCGGACACTCGCGAGACGGCCGTGGCCGCCGCCGCGTTGAGGTCGAGGCCCGTGAGGTTGAGGCTCGTGGCGCCCGTGGACAGCGGGTCGATCGTGCCGCTCACGATGCCGTCGGCCGCCACCGACTCGGCGCTCACGAAGATGGAGAACGTGCTGCCAGAGTCGAGCGCCGCCACCGAGATCTCACGGTCGATCTCCGCGATGATGTCCTGGAACTCGTTGTCGAGCGTGGTGCGCGACTCGGCCGTGGTCGTGCTGGTGGCCGCCTGGGTGGCCAGCGTGGCCATCCGGTCGAGCAGCTTCGAGATGTTGTCGAGCGCGCCGTCCTTGATCTGGAGATCGGAGAGCGCGTCGTTCGCGTTGCGGACGCCCTGCGTGATGATGGCCACCTTCGAGCGGTGGGCGTTGGCCACTGCCAGGCCGGCCGCGTCGTCGCCGGAGTAGTTGATGCGGAAGCCGCTCGACACCCTGGTCAGCGCCTGCCGCAAACCGAGGTTGGTGGCGTACAGGTTCGCCTGCGCATTGACCGAGGCGATGTTGGTGACGACCGAGAACGATGCCATGCCAGTTTCCTCCTTGAAACAAGGTCAGGCTTCCGTGCCCGAGCCTGCGACGCTGTGGGTCGCGTGCCTTGTTACCAAGGTAATCGGGCCCCTCCTCGGATTCTTGAGGCAACGCCAAGCAGCCCGTCCCTCGCGGTTCGAGAGCGGACGTCCGAGAGCGCGGGCGGGCCGGGTTAGGAACGGGCTGGGGTGTCGGGTGACCGGCCTTCCGGTCGGTCACCCGACGTCCCACGGTACGGCTCGGGACACCGCGATGACCGCGATGTGCCGAGCCGCCAGCACCTAGCGGAGCAGGGCGAGCACGGCGGACGTGGACTGGTTGGCCTGGGCCAACGCCGCCAACCCGCTCTGGTTCAGGATTGAATACCGCGTGAGGTTGGCCGACTCCTCGGCGATGTTGGCGTCGCGGATGCGGCTCTCGGCGGCCTTCGTGTTGACGACCTGGGACTGCGCCAGGGAGATCGCGTAGTTCAGCCGGTTCTGGAGCTGGCCGACTTCGCCCTGGGACGTGCCGAGGGTCGTGATCGCATCGGTGACCGCCGCCACCGCGGCCTCCGCCCCTGCCTGGGTCGCCAGGCTCAAGGCCGACACGGCCAGGCTGCCCGCCCCCGTCGTGAGGGCCGACACCGTACCGGACACGATGCCGTCGGCGGCCGTCGCTTCGTCACTCACGAACACCGAGAACGTCGTGGCCGACCCCATGCCGGACACGGCCAGCTCACGGTCGATCTCGTCGATCACGTCCTGGAACTCGGCGTTGAGCGTCGTGCGCGACGTGTCGGTGGTGGTGCTGGAGGCCGCCTGCGTCGCCAGCGTCGCCATGCGATCGATCAGCTTCGAGATGTTGTCCAGGGCGCCGTCCTTGATCTGCAGGTCCGACAACCCGTCGTTGGCGTTGCGGATGCCCTGGTTGATGATGGCCACCTTCGACCGGTAGCTGTTGGCCACGGCGAGCCCTGCCGCATCGTCGCCCGAGTAGTTGATGCGGAAGCCGCTGGAGACGCGATTCAGCGCCTGGCGGAGGCCGATGTTGGTGGAATACAGGTTGGCCTGCGCATTGCTTGAGGCAATGTTGGTGACGACAGAGAACGATGCCATGACTGGTCCTCCTTGAAGATGCGGCCCCGGCCTCCCTGCCGGGAACGCGCTGGGCGGCTCCCAACCGCCCGGTTCTTCTGTGCCGATGGGGTAATCGGATACAGGCATTCGTTCTTTAGTCGGTCCGCCGACATCCCGGGGGCCTCGAAGGGTCCCTCCCCCGACAAGGTTCCCGGGGTGTTTTCTGTGTCCAGTCGGTTTTCCGTCAATGATCGTGCGCCTGGTTCGCCCTGTCGTGGCGAGGCGCGCCGGATGGAGACGCCATGCTGCAAGTGCTTCTCGACGGGACGCCGCTCGCGATCGATTCTGCCCTGGCCACGTGGGGCGCCCTGCTGCAGCGCGTGGATCAGCTGCTCGAACCCCGGGGGCGCATCGTGACCGACGCGCGCTTCGATGGTCTCGACGAGCCGGCGTTCCGGGAGCCGGCGCGGCTCGAGCGCGCGCTCGGGCCGGTCGCGCTGGTCGAGGTCGCGTCGGGGACTCCCGCGGCGCTGATGGATCGGTGCCTCGTCGAAGCCATGTCGGCCATACCGCCGCTCAGCCTCGCGACCGTTCGCGTCGCTGAGACCTTCCGCCGGGGTGAGTTCCAGGGCGCCAACCAGGGGCTCTTCGAGATTGCGGACGGTCTCGCCTCGCTCATCAGCATCGTGGGGGCGGCCGGGCTGGCGTTCCAGGTGGACCTGCAGCAGCTGGCGTGCGGAGACCAGCCGGCCGCCACCGCCGTGACCGCGCTCGGAAGCCACCTCGAAACGCTCGTCGAGGCGCAGCAGGCGGAGGAGTGGTCCACCGTCGCGCACGTCCTCCAGTTCCAGATCGAGCCGTCCCTTCGTCGCCTGGGGCCGGTGCTGGAGTCGCTGAGACCCGCCGAACTCGCCTCGTAGCGTCGCGTCAGGGCTCGAGGGCCGGGCCTGCGGCCTCGGAGGGCCGGGCCTTTTCAGGCCCGGCCGCCCGCTGCCGATTACGTCGCCCAGATGGAGCCGCGCACGCGGGTCATCGGCGACGACTGGTGCGGCCGCGCGCGGCGGCGGGGGGCCGCGGCCTCGACCCGAGGGGACGCATGATCCCCGTCACGCGCCTCGACGGCACCCCCATGATCGTCAACAGCGACCAGATCGCGTGGGTCGAGTTCAATCCCGACACGGTCATCTCGCTCACCAACGGTGAGAAGCTGATCGTCGCCGAATCGCCCGAGACCATCGTGGACCTCGTGCGCCAGTTCAGGCGGACGCTGGTCACCGGTCCTGTGCGAGGCGGCCGACCGGCCTTGTCGCTCGTCGACACCCCAGGAGCGGAGACGTGGTGAAGCGCAGGCGCGGGCGCCTCGACGTGACGTCGGTGGCGGGCGTGCCGCTGGCGGTGGGGTTCATCCTGGCGGGTCAGGTGCTCGAAGGGGGCAGCGTCCGCTCCATTCTCCAGCTGACGGCTGCGGTCATCGTCTTCGGGGGCACGCTCGGCGCCATCCTGGTGAGCTACTCGCTCCAGGACGTGCGGCGCGCCGGCGCGCGCCTGCGCGATGTGTTCGTCGATGCCGAGCCGCCGATGGACGACACGATCAACGCGCTGGCCCGGTTTGCGATCAAGGCCCGCAAGGACGGCATCATGTCGCTCGAGGACGAAGTGGAGCGGCTCGAGGACCCGTTCCTCAAGCGCGGGCTGGGCCTCGCGGTGGACGGGACGAGCCCGAACACGCTGCGATCCATGCTCGAAAGCGAGGCCGACAGTCGCGACGAGATCGACGAGCGGCCGGCACGCGTCTACGAGGCGGCCGGGGGCTACGCGCCGACCATCGGCATCCTCGGCGCCGTGCTGGGCCTGATCCAGGTGATGGAGAACCTCACCGACCCCAACCGGCTCGGCGCGGGCATTGCCGTGGCGTTCGTCGCGACCGTCTACGGCGTGGGGTCCGCCAACCTGATCTTCCTGCCCATTGCGGCCAAGCTCCGCGCGCGGGCGGCGGTGCGGGCCAAGCGGCGTCAACTGATCTGCGAGGGCATCTTCGCGATCCAGGAGGGGCTGAACCCGAGGTTGATCGAGCACAAGCTGCGCGGCCTGCTCGGCACCGACGCGCCGGTCCGCCACCTCCGCGCCGCCGGCCGCGCGGCCTGAGGTAGCGTCGTGCGACGCCGAAGGCTCCCACCGGCTCACACCAACCAGGACCGCTGGCTGGTGTCCTACGCGGATTTCATCACGCTGCTGTTTGCGTTCTTCACGACGATGTACGCGATCTCCACGATCGACGCGAGAAAGCTGACCGCCGTCGTGGATTCCATGCAGGCCGCGTTCGCCAAGGGCGACGTGCCGGCCCTGCCGCAACGCATCGGGACGGGCACGAGCCCGGGCCTGTCGCGGGCCACGCTCACCGCCGGCGATCCGCAGGCGCCATCGGTGCCCGTGCGCGAAGTCCAGGACCGACTGGAGTCCAGGCTCGGCCAGCAACTGACTGAGGGACTGGTCGACCTCGAGGTCGATCCCCGGGGGCTCGTCATCTCCATCCGTGAGGCCGGGAGCTTCGCGACGGGCAGCGCCGACCTGTCGATTGCGGCGCGTGGGCTCCTCCACGAGGTGGCAGGCTCGCTCCACGAGGTCGGCAACCTCGTACGCGTCGAGGGGCACACCGACGACGTGCCCATCCACACCGCGCGCTATGCCTCGAACTGGGACCTGTCCACGGCCCGCGCCACGGTGGTCGTCGCGTACTTCGTCGAGGCCGGCATCTGGCCGACGCGCCTCTCTGCGGCGGGCTACGCCGAGTTCCACCCGCGAGAGCCCAACGACTCAGAGGCGAATCGTGCCAGGAACCGCCGCGTGGACATCGTCGTCCTCAACCCGGTGACCGTCGAGCGCGAGGAGCCGGGGGCGGCGCGGACCTCCGCCGCGGCAGGACCGCCGACCCCCTGATCCTCGCCGACTCTGCTACCATTCCGGCCGGATGCGCCTGGGCCTGTTGCAGCTGAACCCGACGGTTGGCGCGCTGGACCGGAACGCGCACCGGCTGGCCGAGTCCGTGCGGAATGCGGGGCAGGTAGACCTCTGCGTGTCGGCGGAGATGGCGCTCACGGGCTACCCCCCGCGCGACCTCCTGCTCGAGCCGGCGTTCGTGGCCCGCTCGCGCGAGGTGCTCGTGGCGCTGGCCCATGAGCTGCGCGCGTGCCCGCCGACGCTCATCGGACTGCCGGTGGAGAACCGTGGTGTGCCCGGCCGCCCGCTGTTCAACGCCGCGGCCCTCGTCCGCGAGGGACGCATCGAGCGTGTCTTCCGCAAGACGCTGCTGCCGACCTACGACGTGTTCGACGAGGACCGCTACTTCGAACCCGGCGACGCCGGGGAGTGGTTCGACGTGGCCGGTACGCGGGTGGCCGTCAGCATCTGCGAGGACATCTGGAACGACGACGGCTTCTGGGCCACACGCCGGTATCATCTCGACCCCATCGACGAGGCGCAGCGCCAGGGCGCAGCCGTGCTCGTCAATCTCTCGGCGTCGCCGTTCTCCGCAGGGAAGCAGGCGCTCCGCGAACGGATGCTCTCCACGCTGGCGCGCTCGCACACCCTCGCCGTCGCGTACGTCAACCAGGTGGGCGGCAACGACGACCTCGTATTCGACGGCGGCAGCCTCGTCGTGAACACGAGCGGCGCGGTCGTGGCGCGCGGGCGAGCGTTTGCCGAAGACATCCTGATCGTGGATCTCCCGGGTGCGACCGAGGCGCCGCCGCTCCAGGGTGACGTCGAAGGCGAGGTGTTCGACGCGCTCGTGCTCGGCACGCGGGACTACGTCCGGAAGTGCGGGTTCTCAGAGGTGCTCCTGGGGCTCTCGGGGGGCATCGACTCCGCGCTGACCGCGGTGATTGCCGCGCAGGCCGTGGGTTCCACCCATGTGCTCGGCGTCATGATGCCATCCCCGTTCTCGAGCGCGGGCAGCCTGTCGGACGCGCAGGCGCTGGCGGAGCGGCTGGGGATCCGGACGCTCACACTGCCGATCGCCGAGGCGATGGACGCGTTCGACCGCTCTCTGGCCGGTCCCTTCGCAGGTCGTCCGCGCGACGTGACCGAAGAGAACATCCAGGCGCGCATTCGCGGCACGCTCCTGATGGCGCTCTCCAACAAGTTCGGATCGATGCTCCTGACCACCGGCAACAAGTCCGAGCTGGCCGTGGGCTACTGCACGCTCTACGGGGACATGTCCGGCGGCCTGGCGGTCATCGCCGACGTCCCCAAGACGATGGTGTACCGGATCGCGCGCTGGCTCAATCGTACGCAGGCGCGGCCGCCGATCCCGGAGGACACCCTGACCAAGCCGCCGTCAGCCGAGCTTCGGCCGAACCAGACGGACCAGGATTCGCTGCCGCCCTACGACGTCCTGGATGCGATCCTCGAACGCCATGTCGAGCGGCAGGAATCGCTCGAAACGATCGTCGCCGCTGGCTTCGACGGACCCACCGTGCGGCGGGTGCTGCGCCTCGTCCGCGGAGCGGAGTTCAAGCGGGGCCAGGCCGCGCCAGGCCTCAAGGTCACCGATCGGGCCTTCGGGTCGGGATGGCGAATGCCGATCGCGCGCGGGGACTGGACACCGACGAGAACGTAAGCGGGGCGTGCCTCAAGGCGTCGGGCGGCCTGCCGATTGAGGCCCCTGAGGCACGACGCATGGGTCACCGCACTCCCGCCTGCACCGCTCGACGCGGGCCGAGTTTCGAGGCCGCGGAGCCGCTTCCGGAGTTCGACGTGCGCCCGACCGCACACGCCCGCAGGGTGGCGGCCCTGTCGGCGTTGATCGCCGCGGAACTCGGCGAGTGTGCCGAAGCCGTGCGCGACGTGTACCTGGCAGGCGCGCTGCACGAGGCCGACGACTTCGCGCGGCGCCCGGCGGACGCGGCACGCGCCACGCGGGCGGCCGCGCTCGTGTCACGCATGGGCGAGTGCTTCGAGGACAGCGCTGCCGAGGGGGGCGACGCCACCTTGCCTCGCGGAGCCCGCATCCTGGCCGTGGCGGACGCGTTCGACACGGAGACGCGCGGGGACTCCGCCATGCATCGCCAGCTCCTGGCCCTGGCCCGCATCGTGGCCGATGCCGGTGCGCGCTTCGACCCGGCCATCGTCAGGGCGCTGCTCTCCGTCCTCGACTCGTCCGGGCACGTCTGTCACTGACAGACTGAAGAACCCCCGCCTGAGGTCGATTCCCTCGGTGTGTCGCTGCGGCGCACGGGGCGGGCCCTGCCGGCTGCCGGCCCGGCGCGCGCCCCGCGCCACTGCAGGAGATTCAGCCCATGCTCGTGATCGTCG
>CAYLZN010000006.1:28058-30579 GCA_964387935.1 uncultured Vicinamibacteraceae bacterium | reverse complement strand
CGTGATGGCGTCGGTCATCGGGGGGTTCCTGATGGCCGGGGGACCGCTGCTGGTCCTGTTCCAGCCCTCGGAGTTCGTGATCATCGGGGGCGCCGCAATCGGATCGCTGCTGATCAGCACCCCGCTCAGCGTGCTCCGCGGGCTGCTGGGGCAGGTCACGCGGTTCTTCAAGTCCAAGGCAGGCAAGCAGGACTACCTCGAGCTGCTCGGGATGCAGTATCAGCTCTTTCGCATCACGCAGCAGTCCGGCGTGATGGCGCTCGAGGCGCACGTCGAGGACGTCGAGAAGAGCCCCATCATCTCCCGGTACCCCGCGTTCCTGTCCAATCACCACGCCGTGTCGTTCCTGACGGACTCGATCAAGGTCATCATCCTCGGCGGCATCACGCCACACGACCTCGAGGCGCTCATGGACGAGGACCTGCACGTGCACCATGCCGAAGCGACCAAACCGGCCACGACCCTGTCGAAGATCGGCGATGCCCTGCCAGGCCTCGGGATCGTCGCCGCCGTGCTCGGCGTGGTCATCACGATGCAGTCGATCGACGGCCCGCCGTCGGAGATCGGTCACCACGTGGCGGCGGCGCTGGTCGGCACGTTCCTCGGCATTCTCGCCTGCTACGGCTTTGTCGGGCCCATGGCCACCAACCTCGAGCACATCGTCGCCGACGAGGCGCACTACCTGGTCTGCATCAAGACAGGGCTGCTGGCGGTCTACAAGGGCTTTCCGCCGGCGATTGCCGTCGAGTTCGCCCGCCGTGTCCTGCCGAGCGAAGTGCGACCGAGCTTCGAAGAAACCGAGCAGCACTGCAAGGCCGTGAAGGCGGAGCAGGCCACCGCCACGGCGGCGGCCGCCTGAGACCGGAGGGCGCGCCGTGAAGAACCCGTCGGTCGTCATCATCAAGAAGCCGCGGCGCGATGCGCACGCCGGCCACCATGGCGGAGCCTGGAAGGTCGCCTATGCCGACTTCGTGACGGCGATGATGGCGTTTTTCCTGGTGATGTGGCTGGTGGCGCAGAGTAACGCCGTCAAGCAGTCCGTCGCCGGGTACTTCAAGGACCCCGGCATCTTCGACTACGAGAAGTCGAACGGCGTGATTCCCGGGGGCCAGATGAAACTGGACCCGGACGCGCCGAGTGCCGTGCGGACGGGCCGGGCGGCGCTCACCGAGGCCGAGGGACGACAGATCCTCGAGCAGGCCGCGGGCCGCCTCAAGGGCGCCCTCGGCAGCCTGCCGGAGTTCCGCCGGCTCGAAAAGCAGATCGAGATCCAGCTGACGCCAGAAGGCCTGCGCATCGAACTGGTCGAAGGCAGCGAAGCGACGTTCTTCGACAGCGGCTCGGCCACCCTCAAGCCCGAAACCGAGCACGTCCTGGCGACGATCGCGGGCGAACTGGGCAAGATCGACAACCCGCTCGTCATCGAAGGCCACACCGACAGCCGTCCATACTCGAGCTCGAAGACCTACACGAACTGGGAGCTCTCCGCGGACCGCGCAAATGCCGCACGCCGCGTGATGGAACGCTCGGGCGTGAAGCCGGGGCAGATCCGCGGGGTGCGCGGGTACGCGGACATCCAGCCTCGCGTGGTCGAGCAGCCCGCCGACCCCCGCAATCGCCGGGTCTCGATTGTCGTGCAGAACCCCGACGTGGCGAGCCCGGTCGCCGGGCAGGTGCGCAACGCGGACGTCGAGACGCGGACCGACGAGGCGGCCCCGTCGCACTGAGCCCGACGACTACCGGGTCGCGGCCACGGCGGCCAGGACGCGGCGCAGCCGCGCGTCCGCCTCCGACGCCACCGACGCGAGCGCCTCGTTGCCCACCATCGACATCGCCGGCACCGGCGCCATCGCTGCGACGACCGCCCGCCCCGGCTGCACTTCGTAGACGACCACGTTGCACGGCAGCAGGAGGCCGATCTCCAGTTCGGCATGCAGCGCCCGGTCGGCCAGCACCGGGTTGCAGGCGCCCAGAATGACGTAGCGCCGGAAGTCGCGATCGATCTTCTGCTTCAGCGTCTGCTGCACGTCGATCGTGGTGAGCACTCCGAAGCCCTCCGCCTTGAGGGCCGTCGTGACCCGGTCGACCGCGGTGTCGTAGTCGGCGTCGATGGCGACGCGAAGGCCGTACCTCGTCTCGTCGATCATGGCAGGGCTCCTCAGCCTCGCACGCCGGCCTTGCGCAGGATCGCCATCATGGGACACCAGTTGGTGAAGGCAGACTGGAACAGGTTGGCCCCGACAAACGCCGTGAACCACAGGAACAGGGGGTTCACGTACATCCCGAGCAGCACGCTGGCCAGCACGAAGAACCCGGCAATCAGGCGAAGAAGACGGTCAACGGTCATCGGTGCATACTCCTTGTCTGGAAGTCAGTCGTAGTCGGGCACGAAGAGCACCGGCGCCAGGCAGCCGGTGAGCACCCGGCCGAGGTCCGCGGCCGGTGATTGGTCGCGGTCACCGGGCAGCGGGACGATGACGAGCGACGTGCTAGTCGCGATCCCGCTGTTCGTGTTCATGGG
>CAYLZN010000006.1:16042-28048 GCA_964387935.1 uncultured Vicinamibacteraceae bacterium | reverse complement strand
CGCCACCGACTCGCGATCGCACTGCGCGATGGACGAGGCCTCGGACACCGGCGCCGCCGCCCAGGCCGACAGGGCAGTCGTCCAGGCGGAGACCCGGGCGCCGGGGCGCCCGCCGAGCAGCGTCAGACGCGCCGGTTTCCAGGGCGTCGGCGACACGGGCAGCGCGTGGGCGACGAGCACGGGGACGGGCGCTTCGCGGACGACCCGTTCGGCGACCGAACCGAGCCACCACCGGCGCGCACCGCGGTAGCCGTGGGTGCCGAGTACGACCAGATCCGCGGGCCGGACGAGCCTCAGGATCGCATCGGCTGGCGGACCATCGACCACCTCCACGCGGCTGACCGGCGCCGGCGCGTGTCGTTCGGCGAAGTCCCGGGTGAACCGCTGCGCGGTCTGGCGGGCCGCCAGTCGTTCCTGCTCGAGCCGCTCGACCTGCTCGTGGGTGAAGTAGATCGGGGCCTCGAGGGATTCGGCGTGCACCACGACGAGTTCCGAGGCGAAGGCGGCAGCGAGGCTGCCCGCCACCCACAGGGCTGTCGCCGACTCGTCACCGAAGTCGGCGGCCGCCACGATCTGCACTGGAGGAACGCGAACCATGCTCAGACCTCGGCCATCACTGGCGCCGCCGCGGTCGTGTGCTGACGGCGCTGCGACATGTAGAACATGACCGGGACGGCCATGCGGGACAGGAAGAGGGACGCGACCTCCCCGGCCATCAGGGAGATGGCCAGGCCCTGGAAGATCGGGTCGAACAGGATCACGGCCGACCCGACGATGACCGCGGCCGCCGTCAGCGCCATGGGCCTGAAGCGGACCGCCCCGGCGTCGACCACGGCCTGCTCCAGTGGCATGCCGTCGCGCAGGCGCAGCTCGATGAAGTCCACGAGGATGATCGAGTTGCGGACCACGATGCCGGCGCCAGCGATGAACCCGATCATCGACGTGGCGGTGAAGAAAGCGCCCATGGCGGCATGGGCGGGCAGGATGCCCACGAGCGAGAAGGGAATCGCCGTCATGATGGTGATCGGCGTGCCGAACGACTGGAACCAGCCCACGACGAGGATGTAGATCAGCAACAGGACGGCCCCGAACGCCAAACCCAGATCGCGGAACACCTCGAGGGTGATGTGCCATTCGCCGTCCCACTTCATGGCGTACCGGGTCGTGTCGAACGGTTGCTGGGCGTTGAACACGTCGAGGTGATATCCCTCGGGCATCTTCACCTGGGCGAGTGCCTCGTTCATCTTGAAGATGGCGTACACCGGGCTCTCCTGGCCTCCAGCCATGTCACCCGTCACGTAGGTCACCGGCAGCAGGTTCTTGTGATAGAGGCTCTGGTCCTGCGTCGTGTCGACGGCCCGGGTGAGCTCGCCGAGCGCCACCGACCGGCCGCCGGTGAGTCGCAGGGCTTCGACGCGTTCCAGCGAACCGCGAAGCTCGCGTGGCAGTCGGAGGACGATCGGGACGTCTTCCCGCGCGGACTCGTCGTGCAGCAGGCCGACACGCTCGCCGGCTCCGGCCATTCTCGTGACGGCGCCGACGGCGGCCGAGGACACCCCGGCAGCCGCGGCCTTTTCCTGATCGACCACGAGCTGCACCTTGCGCTGAGGGTCTTCGACGTACCAGTCCACGTCCACGACACCGGGGGTGTGCTCCATGATGCCGCGGACCTGCCGCGCGAGCGCGAGTCGGCGTTCGGGGTCGGGCCCGTAGATCTCCGCCACCAGCGTCTGCAGGACCGGGGGGCCAGGCGGAACCTCCGCGACCTGGATGGTCGCGTCGAACTGCTGCGCCAGCGGTGCCAGCTGGACCCGGACGCGGCGCGCGATGTCGTGACTCTGGGCGGACCGCTCGTCCTTGGCCGTCAGGTTGACCTGCAGGTCGGCCAGGTGGGGGGCGCGCCTCAGGAAGTAGTGGCGCACGAGGCCGTTGAAGTTGTACGGCGACGAGGTGCCCACGTAACTCTGCACGTGCACCACGTCGGGATCCGTCGCGACCGCCGCCGCGAGTGCCGACGCGACCCGCGCGGTGTGCTCCAGGGCGGTGCCCTCCGGCAGGTCTATCATGACCTGGAACTCGCTCTTGTTGTCGAACGGCAGCATCTTCACCGTGACCAGCCTGAGCGGCACGAGCGCCACGGCGGCGAGAAGGAGCGCGGCCACCGCCGCCAGGAACGCCCACCGGACGCGCGCGCTGTTGATCAGCGGCCCCATCGCGCGGCGATAGAGTCGCGTCAGGGCGTCTTCGCTCTCGTGGTCGTGTCCGTGCGCGGGCTTCAGCAGCCGCACCGCCGCCCACGGGGTGACCACGAACGCGACCACGAGCGAGAAGAGCATCGCGGCCGACGCGCCCACCGGAATGGGCCGCATGTAGGGGCCCATCAGGCCCCCGACGAACGCCATGGGCAGGATCGCCGCGACGACGGTGAGCGTCGCCAGGATCGTGGGGTTGCCGACTTCGTCGACCGCGCGGATGGCGATGGCCGTGAGCCCGTTCTCCTCACCAGTCGCCATGCGCGCATGGCGCACGATGTTCTCCACCACCACGATCGCATCGTCAACGAGGATCCCGATGGAGAAGATGAGTGCGAACAGCGTGATCCGGTTGAGGGTGTAGCCGTAGAGGTAGAACGTGAAGAGCGTGAGCGCGAGGGTCACGGGGATGGCGACCAGGACGACGGCGGCTTCGCGCCGGCCGAGGGCGATCCAGATGAGCGCCGACACCGAGATCACCGCGATGAGCATGTGAAACAGCAGCTCGTTGGATTTCTCTGCGGCCGTCTCTCCGTAGTTCCTCGTCACCGTGACCGTGAGGTCAGCGGGGATCAGCGTGCCGCGCAGCGTCTCGATCTTGCGCTCCAGGTGGTGGGCGATGGCCGTGGCGTTGGTGCCCTTGCGCTTGGCGACGGCGATCGTGACGGCCGGATCGCTGCGCCCGTCCCGTCCGTGGAAGCGCACGTAGCTGGTGGGTTCGGCATCGCCGTCGACCACCGTGGCCACGTCGCGGACCAGCACGGGCCGACCCGACTGCGACGAGACCACCACGTTGCGGACCTCTTCCGCGCTCGTCAGCCGGTTGCCGGCGTCGACGCTGACGGCCTGGTTCGCGCTGACCGTGGCGGGGGCCGACAGCCGGACATTCGCGCCCTGGATGGCCCGTGAGATCGCCAGCGGGTCCACACCCAGGGAGGTCATCCGCGCGGGGTCCAGTTCCACCCGCACCTCGCGGGGGCGGCCGCCGAGCAGCGTGACCTCCGAGACGTCCGGGACCTCCTTGATGGCGTCGTGAACCTGGGCGGCGAGCTGGCGCAGGGTGTGGTCGTCGTAGCCGGCGCCCCACATCGTCACGGCGAAGATCGGCACGTCGTCGATCGCCCGGGGCTTGACGAGCGGCAACGACGCCCCTGGGGGTATCCGATCCATGTTGGCGGCCAGCTTCTGGTTGAGGCGGACCAGCGCGTTCTCTTCCTGCTCGCCGACGTAGAACCGGACGATGACCATGGCGAGGCCGGGGCTCGAGGTCGAGTAGAGGTACTCGACTCCCGGGATCTCCCAGAGGAGCTTCTCCATGGGCCGCGTCACCCGCTGCTCGACCTCCGCGGGCGTGGCGCCTGGCAGCTCGACGAACACGTCGATCATCGGCACGATGATCTGGGGTTCCTCCTCACGTGGAAGGGCCACCACGCCAAAGAGGCCGAGGGCCAGCGACGCCACCATGAAGAGGGGCGTCAGCTTGGAGTTGATGAAGGCGGCCGCGAGGCGGCCTGCCATGCCCGGCGCGCTCATCGAGCCCCCTCAGGACGCAGCGGGGCAGCAGCGGCCGGCTGCGGGCCGCCCGCTACGCGTACCGGTTGCCCGTCGATCAGGCCCGCCGGCGGCGCCGCCACGACGGGTTCACCGTCCTCGAGCCCGGCCAGGACCTCGACCTGGTCTCCGGCGACGCGGCCGGTCTGCACGAGCCGCAGCCGGGCCGTGTCCTTCTCGATCGCGAACACGGTCGCCACCTGGCCGCGACGAAGGACTGCCGAGGCTGGCACCGACAGCGCCTTGCGCGCCGGGCCCGCGAGCCGCACCCGTGCGAACATCCCCGTCCGCAGCCCGGCCGCCTCGTCGAGGGCGACCTTGACGAGGAACGCGCGGGCGTCCGAGTCAACGGCGCGGGCGACCTCGGTGACCGTGCCTTCGACCGTGCGTTCGTCGTCTCCGGCGTCGCCGACGACGACGGACACGCGTTGGCCGTGGGCGATTCGACCCGCCCGCGACTCGTCGAGACGGACGTCCACGCGCAGACCTCCAGCGGACTCCAGCCGCACCAGGGGCGTGCCTGGGGCGGCCATGTTGCCCGGCTCGATCAGCTTCTCGGTCACGACGCCGTCGAACGGTGCGGTGACCGTCGCCCACGACGCCTGCACCGCCGCGGCGTCCGCGCCGGCCTGGGTCGCCCCGCGCGCCGCCTCGGCTTCGGCGACGCGAGCCTCGCTGCTGCCAACGCGGGCACGCGCGCCTCGCACGGCCGCATTCGCCTCGTCCAGTTCCTGCGCCGTCGCGGACTTTCGATCGTGCAGGGCCGTGACCCGCGCGGCGGTGGTCTCAGCCAGTACCAGCGCCGCCTGGGCGGCATCCCGCTCCGCCCTGGCCGCGCGGGCCCCCTCCTCGATCGCGGTGACCGAGCCGCGTGCCCGGCGCAGGTTGGCCGAGAGGTCGCGGTCGTCGAGCACGACGAGCACCTGCCCGGCCCGCACGCGGTCCCCGGGACTGACGCGCACCTGGCTGACCGGCGCCATGATGCGGCTCGTGACCGCCGCGGAAACACGAGCCTGGATGACGCCGCCGGCTTCATGCGTCTCAGGGAAGTCACGCAGGGCGGCGGTTGCGGCGTGGACGTCAACCGCAGGCTTCGGCTGGCCTTCCGGCTCCTTGGCGTGTCCACACGCGAGAGAGGCCGCAGCCAGTACCGGAACGATCAGCGTGGCGAGGCGACGACCTCGCCAGGACGACGAGACGACAAGGCGTTCAGGCATGATGGTGGATGACATAGGGCATCTCAGAGTCGGCCGACCGCGCGGTCGAGTTCGAGGGCCTGCAGCAGCACGCGCACGCGAGCGGCGCTGGCTTCGGATTCCGCCTGCAGCACGCTCTCGGCTGCGCGCAGGACATCGGTGATGGTGGCGAGGCCCGCCTCGTAGCGGTCACGGATGATACGCTGGCTCTCGCGGGCCTGGGCGACGGCCGCCTGGCCGACAGCCTCGCGCGCCTGGGCGGCCTCGAGGCGGGTGGAGGCGGCGCGGACGTCGAGTCGGACGGCCTGTTCGACACGCTGGCGCTCGGCCGCGGCGCGGGTTTCGGTTTCCCGGGCGGCCGCCAGCCTCGCCTTGTCGGCGAAGCCGCGGAACAGGTTGACACGCACCTGGGCGCCCACGACCCAGCTCGAAACCTTGGACCCCCAATCGTCGCCGTTCCACTCGTATCCGCCCTGGACGCCGACTTGAGGCATGTAGTACGCGCGTGCGACATCGCTGGTGGTGGCGGCGAGGGACGTCGCGAGAGCGGCCTCCTGGGCTTCCGGTCGCCGCTCCAGCGCCTCCCGCTCGAGGACTTCGACGGCCGACGCCGACGGAGCCGGCTCGGTGGGTGCCACCTGGTAGTCATCGTCGAGCGGCGCGCCCATCGCCTCGTTCAACTGCGCTCTGGCCACGCGGAGGTCGCCCTCGGCCTGCACGAGTCGCTGGCGCACACGCGCCAGGTGAACCTCGACGGCCAGCACGTCGGCCTCCGTCACGAGGCCGAGATCGCGCCGGTTCCTGGCGCGGGTCAGGTCGCTTTCGGCCGCGTCGACCGCCGCGCGGGCGGCCGTCACGCTGGTGCCGGTCTCGACGACGCCGGCGAACGCACGGGCCGCCGCGAGCGCGAGGTCCTGTTCGGTGCGCTCGCGCCCTGCGCGGGCCACGGCCTCGCCGAGGCCGGCCCTCCTGACGGCCAGCCGCGTGAAGCCACCGTCGAACAGGGGCTGTTCGACCGAGAAGGCGGACCGGAAGCTGTTCACGGGGTCCGGCTGATTCAGACGATCGAGGGCGAAGTCCGCCGCCGTGAAGCGGCGCTGTGAGAGCAGCGTTCCGAAGACGAACACCGGATTGTCGCCGCGCTGCCACGACTCCGTGAAGTCCACGCGGGGGAAGTAGCCCGCCCGGGCCTCCGCCACGCGATGACTGGACTCGCGCTCGGCCGCGGCTGCCGCCCGCGCCGCCGGATGCTGGACGCGGGCACGCGACATCGCGTCGGACAGGGTCAATGCGGGCTGGGCCGCCGCCGGGACCGCGGCGACGGCTGAGATGGCCAGGAGGGTGAGTGTCGCACCAAGCCGTGTCATGCTCGCGGAAAGATGCACGGAGCCGCCGGATGGTGACAGGACAGATAGAATTGAGGGCGGAAGACGGGGGCGAGTGTGACGAAGTCGTCGAATCAGCATCTTCAGAGCCAGGGCGGCACCAGGGCGGGCAGTGACTACGCCCCGCTGGTCGCGGCCGCGGCGAAGGGGGACCGGGCGTCGCTCGAGGAACTCCTCCTGCGGGCGCAGGAAGTGGCGTACCGGTTCAGCCTGACGGTCTGCGGGCATCCCGAGGATGCCGAGGACGTGATGCAGGATGCGCTGATCAAGACCTACCGGCACGTGGGCCGCATCCGTGAGCCCCAGGCGTTTCGCCCCTGGTTGTACCGGACGGTGCGCAACGCCTGCCTGATGCGCCGTCGGCGTCGCGTCGACCAACCGGCACACCTCGTACCCCTCGACGACCTCCTGCCGACGCCCGGTGGCATCCGGCCGATCGAGGTGCCGGACGGGGGACGAGACCCGGAAGCGCTGGTGATCAACAGTCGGCTGCGGCGGCGGCTCAAGTCCGCGCTCGAGGCCCTCCCTCCGTCCTATCGGGTCATCGTCTTTCTCAGAGAGATGGAAGGCCTGTCCACGCGTGAGGTGGCGCAGGTGACGGGGTTGTCCGAAGCCAACGTGAAAACGCGGCTGCACCGCGCCCGGATGTTCCTGCAACGGGAACTTGGAGACGCACGATGAGCGGCAGGACACCACACCGCCCGGGCCGCTGCCGGGACCTGCTGGCAGAGCTGTTCGACTATCTCGACGGGGACCTGTCGCCAGCCCGTTGCGCGGCGATCGAGCGCCACCTGTCGCAGTGTCCCTGTTGCGGCGACATGGCCGACAACCTGCAGAAGGCCATTGCCATCTGTCGGGCCGAGGGCCGCCGGGCCCTGCCGGTGGCCGTTCGGGCTCGCGCGCGGCGGCGCGTCGCGGCCCTGCTGGCCGCGAGCCGACCGGCGCAGGCCACACGCCGACGGTCAGCTCGAGGCTAGACGCGCCAGGTCTGGAGAATCCGCGTGTAGTTGGCGCGCTCGAAGGCGGCCGGGTCCGGGCACTTCTGCAGGTTCATGCTGCCGATCATCTGCGTGACCGACTCGTACTCGTGGTCCTCCATCCAGCGGACCATCTCCTCGCGAATCTGCTTCAGCTTGTCCGGGCCGTGATGCAGCAGCGCGGACACGATCTGGACACTGTTGGCGCCGGCCATCAGCGCCTTGATGGCGTCGAGCCCCGTGTGCACGCCCCCGCTGACGGCCAGTGACGCGCGCACCTGTCCTGACAGGATCGCCAGCCAGCGCACCCGCAGGAGCAGCTCGGAGGAGTCCGAGAGCTGCAGGCGCGGCGCCACCTCGAGCGCTTCCACGTCGATGTCCGGCTGATAGAAGCGGTTGAAGACCACCAGGCCGTCGATGCCGGCCTCGTCGAGCTGCCTGGCGAAATGCGCCATCGACGAGAAGAAGGGCGACAGCTTGATCGCGACCGGGATCCGGAGGGCTTCCTTCACGGAGGTCACGATCTCGAGCACGCGTCCCTCGATGGCCGCGCCGGACTGCGCCGGGTCGGTCGCCATGAAGTAGACGTTGAGCTCGAGGGCGTCCGCGCCCGCCTGCTCGATCAGGCGCGCGTACTCGACCCATCCGCGCCCGGTGGCGCCGTTGAGCGACGCGATGACCGGCACGGAGACCATGCTCTTGATGCGCTGGATCTGCTCCAGGTACTGGTCGGTGCCGAGGTTGTAGTCCTCCGGATTCGGGAAGTAGGACAGCGCCTCCGCGTACGATTCGGCCACCGACTCGATGTGCCGGAACGTGGCGCGCTGCTCCATCGCGATCTGCTCTTCGAAGAGCGAGTGCATCGTGATGGCCGACGCGCCGGCATCCTCGAGGCGCTTGACGAGGTCCAGGCGATCGACGAGGGGCGACGCCCCCGTCATGAGAGGGTGGGCGAGGGGAAGGCCGAGATAGGTCGTGGACAAGTCCATCGCGAACTCCGGGGTCGATTAATGCACGTCCTTGGGCGCGGCCGGCTTCGGCGCCGTGCCACGGGCGAGTTCTTCGTAGAGCGCGTACCTCTTCCGCACGTCCGCCTGCGCGCGGCCGAGCAGGTCGCGGAAGCGTTCCGGGTTCTGCTGCTCGACCAGGCGGAAGCGCGTCTCGTTGCGCATGAACTTGCCGAGCTCCACCTTCGGCGCGCCCGAGTCCAGCACGAGCGGGCTCTCCCCCTGGTTCGCGCGTCGCGGGTCGTATCGATAGAGCGGCCAGTAGCCGGTATCGACCGCCAGCTTCTGCTGGTCGAGGCCGTCGGCCATGTCGTAGCCGTGCGCGATGCAGTGGCTGAAGGCGATGATGACCGACGGTCCCTTGTAGGCCTCCGCCTCGAGGAACGCGCGGACGGTCTGGGCGTCCTTGGAGCCGAACGCCACCTGTGCGACATAGCAGTGGCCGTACGCCATCGCCATCATGCCCAGGTCCTTCTTCGGGACGCCTTTGCCGCTCATCGCGAACTTCGCGGAGGCCCCCATGGGCGTCGCCTTCGACTGCTGGCCGCCGGTGTTCGAGTAGACCTCGGTGTCGAGTACCAGGATGTTGACGTCGCGCCCCATGGCGAGCACATGGTCCAGGCCCCCGTAGCCGATGTCGTAGGCCCAGCCGTCCCCGCCGACGATCCAGACGCTCTTCTTCACGAGGTAGTCGGCGATGGTCTCGAGCCGGCGGGCATCCGCGTGGTCGATCCGCGCGAGCACCTTGCGCAGCTCCTGGACACGCGCCCGCTGGGCCTCGATGCCGGTTTCGTGCTCCTGGTCCGCGTTCAGCAGCGCGTCCACGAGCGTCTCGCCGATCTGCGGAGCGAGGCGGAGGAGGAAGCTCCTCGCCGCGACGACGTGCTGATCCACGGCCAGGCGGAAGCCGAAGCCGAACTCCGCGTTGTCCTCGAAGAGCGAATTGCACCAGGCCGGGCCGCGGCCGTCGTCGTTGACGGCATACGGGGTCGTGGGGAGGTTCCCGCCGTAGATCGAGGAACAGCCGGTGGCGTTGGCGATGAGCAGACGGTCACCGAACAGCTGCGTCATCAGTTTGACGTAGGGCGTTTCGCCGCAGCCCGAGCAGGCTCCCGAGTACTCGAACAGGGGCTGCAGGAACTGCGTGCCCTTCACGTCGAGCTTGACGACCTTGCGGTCCGCCTCGGGGAGGGCCAGGAAGAACGCGTAGTTCTCGCGTTCAGGCTCTCGCAGGGGGGCCTGCGCGGCCATGTCGAGCGCCTTGTGGCGTGGGTTCGACTTGTCCTTGGCCGGGCACACCTCGACGCACAGCGTGCAGCCGGTGCAGTCCTCCGGAGCGACCTGGATGGTGTACTTCGCGCCGTCCCCGAACTCCTTCCCCTTGAAATCCACCACCTTGAAGGTCGCGGGCGCGCCGCCCAGGGTGTCGGAAGGGTAGACCTTGGCGCGAATCGCGGCGTGCGGGCAGACGAGCGCGCACTTGTTGCACTGGATGCACAGCTTTTCGTCCCAGATCGGAATCTCGAGGGCGATGTTCCGTTTCTCCCACTGCGCGGTGGCCATCGGCCAGGTGCCATCGATCGGAAACGCGCTCACGGGCAGCAGGTCGCCCTTGCCGGCCAGCATCAGGGCCGACACGCGCTTGACGAAATCCGGGGCCTCGTCCGACACGATCGGCGGCCGCCGTCGCGTGGCATCGACCGTCGCCGGCACCTGCACCCGGTGCAGGTGCGCGAGCGTCGCGTCGACCGCCTCGAAGTTCTTGCGCACGACCTCGGGCCCCCGCTTGCCGTACGTCTTCTGAATCGACTCCTTGATCTTGGCGATGGCTTCGTCACGGGGGAGCACCCCGGAGATGGCGAAGAAGCAGGTCTGCATGACCGTGTTGATGCGATTGCCCATGCCGGCCTCCTTCGCGACGGCGTAGGCATCGATCACATAGAACTGCAGCCGCTTCTCGAGGATCTGCTCCTGGACCTCCCGCGGCAGCTCGGCCCACACCGCGTCGGGGCCGAAGGGACTGTTCAGCAGGAAGACGCCGCCGGGTGCCGCGTAGTCCAGCACGTCGTATTTCTCGAGGAACACGAACTGGTGGCAGGCGACGAACTGCGCGTTCTTGATCAGGTACGTGGACCGGATCGGCCGGGGGCCGAAGCGCAGGTGCGAGATGGTCACCGCGCCGGACTTCTTCGAATCGTAGACGAAATAGCCCTGGGCGAAGTTGTCCGTCTCCTCGCCGATGATCTTGATCGAGTTCTTGTTGGCGCCCACCGTGCCGTCGGCGCCCAGCCCGAAGAACACCGCCCGTTTCACCTCGTCCGGCTCGATGTCGAGCTGACGGTCGTACTCGATCGAGCTGTGGCTCACGTCGTCCACGATGCCCACCGTGAAGTGGTTCTTCGGCGCGCGCGCCTGCAGCTGGTCGTAAATCGCCGCCACCATCGCCGGCGTGAACTCCTTGGACGACAGCCCGTAGCGGCCGCCGATGACCACGGGCTCCGACGCAAAGGGGGTCTGGCCGGCGACACGGGCCTCGTGCAGCGCCGTGATGACGTCCATGTAGAGGGCTTCCCCGACCGCCCCGGGTTCCTTGGAGCGGTCGAGCACCGCGATGGCCCGCGTGGTGCGCGGCAGGGCGCCGACGAAGTCCGGCAGCGAGAACGGCCGGAAGAGCCGGACCTTCAGCACGCCGACCTTCTCGCCACGGGTCAGGAGCCAGTCCACGGTTTCGTGCACCGTTTCGGCACCGGACCCCATGAGCACGATCACGCGCTCCGCCTCCGGGTGCCCGACGTAGTCGAACAGGCGATACCGGCGACCCGTGCGGCCGGCGAACTGCTCCATCACCTGCGTGACGATCTCGGGGCAGGCCGCGTAGTACGGCGAGCACGCCTCCCGCGCCTGGAAGAACGCGTCCGGGTTCTGCGCCGTCCCGCGGACCACCGGGTGGTCCGGTGTGAGCGCGCGGTGCTTGTGCGCCGCGATGGCGTCGGCAGGCAGCATGAACCGGATGTCGTCATCGGACAGCTCGGACATCTTGGTGACTTCGTGCGAGGTGCGGAAACCGTCGAAGAAGTGGATGAACGGCACGCGGGCGCGCAGCGTCGCGGCCTGCCCGATGAGCGCGAAATCGTGGGCCTCCTGCACCGACGAGGAGGAGAGCATCGCCACGCCCGTCGCCCGGCACGCCATGATGTCCGAGTGATCGCCGAAGATCGACAACGCGTGCGTGGCCACCGTGCGCGCCGCCACGTGCATGCAGACGGCCGTCAGCTCCCCCGCCAGCTTGAACAGGGTGGGGATCATGAGGAGCAGGCCCTGGCTGGCCGTGAACGTCGTGGAAAGCGCCCCCGCCTGCAGCGCTCCGTGGACGGCCGCGATCGCGCCGCCCTCCGACTGCATCTCGGTGACCTCGGGCACGGCGCCCCAGATGTTCTGCCGCCCCTTGGCCGACCACTCATCGGCCAGCTCGCCCATGTTCGACGAGGGCGTGATCGGATAGATCGCGATGACCTCGTTCGACCGGTGCGCGACCGACGCCGCTGCCTCGTTACCGTCAACCGTCGTCCACAGAGTGTCCATGTCCTGCTCTCGCGTGAAGGCGTCGCGGCAGGCGTGCACACGACGCAGGAAGTCCC
>CAYLZN010000006.1:0-16032 GCA_964387935.1 uncultured Vicinamibacteraceae bacterium | reverse complement strand
GCTCACGCCACACCGGCCCGAAATTGCCGCGACTTTTTGCCGAAGCCCGGCCGCCTGCCGGACGGGCTGCCGGATTTCCGGCAGGCGGGTGGCCCGAGACCCTCCTGCGTTTGACAAGGTCCAGGGCACACGAAAGAATCCGTGCACCGCCCGGTCGGCGACTCCTCATTGATGGGCTGGTGACCCTATGCGCACGCGACAAACCTCTGGCGCCGTTGTCTGCCGATCCTGCGGGACGCTCGTGGGGGTCAACGACGAGCGCTGTTTCGAGTGCGGCGCCCGCAATCCAGGGCTCTGGGGGTTCGCGCCGTTCGTCCGGAGGTTCGGGCACGATCTCGGGTTCGTGACCCTGCTCACCGGCGGCTCGGTGGCGCTCTTCGCCGTGGCCCTGCTGATGTCGCGCGGGGGCACGAACACGGGCGGCCCGTTCGGGGTGCTGTCGCCGAGCCTCGAGAGCCTGTTCGTGCTCGGCGCGAGCGGGGCCGTGCCCGTCGTCGGCTTCGGCCGCTGGTGGACCGTCTTGAGCGCGGCCTGGCTGCACGCCAACCTTCTGCACCTGCTGTTCAACGTGCTGTGGGTACGGCAGCTGGCACCCGCGGTCGCCGAGACGTACGGCGCGGGCCGCCTCGTAGTCATTTACACGGTCGCCGCCATCACGGGGTTCGCCCTGAGCACGGCCGCCGGCGTCTGGTTCGCCAGCCTGCCGTTCCTCGCGGGTGCCCGCTTCACGGTCGGGGCGTCGGCGCCCATCTTCGGCCTGCTCGGGGCCCTCGTGTACTACGGGCGCCGCAGCGGCAGCCGCCTCGCGTCAGGTCAGGCCTCGAGCTATGCCATCGTGCTCTTCGTGTCCGGGTTCATCCTGCCGGGCGTGGACAACTACGCGCACGCCGGGGGGTTCGCGGGCGGCTACCTCGCCGGGCGCCTGCTCGACCCGCTGGCGCCCGAACGCCTCGACCACCTGGTGCTGGCGCTGGGCTGCCTGGCGTTGTCCGTGCTGTCAATCGTCGTGTCGGTCGCGCACGGGATCCGGATCTTCCTGCGCTGACACCAGCCGCATGCGGCAGGCGTCTCAGCGAGGCGCGGGGGAGACCTCAGTGCACCGTGTAGGGCCCGCGAAGTTCGAACGCGGCAATTTCGGCATCGAAGCGGTCGCCGCCGGCGGTCAACATCTCGTATGAGCCCCGCATCGTTCCGTAGGGCGTCGCCAGCGGAGTCCCGGACGTGTACTCGAACGAATGCCCGGGCTCGAGCACGGGCTCCTGGCCAACCACGCCAGGACCACGAATCTCCTCGATGTGGCCGGTGGCATCGGTGATCAACCAGCGACGGCTGACGAGCCGCACGGCCTCGGCGCCTTCGTTGACGATCTGAACGGTGTAGAGGAAGAACCAGCGGTTCGAGGGCGGATGCGAATGTTCCGCCGCGTACCGTGGGGACACACGGACCCGCACGTCACGGGTGACGGCTTCCGAGGTCGACATGGCGCCATCATATCCCAGCTTCCCCGAGGCCCCGGCGGGGCTGTGCTCGCGGTGCCGGCATGCGCGCGGCGTGCCCGCCGCTCGCGGGCGCGTCTTCCTCCTGTGCGATCGCGCGAGGAGCGAGCCGCAGTATCCTCGATACCCGCGGCTGCCCATGGTGAGCTGCGCGGGCTTCGAGACCGGCGAGGTCGAGGCCATCGCCCGTCGCGGTGAGGAGAGGAAAGGGAGCGGTGACTGAACCCGGCTGGACCGACCTGCGGCAGTTCCTCGAGGCACTCGGCGCGCGTCGCGATCTCGTGACGATCGACGCCCCCGTGGACCCCGTCCTGGAAGTGGCGGAGATCCACCGCCGCGTCATCGCGGCAGGCGGCCCTGCGCTGTTGTTCACCCGGGTCCGCGGCGCGGATTTCCCGCTCGTCACGAATCTGTTCGGCACGCGGGCGCGCGCCGAGCTCGCATTCGGCCCACGACCCCTGCAGGTCATCCGGCGGATCGTGCACCTCGCAGAGACCCTGCTCCCGCCCAGCGCCGCCAAGCTGTGGGCCGCGCGTGATGTGGCCGGCGCCCTGCTGCGCGTCGGGCTCTCCCGGGGCCGGCAGGGCCCGGTGACCGACGTCGTGACGACCGACGTGCGTCTCGATCGACTGCCGGCGCTGACGTGCTGGCCGGAGGACGGCGGGCCGTTCGTGACCTTGCCGCTGGTGTACACCGAGCATCCGGACCGGCCGGGACACAACCTCGGCATGTACCGCCTGCAGGTGCACGACGCCCGGGCGACGGGCATGCACTGGCAGATCGGCAAGGGCGGCGGTTTCCACTATGCGGCGGCGGAGGCGAAGGACCGGCCCCTGCCGGTCACGGTGTTCCTCGGAGGCCCGCCGGCCCTGATGCTGGCAGCCATCGCGCCGCTTCCCGAGAACGTTCCAGAACTCATGCTCGCGTCGCTGATCGCAGGACGCCGCCTGGCGCTCGTCGACGGGGTCGGGCCGCATCCGCTCGTGGCGGGCGCCGAGTTCGCGCTGATGGGGCAGGTCGCGCCCAGGCTACGGAGGCCGGAGGGCCCGTTCGGCGATCACTACGGGTACTACTCGCTGCGCCACGAGTACCCCGTCTTCGACGTGCACCGCCTCGCGCACCGGCGCGATGCGATCTACCCGGCCACGGTCGTAGGCAAGCCTCGCCAGGAGGATTTCTTCATCGGAGACCTGTTGCAGGATCTGCTGTCGCCGTTGTTTCCCCTGGTCATGCCTTCCGTGGTCGATCTCTGGTCCTACGGCGAGACGGGGTACCACTCGCTCGCGGCCGCGGTCGTGCGCGAGCGCTATCGGCGCGAGTCGCTCGGCAGCGCCTTCCGCATCCTGGGCGAGGGCCAACTCGCGCTGACGAAGTTCCTGCTGCTCACGGATCGCCCGACAGACCTGCGCGACTTCAGGGCCACGCTGATGCACATCCTCGAACGGACGCGCCCCGAGTCGGACCTGTACGTCTTCGCGAACACCGCCATGGACACGCTGGACTACACGGGCCCGAAGGTGAACGAAGGATCGAAAGGCGTGTGGCTCGGGCTCGGCGACCCGGTGCGCACGCTGCCCCGGGAGTTCCGCAACGTGGACCTGCCAGCCGGGGTCACCGCCGCGGAGGTGTTCTGTCCGGGCTGTCTCGTCGTCGGCGCGGATCGCTACGAGCGCGATCCGGATGCCCCGACACGTCTCGCCCGCGAGCCCGCGTTTCGAGAGTGGATGCTCGTCGTGGTGTCGGACGAACCCCGGCGTGCCGCGCGGAGCGTGATGAACTTCCTGTGGACCACGTTCACACGGTTCGAACCGGCCGCCGACATCCACGCGGCCGAGGCGACCCTCGTGCGCCACCACGTGTCCTACCTGCCGCCCATCGTGATCGACGCGAGAATGAAGCCGTGGTACCCGACCGAGCTGACCTGCCACCCCGACACCGCCCGCCGCGTCACCGACCGCTGGACGGAGTACTTTCCGTCGGGGAAGGTCGAGATGGGTGACTCGGAGCGGGCCCACCTCGACCCCGCCTGACGACCGGACGGGGCGATCAGGCGAAGGAGCGGTCGAAGAGCGCCTTGATGGCGGCGCGTCCGCTGTCGTTCAGGAACCGCGTGCCCGTTCCCGTGAAGTGCGGGTGCGTGATCTTCGGCAGGTCAGCGGCGTCGCGCGTCCGCCAGGTGCTGCCCGTCCAGGTGACCCACGCGCCGCGTTCCTGGTCGTAGACGTGCAGCGGCTTGTTGCACAGCTTCGCGAACTCCGCGCCCCAGCCCGTCCCCCCCTTGACGGTCTGGTCGTCCAGGACGGTGCCGACGACGTACACCTCCTGGCCGGCGTTGATCTGATACCAGATCGTCTGGAGCACCTTGCGGAAGAGCGGGCTGTCCGCGAACCGGCGGTTCATGATCCGCGAGAGGTACTCGAGGCTCACGTCGCCGGCATTCAGTTCCTCGTGGTTCAGCACGCGCAGGCCGCGATGCCGGATGCGGGCATGTCCTTCGAACGTGAAGTTCACTTCTTCGATGCCGAGCCGCTCGGCGTTGGCCCCGAACTCGGCCTCGGCCCCCGCGGCACCGCCGCTGAACAGGATGAAATCCTCTCGCTTCATGCGCAGGCTCCTCGCGGTCCACGTGCGACCGCCGCTACAGTCTACCCCTCGCGCGCCAGTGCCAGGCCTTCTGGCAGCGTTTCCCCGAATTGCCGATGCAGGTCCGCGCGGGTGGCGCGACGCGCCTCGACGAGCGGCACCACCACGTCCTCGGTCGCGCCGGCCTCCCGCAGGACGTCCGCGAGGCGATGGCGCGTGGCCGCGTCCACGTCGCGGGCCGGGTCCTGCGTGAAGGCGGCGATGTCCACCAGCGCCGGGAAAGCCGACTGGGGAACGGCACGCGCGTCGCTCACCCGCGCGAGCCAGCGCTCCGCGACCGACGGCGCCACCACCGTGTTGAGCGGGCCGTAGACCGGCACGCGCGCCCCGAGGCGACCCAGCGCCCACCAGAGAGTCGCCGCCTCGGAATGGTGTGGCAGGCGCGCCACGAGTTCGTCGCCCAGGGCACCCCGCGTGGCCGCGGGCAGGCGCTCGAGGCTCGCCAGCAGCCGCCAGGACTCGCGCTCGACTTGCGGCGGCAGTCGCTTGCCCTTCTTCGTCAGGCTGGCGAGCAGGGTGGGCGCAACCCGCTGGTACGCCTCCTGCTGCTGCCCGGCGGTCAACCCACCGGCCACGCGTTGCCACAGGACGAGCCATTCCGACTGGCACTGCACGTCACGCGGGAACGCCAGGCCGGCCAGGTACACCCGCCGGAGCTGACCCATGCGCCACTCGTCCCGCGTGGCACCGAACCCGGGCCGCAGGCAGAGCCCGAGCAGGTTCAGCCATCGCGCTTCGTGTCGCGGTGACCCCGTCCGTCCCTCCGCGCGCTCGAGAAGCCAGTCCGCGAGCGGACGGATCGCGTGGACCGGCCACGCCAGCCTGCCGAGTCCCAGCGCCGCTTCGAGGGCTGACGGCAGCTGGTCGGGAGACGTGGGCCCGGTGCCGGACGCCCGCGGGCCGAACACATGGTCGGCCAGCTCCATCGCGGCACGCAGCGCATCGGGCGACACCGCCGCCTGTGCGTCCGCCGTCTGGGCATCGGAGGCCGCACGATCCCGTCCGCGCACGTCGAACTGCAGGCGCCACCGGTGATCGGTGCCGCGCGACGACAGCCAGAGCTCGATCGTGCCGAGCTCGGTGTAGTGCACGTCGAGGCTCACCCTCAGCGAGACGGCGCGCGACCTCTTCCCGTATCGGAGTTCGGCGGCGAGAGGCGTATGCGCATGCACGGCGTCGCGCTCGAGGACGACGACCTCGCCCAGGGGATCCTGTCGGGTGCGGGAACTCCAGAGTGAGAACGCCCGCTGCTCGTTGGCCACGACCTCGAACTGCTGGCCGACGTGTGCCTCCACCCCTTCCTGGGTGCCGCGCGGCAGGACGCAGACGGCGCTGAGCGTCCGTGCATCGGGCGACAGGTGGCCGCCGAGTCCGACGTAGTAGGCCCGCGGGCTGCCGCCGCCGATCCGCGGCCCGTAGCCGCGCCTGGCGAGCCCGTAGCTGGCCGCCCCTTCGGCCACGGCGGTCGCGGGGGAGTCGTTCGCCAGGATGCGAGGACGCCAGTGGGCATCGCCGGAATCGAACCACCGGCCGAGGACCTCCACGACCCTTTCGCGCGCGAGGGCCGGCGTGAAGAATCCGCCATTGAAGAGCACGACGTCCGGGCGCGCGGGCGCGCCGGCTTCACGGGCTTCTGCGAGAAACTGCGCGAGGTGCCTCGTGATGCCCGGGTCCTCCTCGAACGGCAGGCCGAGCTCCCGCAACCCGTGGCGCGCGTGTCGTTGCGGGCGGGCGTCGGCGCCAACGGTTGGCAGGAAGCCGTCGAGGAGCAGGCGTTCGACCTCGTCACGCGCGATGGGCACGCTGCGCGCCCCGCCCACCACCGCGCGCCCTGCGCCGAGCACGGTGACCATCACCTCGTCGGGGCCCGGTGAGGCGAGCAGCCGCTCCTTGGCCGCCGAGCACTGACGCCGCAGGGCCTGTCGCTGGCGCAAGGTGAGGGTCTCCTGGCCCAGGCGTGTCTCGACGAGTCGAGCGAGTGCCAGGTCCAGGTTGTCGCCGCCGAGCAGGAGATGATCGCCCACGGCGAGACGCTCGAAGGCGAGTTCGTCGCCGGCGTCCCTGACGGCCACGAGGGTGAAGTCGGTGGTGCCGCCGCCGACGTCGCACACCAGGACGCAGTCGCCTGGGCGGAGATGCGAGCGGGCGGCGCCCCGGTGCGCCGCCAGCCAGGCGTACAGCGCGGCCGAGGGCTCCTCCTGCAGCAAGAGGCGCTCGAACCCCGTGGCGCGCGCGGCCTCGACGGTGAGCTCGCGCGCCTCCTCGTCGAACGACGCGGGCACCGTCAGCACCAGGTCCTGTCGCTCGAGCCTGTACTCCGGGCGTCCCCGTGCGACGACGTGGTTCCACGCGTCCCGCAGGTGCGCCAGCAGGGCCGAGGAGGCCTCCACCGGTGAGCACACGCGTTCGGTCGGATCCGCGTCCCAGGGCAGGATGCGCGAGCGGCGATCGACGTCCGGGTGGCACAGCCAGGACTTCGCCGAGAGCACGAGCTGGCCCGGCCGCAGCGCGCCGTGATCGCGCGCCCAGACGCCGGCCACGCGAGACGGATTGGATGCCCAGGGGAGATCGAACGCGCCGCGCTCACGCTCCTCCGGCGAGGCCAGATACAGGCAGGAAGGCAGCGTGTCGAGTTCGCCGACCTCGCCCTCGGCCAGGGTCTGTGGGATCGCGAACCGCCGCACCGAGGGAACCGCGTCGAGATCGTTGTCCGGGAGGTCCGCCCACGCCAGCGCGCTGTTGGTCGTGCCGAGATCGATACCGACGATGGCGCGCGCGGCGTCGCCGGGGGCCATCAGGCGCGTTCCCGGATGTTCAGCTCGAGCTTCCAGCGATGACGGCCGTCCCGGGAAACGCACCAGAGCTCGAGCGTTCCGAGTTCGGTGACGCGCGTTTCAAGCCGCACCGGCACGACCTCGCCCTCGGCGGTGCCCTCACCCTCGAGCGTGACCGACAGCGGTGCGTGCTCCGAGAGGTCGCCTCCCCAGTCCTCGATGAGTTCGCCAATCTGGTCCTGCTTGCGCACCGTGGATCCCAGGAACCGGAACTCCGCGGGTTCTCCGACGACCAGCCCGAACTCCCGGCCAGGTACCGGCGCGTCGGTTCCCTCCTCCATGCCGAACGGGACCACACACAGCGCCTTGAGGGGAGCGGCGAGGCCAGGGACGGCCGGCAGCGCGCTCTCGATCCCGATGTAGTACGTGCGTGCGGCGCCGCCCCGGACTCGGATGCCTCCGCGGCGACGCGCGACGCCGTAGCACGCGGCGCCACGTGCCACGGCCGTGTCGAGGTCCGGCGAGTCGAGGAGGGCCCCGGCATCGAGCGGTGGGAGCCCGTCGGCCTGCAGCCACTCGTTGATCGTGTCCACGATGCGCGCCCGCAGCGGCGCCGCCTTCATGACCCCGCCGTTGAACAGCACGCGCGTCGGGGCGGCCAGCCCGCTCGGCCCTCGGCGCATGTGCTCGGTTCCGGGCGCATCGGCGGCCTGCCGACGAAGGAAGCGGGCCAGGTGTCGCGTGATCGCCGGGTCGGAGGCATAGGGGAGTCCCAGCTCCTGGAGGCCTGCCCGTCGCGGGCGCAGGGGCTCGGCATCGGCGGGCACCCGCGGAAAGAACCCGTCGAGCACGATCTCATCGAGCGCGTGCCGGGAGATCGACTCCGTGACCGTGCCGCCCACGAGGCGCGAGCCCCGCCCGAGGACCGTGACCGCATGCGCGTCGGCGCCCGGGTCTTCGAACAGGCGCTCCTTCGCGTGGCGACACTGCAGCCACAGGGACTGCAGCTGCAGCGCGTCCACGCGGGGCCCGGCCTGCTCGAGACGCTGCTGGACGCTGCGTGCGAGCGCCAGGTCCATGTTGTCGCCGCCGAGCAGGATGTGGTCGCCCACCGCCACGCGCGTCAGGACGAGATCGCCGCCGGAGTCCGACACGGCGATCAGGCTGAAGTCCGTGGTTCCGCCCCCGACGTCGCACACGAGCACGAGGTCCCCCACGCCGATGCAGTCGCGCCAGCGGTCGCCCATGTGGTCCAGCCACGCGTAGAACGCCGCTTGAGGCTCTTCGAGCAGCCGCACCGAGGGAAGGCCCGCATGGGCCGCGGCCTGGAGCGTCAGTTCGCGCGCCGCCTCGTCGAAGGACGCCGGCACGGTCACCAGGACGTCCTGGTCGCCCAGCGTCGTGGAGCCCCCCTGGCCGTGTGCCCAGGACCTCGCCAGGTGATCCAGGTAGCGGGCCGAGGCGTCCACCGGCGACAGGCCTGTGACATCTTCCGCGGTCTGCCACGGCAGAATCGGGGCCGTCCGGTCCACGCCGGCATGGCAGAGCCATGATTTCGCCGACGCGATCAACCGTCCTGGCCGCTCCACCCCTCGCCGGCGCGCGAGCTCCCCGACGACAGGATCAGACGACGAACTCCACGGCAGGGCGGTGGCCCCCGCCGCGAAATCGTGGGCGTCCGGCAGGTAGCAAAAGGACGGCAGCAGGCCCAGCTCGGCCACCTCGCCGGGGTTCAGCAGCTGCGGGAGGCGGCCGGGCTGCACGCGGACCGCCTCGCCCTGCAGGTCTGCCTCAGCGAGGGCGCAGTTGGTGGTCCCGAGGTCGATGCCGACGACGAAGCGCGGGCCGCCCACCTACGCGACCTCCACTTCGGCCTGAGCGATCATGCGCCTCCCGCCCGCGGGGCCCAGCGGCGGCAACGTCAGGGACGTGACGTGCCAGCCGCGGTGACGGACCACACCGGTCTGGCCCGTCGTTCGACTGACCGTGCCCACGATCTTGATGCCGCCAGGATCCGTCAGCGCTTCGGTGGGCACACGATCGCCTTCGGCGGCATCCAGGAAGGGCGCGATGGTCATGTAGCGCGCCAGCGCCGCGCGGCAGTTGGCATGCACGTCCCTCACCGCAGCACCGACCTGGGGGTCGGAGTACGCCGTGAGGTCCTCCTGCAGGAAATCCACGAGTCGGGCATCGCGCTGGAGGAGGGCCAGCACCTGCACCGCGCGATCCAGTTCGTCCTCTCCTCGCGGTGCCGGCCGCGTCGGTTCGACGCTCACCGGGCGGAAGATGTCGAGGAGGTCGTCGGGGAGACGCCCCCCGACCAGCAGCGAGAGAAACGCGCGGAACGCCAAGGCGACGCGCGTGCCGAATCCGGGCATCGTGAACTCCTCACCCGGGACGCGCATGCGGCGCGATTGTCCACCGGGCAAACCGCGATCGTACTAGCTGGCGGACCCGCCGGCAACCTGGGCCGGATTCAGGGGGCGGCCGGGGCCGGCTGGGGCGTCCTGTAGAATGCGTCACGCCATGTCCGACCCAGCGACGTCACAGCCCGCGTCCCCTGCGACCCCGCGTGAACGCTCGGCCATCCTCGAGCGCCACCGGTGGAACCTGCTCGACATCTTCCCGGATTGGGAGGCCTGGGAGAGCGGGTGCACGCAGCTCTCAGCGGCCATCGACCGTTTCTCCGGCCTGCAGGGGACGCTGGCGCGCGGCCCGGACCGCCTCCTGGACGTCCTCAGAACGATGGACGAGGCCGGCCAGCTGGCGTATCGCGTCTACTACTTCGCGTCGCTTCGGTTCGACGAGGACCAGCGGGACAACGAGGCCAATGGCCGCCGGCAGGACGTGCAGGGGCTGCTGGCGCGCTGGATGCACGCCGCCTCCTGGTTCCACCCGGAACTGCTCAAGGTTCCTCTGGAGGTCGTCAGCGGGTGGATGCAGGACCACGCCGAACTCGCGGTGTACCGGTTCGCGCTCGAAGAGGTGTATCGCCAGCAGGAGCACGTGCTGGACGAGGACGGTGAGCGCATCATGGCGCTCTCGGCCCGGGTCCAGGACGGCGCCCACGATGCCTACGAGGCGCTCTCCACCGCTGACATCGCGTTTCCCACGGTGACCCTGAGTACCGGCGAGCCGGTGAAGGTGACCTACGGCAAGTACCGCGAGCTGCTGGACACCTGCCAGGTCCAGGCCGACCGAGCGCTCGCGTTCACCGCGCTGCACGAGACCTTCGCCGCCCACGTCAACACCTATGCCGCCCTGTACGGGACCGTGCTGCAGCGCGACTGGTTCTCCGCGCGGGCGCGCCACTACCGGTCCACGCTGGACGCGGCGCTGTTCGGCAACGCCATCCCGGCCACGGTCGTGGAGACGCTGATCAACACGGCGAGGAACGGGGTGGAGCCCCTGCGCGCGTACCACCGCCTCCGGCGGCGCTGGCTGAAGCTGGACTCGTACCACATCTACGACACGGCCGTGCCGATCGGGCACCTCGACACCAGATACCCGTACGACCAGGTCCTCGACTGGCTCGTCGAATCGGTGGCGCCGCTTGGCGCGGACTACCAGGCCCGGATGCGCGCAGGCTTCGACGGGCGCTGGATCGACGTGTACGAGAACCCCGGCAAGCGTTCCGGGGCCTACTCCGCGCCGGTGTACGGCGTGCACCCGTACATGTTGCTGAACTACAACGACACCCTGGACTCCGTGTTCACGCTGGCCCACGAGATGGGCCACTCGATGCACACGATGCTCAGCCACGAGAGCCAGCCGTTCGTGTACTCGGACTACACCATCTTCGTCGCCGAGGTGCCGTCCACCCTCAGTGAGGCGCTGCTGCTGGACTACATGTTGGCGCGGAGCCCCGATCCCCGAGAGCGCGTCGTGCTGCTTCAGCACGCGATCGACGGGATCGTCGGGACGTTCTACCAGCAGGTGCTGTTCGCCGACTTCGAGCTGCAGACGCATCGCTTGGTCGAGGAGGACAGGCCGGTGACGGCGGAGGTGCTGGGGGGCCTGTATCTCGACCTCCTCAGGCAGTACTACGGGGACGCGATCGACTACGACGACCTGTCACGGGCCACGTGGGCGCGGATCCCGCACTTCTTCGCGTCTCCCTACTACGTGTATCAGTACGCGACCTGCTACGCCTCGTCTGCGCAGTTGATGCGCGAGATCACCACCGGGGCCGAGGCCGCGCGACGCGACGCGGTGACGCGCTATCTCAGCCTGCTCCGCGCCGGGGGGAGTGACCATCCGATGGTGCTGCTGCGGCAGGCGGGTGTGGACCTGAGCCGCCGCGAGACCGTGCAGGCCGTCGTCGACGACCTCGCGCGGCTCGTCGGCCGGCTCGGCGACGAACTGGACGCCATGGAGGCACACGCATGATCCGCAAACCGGTCGTGTTCATTACCGGCGCCAACGGCGAGATCGGGCACGGCCTCATCGCGGCCCTGTCGCGGGACGGCGGGCGCCGGATCGTCACCCTGGACGTCAACCCGATGGACCGCGACATGGCGAGGCACGTCCACCGGGAGTTCACCGGATCGATCCTCGACCCGGCGCTGCTCGAGCGCGTCCTGGCCGAGTACGAGATCGATCTCGTCTTCCATCTGGCCGCCCTGCTCTCCACACGCTCGGAATTCACGCCGGTGACGGCCCATCACGTGAACGTCGAGGGCACGCTCAACCTGCTCGAGTTCGCGCAGAAGGAAGGGGAGTCGCACGGGCGGCCCGTCGTCTTCGTCTATCCCTCCTCGATTGCCGCGTACGGCATCCCTGACCTCGAGTCCCGGGCCACCCTCGGCAAAGTGCGCGAGGACGAGTGGACGCATCCCACGACGATGTACGGGTGCAACAAGCTGTACTGCGAGCAGCTGGGGCAGTACTACGCGCGCCACTACAAGCAGCTCGCCGCGGACCGCGTGACGGGACGGGTGGATTTCCGCGCCGTCCGGTTCCCGGGCTTGATCTCCGCCCTGACCGTCCCCTCGGGGGGCACGTCGGACTACGCCCCGGAGATGATTCACGCGGCGGCGCGTGGCGAGCCGTACGCCTGCTTCGTGCGGCCCGACACGCGCATCCCCTTCATGGCCATGCCGGATGCGGTGCAGGCGCTGCTCCTCCTCGCGGCCGCGCCGCGGGCGGCGCTTTCGCGCTCGGCCTACAACGTGACCGCATTCAACCCGTCGGCGGAGGAAGTGCGCCAGATCGTGTTCCAGGCCTTTCCGGCCGCCCAGATCACCTACCGCGTGGACGAGAAGCGTCAGGGCATCGTCGACTCCTGGCCGCCGGACGTGGACGACTCCACGGCGCGCCGTGACTGGGGCTTCGCGCCCCAGTACGACTTCCACCGGGCGTTCGGGGAGTATCTGATTCCGACGATCCGGGAGCGGTATTTGCGGTGAGCGGCTCGGCCGGGCCCCGCCGGCCTGGCAGCGCAGGCTTGGCAGAGCGCATCTAAATATGTAGATTAGTTGATGTGACAGAAGTCGCCGCCCTGCTGCGCCTCCTGGGCGATGACGCCCGCCTGCGGCTCCTGCGCGCGCTGGCCGTGGAGCGGCTGAACGTGAGCGAGTTGACGGCCGTCCTGGGCCTGGCGCAGTCCGGCGTCTCACGACACCTGGGGCTCCTCAAGGACGCGGGCCTTGTCGAGGAGTCGCGCGAGGCCGGGTACGCCTACTATCGTCTTGCGGAGAACGGGCACGCGGACGTCTGGGCCTGGCTGCGTCCCCGGCTCGAAGCCGAAGGGGACCGGCAGGCCGCGGGAGATCGGGCCCGGCTCTCGGAGGTGCTCCGGTTGCGGAAGGAGCGCTTTCACACCGACCTTCCAGAACAGCGGCGGCTCATGCCGGGGCGAAGCTGGGCGGCCTGGGCGCGCGCGCTCGGGCACCTGTTGCCCCCGATCCGCGTCGCCGATCTCGGGTGTGGCGAGGGCTACCTCGCCATCGAGGCCGCGGCGTGGGCCAGTCGAGTGACCGCCGTGGACCGATCGCCCGAGGCGATCCGCGCGGCACGCGCCCTGGCGAAGCGCCGCGGCGTCGGCAACATCGCCTGGCGGCGCGGCGAGCTGGAGCGTCTGCCCCTGCCGGATGCCAGCCACGACCTGGCCCTCCTCTCCCAGGCGCTGCATCATGCCGAGGACCCGGAGCGGGCGCTGTCGGAGGCGGTGCGGATTACCGTGCCGGGCGGGAAGGTGCTCGTGCTCGACCTGCGCGCGCACGACCAGGCCTGGGTCCGCCGGGAACTCGGGGACCGCTGGCTGGGCTTCGACGACGCGGCCCTTCGCGACTGGCTGCGCGAGGCCGGCTGCAAGGACGTGCGCGTCACCGTCGGGGCACGGCAGAAGGGGGACCCATTCACCGTTCTCATCGCAAGTGCCACGCGCACAACGGAAGGTCACCGGTCATGAGCACCCGCATCCAACTCGAGCACCTGCTCGCCACGAGGATTCTCGTCCTCGACGGCGCGATGGGCACGATGATCCAGCGCTACGGGCTGACCGAGGCCGACTTCCGGGGGGACCGCTTCCGGGACCACCCGGCGGACCTCAAGGGGGACAACGACCTGCTGGTGCTGACGCGCCCGGACGTCGTCTCGGCGATCCACGAGGCCTACCTGGACGCGGGGAGCGACCTCATCGAGACCAATACCTTCAACGCGACGGCCATCGCCCAGGCCGACTACGGGATGGAGGCCCAGGTCTACGCGATCAATCGCGAGGCGGCCCGGCTGGCGCGCGCGGCCGCAGACCGGCAGACGACGGCGACCCCGGCCCGTCCCCGGTTCGTGGCCGGGGCCCTGGGGCCGACCAATCGCACGCTGTCGATCTCGCCGGACGTCAACGATCCCGCCTTCCGCGCGGTGACGTTCGACCAAGTGCGGGCGGCGTACCGGGAGCAGGTGCGCGGGTTGCTCGACGGCGGGGTCCACGTCCTGCTCGTGGAGACGATCTTCGACACGCTCAATGCCAAGGCGGCGCTCGTCGCCATCGATGAGGAGTGCGAAGCGCGCGGACACCGGGTGCCGGTGATGATCTCGGTGACCATCACCGATCGCAGCGGCCGGACGCTCTCCGGCCAGACGGTGGACGCCTTCTGGGTCTCGGTCGCGCACGCGCGGCCGCTGAGCGTGGGCCTCAACTGCGCGCTCGGCGCACGTGAGATGCACCCCTATCTGGCGGAACTGGCGGCCCTCGCGCCGTGCTTCGTCTCGTGCTATCCCAATGCCGGGCTGCCCAACGCGTTCGGGCAGTACGACGAGCAGCCGGCCACGACCGCGGGCATCCTGCGCGAGTTCGCCGCCGAGGGTCTCCTCAACGTCGTCGGCGGGTGTTGTGGCACCACGCCGGACCACATCCGGGCCATCGCCGTGGCGGTCGAACGCTGCGCGCCGCGCACCCTGCCTGACGGGGCCGGCACCTTCGCCAGGTTTGCGGGCCTCGAGACCCTGACGCTGAGGCCCGACAGCAACTTCCAGATGATCGGTGAGCGCACCAACGTCACGGGCTCCGCGAAGTTCGCGCGGCTCGTCAAGAGCGGGGACTTTCGTGCCGCGCTGGAAGTCGCGCTCGACCAGGTGCGGGGCGGGGCCAACATCCTCGACGTCAACATGGACGAGGCCCTGCTCGACTCGGAGGCGTGCATGACGCACTTCCTCAACCTCGTGGCCACCGAGCCCGAGATCGCTCGCATTCCGATCATGATCGACAGCTCCCGCTGGTCGGTCCTGGAGGCGGGGCTCAGGTGCGTCCAGGGCAAGGCCATCGTCAATTCGATCAGCCTGAAGGAAGGAGAGGCGGACTTCCTGGCCAAGGCGCGGATCATCCGGCGCTACGGGGCGGGCGTGGTCGTCATGGCGTTCGACGAGCGCGGCCAGGCCGACACCGTGGCGCGGAAGGTCGAGATCGCCCAGCGCGCCTACCGCTTGCTCCTCGGGATCGGGTGGGATCCGCACGACATCATCATCGACCCGAACGTGCTCGCCATCGCCACGGGGATCGAAGACCACCACGGCTACGCCGTCGCGTTCATCGAGGCGACCCGGCAGATCAAGACGACATGCCCTGGCGTCCGCGTGAGCGGTGGCGTCAGCAACCTCTCGTTCGCCTTCCGGGGCAATGACGTGGTGCGGGAGGCGATGCACGCGGTGTTCCTCTATCACGCCATCCGGGCAGGCCTGGACATGGGCATCGTGAATGCCGGGCAACTGGCGCAGTACGAGGACATTCCGCCGGAACTCCTGGCGCACGTCGAGGACGTCGTCCTGAACCGGCGGCCGGACGCGACGGAGCGGCTCGTCGAGCTGGCGTCGAGAGTCAAGGGCGGCGCAACCAGGCGCCAGGTGGACCTGTCGTGGCGGGAGCGCCCGGTCGGCGAGCGGCTCTCGCATGCGCTGGTGCATGGCATCGACGAGTTCATCGAGGCCGATGCCACCGAGGCCCTGCAGGAATACGGCGCGCCGCTGGCGATCATCGAGGGCCCCCTCATGGACGGGATGCGGACGGTGGGCGATCTCTTCGGCGCCGGCAAGATGTTCCTGCCGCAGGTCGTCAAGAGCGCCCGCGCGATGAAACGGGCGGTGGCGTGCCTGGAGCCCCTGATGGCGGACGCCGGGGCGCGGCCCCGGACCCAGGGCCGGATCCTGCTGGCCACGGTCAAGGGGGACGTTCACGACATCGGCAAGAACATCGTCGGGGTCGTGCTCGGCTGCAACGGCTTCGAGGTCGTCGATCTCGGCGTCATGGTGCACTGCGACCGCATCCTGCAGGCCGCGCAGGACCACCAGGTGGATCTCATCGGCCTGAGCGGCCTCATCACGCCTTCGCTCGACGAGATGGTGTTCGTGGCGCGGGAGATGACCCGGCGGGGCCTGTCGGTGCCGCTGCTGATCGGTGGCGCGACCACGAGCCCTCAGCACACGGCCGTCAAGATCGCGCCGGAGTACGCTGGCGCCACCGTTCACGTGCTCGATGCGTCGCGGGCGGCCGATGTCGTGACCAGCCTGCGGGACCCGGTCCGCCGCGACGCGTTCGTGGCCGCAGCACGTGCCCAGCAGGAGGCCCTGCGGGTGCGGCACGCCGAGCGGAAGGACCGGCCGCTCCTGCCGCTGCCGCAGGC
>CAYLZN010000005.1:48600-52510 GCA_964387935.1 uncultured Vicinamibacteraceae bacterium | reverse complement strand
GTCCAGTCGATCCAGGAAGCGCGCCAGCGGCCGCGCCATCTCGAAGTCCCCCATGGAGTCGAACCCGGTGTCCGGCCCGAGGCTGCGCCGCAGCCGGGAGTTGTTGTTGCGCAGCGCGCCGAGGTGGAACTGCTGCACCCACCCCCGTGCGTGGTCCATCAGCGCGAGATCGTGCAGGAGCGCGGACTTGAGCTGGAGCGCCTGGGGCCGGTCGAGCACGTGTCCGCCGCGCAACTGCTCGAACGCCCGAGCCACGTCGCCCGCGGTCCACTCCTCCGCGTACATCGTTTCGAGACCATGATCGGAGGCGCGACAGCCCTGCGCGTGAAACGCCTCGTGCCGGACCGCCAGCGCCTCGAGCAGTGCCTGATAGCGTCCGCCGACGGCTCGATCCGACACCGCTTCGAGCTTTGCGACCCAGGCATTGAAGGCGGCAGGATCCTCGACGGCCAGCGCCCGGTCAGGTCGCCACGTCGGGTAGACGCGCGTGTCCGGGTTCGGACGCGCAGCCAGGCGCCGGTGCGATTCGAGCGAGTCGGTCGGGTCATCGGTCGAGCAGACGACGGCCACGCGGAAGGTACGGAGGAGCGAAAGTGCCGTGAAGTCGGGTTCGCGGAGCCGCTCGTTGCACCGGTCGAAGACGGCCCGGGCCGTGGACGACGACAGGAGCGTGTCGATCCCGAAGGGCCGACGCAGCTCCATGTGGGTCCAGTGGTACAGCGGGTTGCGCAGGGTGTCCGGCACGGTGCGGGCCCACACCTCGAACTTCTCCCAGTCGGAGGCCTCGCCCGTGATCAGGCGCTCCGGCACGCCGTTGGATCGCATCGCGCGCCACTTGTAGTGATCGCCGTCGAGCCAGATCTCGGTGATCGAGCGAAAGCGGTGATCGGCCGCCATCTGGTCCGGCGACAGGTGGCAGTGGTAATCGATGATGGGCAGGTCGCGGGCCACGCGGTGGTAGAGATCGACGGCGACGTCGCTCTCCAGGAGGAAGTTCTCGTCCAGGAACGTGCGCATGAAGGCCTCTCGCTCTGAAGAACAGCCCGACCTTGCGGCGGCGCCCTCGTGTCGGGACCAAGGCACCACCTGCGCCGCCAATATGTGTCCCTGCGAGCCTGGCTGTCAATTTGTGGTCCGACGACATGCTCGACGGCGGCCGAGCGGAGCCCCGCCTACTTCGCGGACACGTAGCCGGGCCCCCGGACGACGCGGCCCGGTGTCGCGCCCGTGTGCTCGCCGTCCTTCAGCACCTGCACCCCGTTGACGAACACGTGCACCATGCCAGTGGCAAACTGGTGTGGCTTCTCGAAGGTCGCGTGGTCCTGGATCTTCGCCGCGTCGAAGATGGCCAGGTCGGCGAAGGCGCCAGCCGCGAGGCGACCGCGGCCCTCGAGGCCGAGATTCTGCGCCGGCAGGGACGTCAGGCGACGCACGGCCTCGGCAAGCGGGACCAACTGGCCCTCGCGCACGTAGTGTCCGAGGAAGCGGGCGAAGTTCCCGTAGGCGCGCGGGTGCGGGTTCGACTCGAGAAAGAGGCCTTCCGGGGCCATCGACCCGGCGTCCGACCCGAGACTGACCCACGGCAGCGCCAGTTGACGACGGACGTTGTCCTCGGACATCAGGAAGTAGATCGCGCCGACGTTGCTGTCGTCTTCGACGACGAGGTCCATCGCCACTTCATGGGCGGGTCGGCCGCGCATCTTCGCGACCTCGGCGAGGGTCTTGCCAGTCAGCGGCTTCAGCGCGTCGCTCTTGAAGCCGGCGAGCAGGATGCCTTCGGGGCCTGCCCCGACGAAGAAGTTCTCCCACGTGTCGGTCGGTGCCGTCATCTCGCGGGCGATGCGCGCGCGCGTCTCCGGGTCCTTCAACCGCTGCACCCACGCCTTGTGCCCACCCTCCTGCGACCACGGCGGCATCGTCGCCCCGAGGCCCGTGCCGCCGGCGGTGTAGGTGTACATGTCGGCCGTGATGCGCAGGCCCTCGCGTCGCGCGGCCTCGATGCGGCGGACCACCTCGTCCATCTTCGACCAGTTCTGCTTGCCGGCGGCCTTGAGATGATAGATTTCCGCGGGAATGCCTGCCTGGCGGGCGATCGTGATGGTCTCGTCGACCGCTTCCAGCAACCGAGCCCCCTCGCTGCGCATGTGCGTGATGTACATCCCGCCGAACGGTGCAGCCGCCTTGCACAGCTCGACCAACTCCTCGGTCTTCGCGTAGAAGGCCGGCGGGTAGATCAGTGACGCGCCGACGCCCAGCGCGCCTTCCCTCATCGCCTGGCGCACCAGCTCGCGCATCCGATCGAGCTCCGCCGCCGTCGGCGGCCGATCGTCGTAGCCGATCTCGTGAATGCGCACCGTGGTGGCCCCGATGAAGGACGCGACGTTCGGCGAGATGCCCTTGCGCACGAGATGGTCGAGATACTCGCCCAGCGTGGTCCACGTGATGTCGAACTTGAGGTCTCCCTGCTCGGCCACGGCCTCCTTCTTCATGCGGTCGTTGAGCGGGCCCATCGACCAGCCCTCGCCGAAGATCTGGAGCGTCACGCCCTGGCGAATCTCGCTCTGCGACCGCCCGTCCGCGAGAAGCGACTCCGTGGACCAGCTGAGCATGTTGATGAAACCCGGCGCCACGGCGAGGCCGCGCGCGTCCACGTCCCGCGCGCCACTGCCGGCCGGCACCTCGCCGATGGCGGCAATGCGGTCGGCGACGAGAGCCACGTCGGCGACGCGCCCGGGCGCGCCGGTGCCGTCGAAGACCGTGCCGCCACGGATGACGATGTCGTAGCGCGCGCCTTGCGCAGCGGCAGGTTGAACCAGGGCCGGCACGAGCAGCGGCAGGATGAGTGCGAACAGCAGCGCGCGGCAGTGGGCACCGACGCGCGTGATGCAAACCAGACATGAAGCCGACATGCGGGCCCCCTTCGTTTGGGGGATTATAGCGAGGTGACTCGTCCCATGACGGTCCTCGAACTTTTCTGCGGCCTCGGGGGATGCGCGGCGGCGCTTGGCTCTGACGCGGACGTCGTCGCGGCCGTTGACCAGAGCCTGAAGGCGCTCGAGGTCTATCGACTGAACTTCGCACATCCGGTGGAGCCGCGTGCGGTCGAAACGATACCGGCACGGCGATGGCGTGACTGGGGCGCGGACCTGTGGTGGATGTCGCCGCCCTGCACGCCCTTCACGATGCGCGGGCATCGGCGCGATCTCGAGGATCCTCGGGCGCGCGGGTTTCTCACCCTGCTCGAACGGATCGGAGAGGTGCGCCCGCGCCGCGTCGCGCTCGAGAACGTGCCCGGGTTCGTGGGATCGCGCGGGCATGTGGCGCTGCGCGAGGCGCTCGCGCACGCCGGCTACCACGTCCGGGAGTGTGTGCTGTGCCCGACCGAGCTGGGGCTCCCCAATCGGCGTCAGCGCTTCTACATGCTGGCGGGGCTGGAGCCGCTGCCGCCGTGGCCCGCCAAGGCAGGCCATGCCCGTCGGGTGGCGGAGATGCTGGACGTGGAGCCGGATCCGGCGCTGTGGGTGGATCCCGGAATCACCGCGCGATACGCGCGCGCCCTTCACATCGTCGACGCCGACGATCCTGCGGCGTGCACGTCGTGCTTCACCTCGGCGTACGGGCGATCGTTCGTGCGAAGCGGGTCGTACCTGCGGACACCGGTTGGGCTCCGGCGATTCTCCCCACGGGAGATCCTGCGGCTGCTCGATTTCCCGGAGGCCTACCGTCTGCCGGCGTCGATGTCGCCCCGGGCGGCCTGGCCGCTGGTCGGCAACAGCCTGTCTGTACGGGCGGTGCGGTGGGTGCTGGAGGGGTCAGGTCTTTACATTTTTCGTTTTGGTGGGGTGGGTGTACACGCCCCCGGCGCCCACAAAGAAAAAATAAAAAAAAGAACCCCCGGGGGGTCCGCATA
>CAYLZN010000005.1:31291-48590 GCA_964387935.1 uncultured Vicinamibacteraceae bacterium | reverse complement strand
GTATTTACTTTTCGCGTTGGGCTGCGGTCGTATCACCGCCCGCCCCCCGCAAACCGCTAAATGTAAAGACCTGACCCCAGGGTGTCTCCGAAGTACCGCGCCCAGTTGCCCCCGATGATCTTCTCCACCTGCGCCGTCGTGTAGCCCCGCTTCCCCAGACCCTGCGCGATCACCCGGAATCGGCCGGGCGGGTCGAGCTCCGCGATGTTCGGCGGCCACCGCACGTTGTAGACGGGCTTGAAGGAAGTCAGCCGGGGCACGTACCACGACTCGCGTGTGTGCGTGGCCATGATGCCGCGGATCGCGTAGTCCGAAGCGAGTCCCACGTGATCGATCCCGCACACCTTCACCGCGTGATCGATGTGCCGGAAGTAGTCCTCGAGGCCGGTCTGTGCAGTGGGCCCCACGAAGTAACCGAGGGCAGTGATCCCCGTCACCCCGCCCTTGTCGGACAGGGCCTTCAGCAGCTCGTCCGACTTGCCTCGCACGTGATCGTGGATCGCCTTGCACACCGTGTGCGTGAACGCGGGCGGCCGCTTCGCCAGCGCGATCCCGTCGCGCGACGTCTGCTCGCCACAGTGCGAGAGGTCCACGACCATGCCAAGCTCGTTCATGCGCTCGACCACGCGGACCCCGAAATCGGACAGGCCGCTGTTGGTGCGCTCGGTGCACCCGTCACCGAGCAGGTTGCGCGCGTTGTAGGTCAGCTGGATGCAGCGCGTGCCCAGTTCGTACAGCGTCTCCAGGTTCTTGACGTCGCTCTCGACGATCGTGGCGTTCTGGAACCCGAGGACGACGGCGATGCGCCCGGTCTTCCGGGCATCGGCGAAATGGGACGCCCGGGTGGCCTTCAACAGACGGTCGGGGTGCTTGTCGAACAGCGCCTGCCAGCGGGCCAGGTCACGGAGCGCGACCTGCAAGTTGCGGTTCGCGAGGCTCGTCTGGATCGCGGTCAGCCCGGAGGCCCGGGCCGCCTCGAAGGTAGCGGCATCCCAGTCCTGATCCGCCGACAGCGCGTCGAACACGATGCTGCGGTCGAACAAGGCATCGACCTCGGAAGGCGTCACCCCTCGCATCGGCGCCGGCGTTTGCGCGTTGCCCGTCCGCACGCCCAGTCCTGCCAGGGCGGGAACGAGCGCCGCCCCTGCTGTCGCCTCGAGAAACTCGCGCCGGTCGAGCGGTGACGTCATGGGTGGCTCCTTGGGGATTCGACCGCGAATGATAGCGCAGCCTCCCGGTTTTTCCGCATAATGTCCTCCTTTGGAGGATTCGCCATGACCAGGCGGCACATCGCGCTCTGCACGGGCCTCGCGCTGGCCCTCCTCGCCACGACCTCCCTGCCTGCCGTCGCCCAGTCCCCTGAGGCGCAGGCACGGACGCCGCGCCGCGACCCGGCTCCCGGATCGGAGGCCCGCCAGACGCCGACGCCGCAGGCCCTTCAGGAGAAGGCCCAGGTCACGCGCAACACCATCCGGATCGACGGCCAGCCGGTGGCCTACACCGCGACAACGGGCACCCTGCTCGTCCCTGACGACCAGGGCAGGCCGATCGCAAGCATGTTCTACGTCTATTACTCGCGCGACAACGTGACCGACCTCGCGCGCCGGCCGATCATCTACTCCTTCAATGGCGGTCCCGGCACGGCCTCCGTCTGGATGCACATGGGCTTCACCGGCCCGCGCCGCGTCGTCTACGACGAGGCCGGGTTCATGCTCCGCCCGCCGTTCCGTCTGACCGATAACGAGCATTCGATCCTCGACGTCGCCGACATCGTCTTCATCGACCCCGTCGGCACCGGCTATTCACGCATGGCGCCGGGCGAAGACCCGCACAAGTTCCATGGCGTCACCGAGGACATCACGGCGATGGGCGACTTCATCCGCCTCTTCACCGGTCGGTACGGGCGCTGGAAGTCGCCGAAGTATTTGATCGGCGAGAGCTACGGGACGACGCGCGCCTCGGGCCTCGTCAACGACCTGCAGAGCCGCCACCAGATGTTCTTCAACGGGGTCATCCTCGTGTCGATGACCAACCTGGGCCTCGAGCGCGGGGACGACCTTGGCTTCGCCACGCGCCTTCCCCACCAGACGGCCACGGCCTGGTACCACAAGAAGCTGCCAGCCGACCTGCAGGGACGACCGCTCGCGGACGTGCTCGCCGAGGCCGAACGATTCGTGATGGGCGACTACCAGCTGGCGCTCGCGAAGGGGGGCCTCCTCCCGGCCGCGGAGCGGGAGGCCACGGCCAGGCAGATTGCGCGCCTCACGGGCCTCTCGCCCGAGTTCGTGCTGCGCAACAACCTCCGGGTGGACATGGGCCGGTTCCGGAAGGAGCTGCTGCGCGATCGCGGACTCACGGTCGGGCGGCTGGACAGCCGCTACACGGGCACGGACCGGGACGCCGGCGGCGAGAGCATCGAGTTCGACCCGGCGATGGAGGCCTGGAACGGCCCGTTCGGCGCCACGGTCAACGACTACTTCCGCAGCGAGCTGAAGTGGGACACCGACGACAAGTACTTCATCTGGGGCAACGTGCGACCGTGGCGGCAGGATCCGCAGGTGCGCGTCGGCGAACTCCTGCGCGGGGCGATGACCCGCAACCCGTACCTCGAGGTGCTGGTCCTGGAGGGGTACTATGACGGCGCGACGGACTACTTCAGCGCCCAGTACACGATGTCGCACCTCGACACGAGCGGCGCCCTGAGCAGGCGCATCCACTTCGCCCATTACGAGAGCGGCCACATGATGTATGTCAGCACGCCGGCCCTGGCGCAGGCCAAGCGCGACCTGGCGTCGTTCGTCCGGGCCACGGCCAAGGAGACCGCCGGGGTCACGCAATGAGCGATCGCACGAGGAGGTGGCCTGCACGCACGCTCGTGTGCATCGCGACGATGGCGGCGGTAATCGCCCCGCCGTCGCGCTCTGCCTTGGCAGCCGCCGGTCAGGCGCCGGTCCCGGCACGCCCGACCGCGAGCGCCGCGCGGGTGCAGGTCGGCCCGGAACTGGACGGCCGCGTCATCGACGACCCGGTCTGGCAGCACGCGCAGCCCCACCACGGCTTCTGGCAGACCACGCCGGATGCCGGACAGCCATCGTCCGAGCGCACCGAGGTGCGCGTCGTCTACACCGACTCGACGCTCTACGTCGGCGTCGTCTGCTACGACCGCACCCCGGCGGCGATCGAAGCGTCCGACAGCAGGCGCGATGCGTCGCTCGACGACACCGACAGTTTCCAGATCATCCTGGACACGTTCCGCGACGGTCAGAGCGGCTTCGTCTTCGGCACCAACCCGGCGGGCATCGAGTACGACGGCCAGGTGACACGAGAGGGCGAGGGCGGCAACGGCGGCGCCATGAGGCAGCAGTCGGGCTCGGGGGGCGGGTTCAACCTGAACTGGGACGCCGCCTGGGAGGTCCGCACGGTGGTCGACGACTTCGGCTGGAGCGCGGAGTTCGCGATCCCGTTCAAGACGCTCCGGTATCGGGCGGGCGCGGACACGTGGACGGTGAACTTCCAGCGCAACATCCGCAAGCGCAACGAACGGACGTACTGGGCGCCACTCGACCGCCAGTACAACCTGTATCGCCTGGTGGACGCGGGCGCCCTCACGGGCCTGGCCGTGCCGCCCCAGCGGAACCTCAAGATCTCGCCCTACGCGCTGGGCTCGACCATCGACGAGAGCGATACGGATCGCAGCAACGATTTCGACGCCGGCGTGGACGCCAAATGGAGCATCACCCCGAGCCTCACCCTCGACCTCACGGTGAACACGGACTTCGCGCAGGTGGAGGTGGACGAGGAGCAGATCAACCTGGACCGCTTCAACCTGTTCTATCCGGAGAAGCGGCCGTTCTTCCTCGAGAACGCGGGCGTCTTCTCCGCCGGCGAGCCGAGCGAGATCGAGCTGTTCTTCAGCCGGCGGATCGGGATCGACGACGACGGGTCGCCGATACCCATCCGCGGCGGCGGGCGCCTCACGGGCAAGGTCGGCGGCGTCAACGTCGGCCTGCTGAACCTGCAGACCGCCAGCGCCGAGGACTTCGACACGACGGTGTCCGCCAACAACTTCACCGTCGTCCGCGTCAGCCAGGATCTGCCGAATCGTTCGAGCGTCGGCGGGCTGTTCACGAACCGGTCCGCGACCGGCCACCTGGCTGGCGACGACGACTACGGGCAGACGTATGCGTTCGATGCGCGGGCCGGCATCGGCCGCGGGGGCACAGTGCAGGGCTTCGCCTCCAGGACCAGCACGCCCGGGGCCTCCGGCCGCGAGCACGCGTTCGGCCTCGGGGGACAGTGGCAGTCGGAGGGACTACGCGTGAGCGGCAGCTACGCCGAGGTTGGCGACGCGTTCAACCCCGAGGTCGGCTTCCTCGCGCGCGACGACTATCGCAACGTCGACCTCGGCATCTACCGGACGATCCGCCTCCAGGACAACCGCTTCGGGTTCCTGGAACTGCGTCCGCACGTCTCCTACCGCAGCTACTGGGACTTCGACGGCTTCCAGGAGACGGGCTTCCTGCACGTCGACAACCACTGGGCCTGGCGCAAGGGCCATGAGGTCCACACCGGCGTCAACTTCACGCGGGAGGGACTGCTCGAGTCCTTCGACATCTACCCGGACGTCGTCGTGCCTCCTGGCACCTACGATCACACCGAAGCGCAGCTGGTCGCCTTCACCAACCGCGCGGCGCCCGTCTCGGTGGAGGGGCGCATGAATGCCGGTGGGTTCTTCGGGGGATCGCGCGTCGCGACGACGGCCAGCGCCACCGTGCGCGTCGGCGACGCGTTCAATACGAGCCTGGCCTGGAACCGCAACGACGTGGACCTGCCAGGCGGCGCGTTCGTGACGAACCTCGCGCGCGCCCGCGTGTCCTACTCGTTCACGCCGCGGATCTACGCTCAGGCGCTCCTGCAGTACAACGACCGGGCGGAGGTGTGGTCGAGCAACCTCCGGTTCGGGTGGCTGCAGTCGGCGAACACCGGGCTGTTCATCGTGTTCAACGACACGCAGACCCTCGAAGGCATGCGGGTCGACGACTCCGACCGCGTGGTGGGCCGGAGCGTGATCGTCAAATACAGCTACCTGTTCGACGTGCTGCGGTAGCGGGCCCCTGCGACGTCACGCCTTGTCGTCGGCCTCGGGCTCGAGACCGAAATCCTCCCAGGGGGATGGCTGGGGGCCGGGCACGATGCCGGCGATGTCGGGGTCTTCCCCCGGAGCGCGGGGAGCCTTGGTCGCACGACGGTCCTTTGCCTCGGCGCGGCGCGCGGCCTTCTGCTTCTGCTTCTCTTGCTTGGCGCGCTCTCGCTCGCGCTTGTTCTGAGTCGGTCTTGCGCGGTTCACCATGGTCCTCCTGCACCCGGGTCCGTCCCCCGGCCCGCACGGCTTCCCTATCCCGGGGCGCCCACGGCACAGTCGAGCCCCGGCCGCAGACATCACGACAGAATGACGGAAGAGGTCGTGAGCAGGGCGGGACCGACAAGGTGATCCTATCACGTGGCCCCGGATCGCCTCACTCCACTGGTTCGGGCCGCAGCCGAGTCCCGACACGCACGAAACGGGACGGCGCGAACGCCTGCAGCAGCGCCCGGCCTCCCTCGCTCCCGGTGGCGGCGACGTGCTGCTCCAGCAGGTCGTGCACGGTCGCCTCGTCGTCGGCCCCGAGCGGGCCGGCGGCCACGTAGTCCGTGTTGAGCATCGCGGGGTCGTGGTCCAGCAGGTAGACGGTGCCCCCGGTCATGCCGGCCCCCAGGTTGAATCCCGTGCTGCCGAGTACGAGGGCCACCCCGCCCGTCATGTACTGGAACGCGTTGGCGGCCACGCCCTCGACGACGAGTCGTGGACCCGGGCCTTCATGGCTGCTGCGCAGGCACACGCCGAAGCGGTTGCCTGCCCGGCCCGCGATGAAGGCGGTTCCGAACCGGGCCCCGTACGCGAAGGTGTTGCCCACCAGGGTCAGGCCCGAGGCGCGCTCGTCGGCATCCGGCGTGATCACGAGGCGACCGCCGTAAGCCGCCGTGAAGCACGAGTCGGCCGCGGTCCCCGACAGGTGGAACTCCAGGCCCGGCACGGCGTAAGCCGCGTAGAAGTGCCCGGCGGCCCCGCGGTGCTTCATGAGGATCCGCCCACGCGGCAGACCCGCATCGCCGAACCGCCTCGCCAGCAGGCCAGCCGCGGTCACGCCGACGCAGCGGTCGGCATTCGTCAGGCGCTGGACGATCTCGACCTCGTCGCCGTCGATCGCGCGCGCTGCGGCCTCTTCCTCGCGCACGCGCGGGGGCGGCACGTGCAGCTGCCGCTGCCGGTCGAGCTGTCGCTCCTGCACGCGGCGCGGGGGCGCGCCGACCAGGTGGCCCAGGTCGATCGACGCGGCCTTGCCGTGCAGATCGGCACGGCGCTCCAGCAGGTCGCGGCGCCCGATCACGTCGGCCAGCCGCCGGATCCCGAGCTGCGCCATGCAGCCACGGATGTCGGCAGCGACGAGCCGCAGATAGCGCGTAACGTGGTGGGAGTGTCCCGCGAAGCGCGCCACGAGTGTCGGGTCCTGGGTGGCGACGCCCGTCGTGCAGCCCTGGCGTCGTCCGCCGGTGGGGTCGCCGGGATGCGGACCCGCGAGGTGGCACTGTCGCAGCATCGCGCAGCCGAGGGCCATGAGGACCGTGGTGCCGAAGCCGACGCGATCCGCCCCGAGCAGCATCAGCTTGAGGGCCTGCTCCCCGGTCTGGATCCCCCCGTCCACGCTGATCTCGACGAGGTCGCGCACGCCCTCTTCGACCAGGACGTCGTGCACCGACGGCAGGACCGCCGCGGCAGGGACGCCGGCGTGCTTCTGGTCGGTGCGCTTGGCCGCGCCCGTGCCGCCGCAGCCGTCCGACACGTGCAGTCGCGTGGCCCCGGCGTTCACCCCGCCCAGGCACACCATGTCCACGCCGTCGGTCGCCACGAACTTGAGGGCGCACGACACGGCGGGATTCAGGTGGCGCCAGCTCTCGATCATCAGCTTCACGTCCTCGATCGAGTAGAGGTTGTGGTTCACGGGCGGCGAGACGAGCTCGAAGCCCGCGACGCAGCCGCGCTGGTGAGCGATGCGGGGCGACACCTTGCGTCCCGGCAACTGGCCGCCCTTGCCGGGCTTCGCCCCCTGGGCGAACTTGATCTCCGCCTCGTCGGCGCGGGCCGCCGTCATCGGGGTCACCGTGAAGCGAGCCCCGGCGTACTGGATGCTGCGGTTGCCGTCGGCGCGCCCGACGCGCGACTTCTCGAACCCGCCCTCGCCGCTGTTGGCGAAGGGCCCCATGCCGGGGGGCGCCGGCACGTGGGCCCTCGCGAATCGGCGCCGGCAGAAGCGATGCAGCACGTTCATCGCGCGGGCGACGGCCCGATGCGCCGGTTCCGACAGCGCGCCTTCGCTCATGCCCGGCACCATGAACCGCCACAGGACGAACTCCTCCGGCTCGACCTCATCGAGCGACACCGGCTGGGCGTCCCTGAACCGCAGCAGATCGAGAATCGTGTGCGGCTCTCGACCCGAGACCACCGCACGGAACTGCTCGTAGGCCCTGGCGCTGTCGGCCATCGTCGATCTTGCCGACCCGCGGCGCGCGCCCTTCGCGAGTCCCGCCGCCTCGTGCAGGGCGCGGACCACGTCCGGGCTGTTCGCGTGCGGTCGCCCGCCACGGCGGTATCGGAACTCGCCGACCTCGACGGGTGCCACGTCGCCCTGCTGGAACGCGCGGGCGTGGAACGCGAGCCACTCCCGATCGAGCACCTCCACGCCCAGCCCGCCGAGATGCGAGGGCACGCCTGGGAACTCGCCCTCGACAAACGCCGGGTCGAGACCAATGGCTTCCACCAGCTTCGCTCCGCAGTACGCCGAAGCCGGCGTCACGCCCGCCATCGACATGGCTTCGACGAAGCCCTTGCGGACGCCCGACAGGTACACGTCTTCCCGATCGGCTGCTGTCAGCGACCCGAGCCACGGGCACACGGCATCCGCGCCGAGCGCGACGAGCAGCGCGCAGTGGTGCACGTCCCAGACGCCGGCATCGGCCACGAGTCCCACGCGGTGGCGGATGCCGGCGGTCACGATCGCCTCGTGCAGGCGGCTGACGACGCGAAGGACCGGCAGCGCGATCCGCTCCTCGCTCACCCCGCGATCCGAGAGCACCAGGACACTCGCGCGCCGGGCGACCTGGAGCGCCGCTTCGACGGTCGTCGCGATGCCGGCGCCCAGCGCCACCTCCTTGTCCGAGGCGGGCATCGTGAGATCGACCCGGACGACGCCGGGCTGCCGCTCCAGCCAGCCGACCTGCCCGCGCGACAGCACCCGGTGCGGGAAGCTGTAGAGGGATCCGGTCGGCTCGTTCCAGAGCCCGGACCGATCGCCGAGCGCGACGTCGCTCTCGAAGACCCAGGCGTCACGAATCGGGTCGATGGGCGGGCTGGTCTCCTGGGCGAAGCGCAGCTTGAAGTAGTCCTCAGGACGTCGGGGCCAGGCGTCGAGCAGCGCGGCCGGCGGCGTGTCGTCGCCCATGGAACCCACCGCGAGCGCCCCGCCCGTCATCAGGGGCGCCAGCACCACGTCGAGGTCGTCCGCCGTCATGTTGAACGCCACCTGCAGCCGGCGCAGGTCAGTCGCGTGCGGGGGCACGGCCTCGCAGGACTGCCCGCCGGTCGCGACCGCCGGCTTCGCGAACCGCTGGCGCGCGAGCACCTGGTGGACCTCCTCGGTGAAGAGCACCTCACCGGTGAGCAGATTCACGGTGGCGGTATCGCCAGGACCGAAGATGCGACGCGACTCGAGGGGACCGAGGTCCAGGGTGCCCGTCATCTCGCTCGCGGCGAGCGCGTAGTGCCGGCTCGTGCTCATCCACAGCGGTCGCAGGCCGTTGCGGTCGAGGTGCGCCACGGCGAACTCGCCGTCGCACGCCACGATCGCCGCCGGCCCGTCGCACGCCCCGAGCAGCACGCCCATGGCCTCGTGGAACTCGCCGAGGGCCGGCTCCGCGCGCGTCATCGACGGGGCCTCCGGCAGGAGCGCCAGCAGGCCCTGCGACATCGACAGCCCGCCTGCGATGAGCGCGATGAGCATGTCGTCCAGGTTGGCACTGTCGGACCCGCCGCTGCAGATGACCGAGGACACGCGGGCGGCGATGCGCTTGAGCGTGGGATGCCGTTCGACGAGGCGACGGACCAGGTCCTGCCCGATCGCGTGCATCCAGGCGACGTTGCCGCGAATCGTCGAGATCTCCCCGTTGTGGGCCAGGACCCAGAATGGCTGCGCGCGCCGCCACGCCGTCGTCGTGTTGGTCGAGTAGCGGCTATGGAACAGCGCGAAGCGGGAGGCGAAGTGCTCGTCCCTCAGATCCGGGAACAGCTCGGCGATCCTCGAGAGCTGAGCCAGTCCCCGGTACGACACCGTCCGGTTCGACAGGCTCGAGACCGCGAACTCCGCGGTCACCGTTGAGGACAGCACCTCGTCGAGGGCGAGCCGGAGCAGGTACCGACACGCAAACCAGGCCTCTTCTCCCAGACCTGGCGGGCGACGGAAAAGGGCCTGCCGGACGACGGGGGCCGTGCGCCGCGCGGAGGATCCCGGCGGGAGCGCCTCGACGTTGAACGGCACGTCGGCCCATCCCAGCACGTCCGCGCCGGCCAGGGAGGCCAGATCCTCGATGTTCTCGACGCACAGTTGGCGCTGACGCGATTCGAAAGGCAGGAAGAACATGCCGAGGGCGACGTCGCGCTGCGCGATGACGCGCGCGTGCTCCGGGAAGCGGTCGAGCAGGAGCGCCCAGGGAATGTCGAGCAGAAGGCCCGCGCCGTGGCCGGGTGCACCCCGGTGATCGAACTGGTGGCACAGCGCGAGGGCCATCTCGACCAGCGCGCGCTCCGCCACGCCCTTGCGCGACGCGAGGAACCCGATGCCGCAGGCTGCGTGTTCTCGAGAACTGAGTTGCGGACTGTGACCCCGGCCTGACATGAGCGACAACCTCGAGGGGGCGTTGGGAGCGGGCGGGACCGACTTCTCAGTATACCTTCAGCCCTGCGTCTCCTGCTCCCGCCGTGCGGCCCGACGCTCGTATTGCCGTGCGACGCGCAGCCACCGGGCGCGCTCAGCTGGCACCCCGGCCAGTGCGCCTGCATGGCGTGCGGCCGTCGCGCACCAGGTGAGCCGGAGGGGTGTTTCTCCGAGCGACAGGAGCCACTCCAGTCGGCGGCGTCCGGCCTCGAGCGTTGCGCGGGCCTCTCGGAGCCGCCGGCCCTGGGCCGCGAGCGCAGCTGCGCGTTCGGTCTGGGCCACCGAGAAACGCCCGATCGCACCGATCGAGGCCGCCTCGCGGTCGAGTCCCATCGCCGCCGAGAAATGGGTAAGCGCGCCCGCGGGGTCGTCGAGCAGCAGGCACGCCGCACCGAGCGCTTCTCGCACAGCGCCCAAGCCCAGCCACTCGTCCGGGACGTCGTGCAGCAGGTACGCAAGCGGCCCGCGCACGCGCTCGTCATCGGCATCCGGTTCGAGAGCCTGCGCGGTGAGGCTCTCGAGCTCGATCACGAACTCCCCGGGCGTCATGGGGCGCATGACCTGACGGTTGCCGTCGCCCTCGGCCGGGACGAGTGCGAAGTGCGGGTCGCCGTAGCATTGATACGCGCCCCACGTGTTCGTGCGCGGCGCCCGGTGATACGTTCGGCGCCGGGCCTCGGTCACCGCCCGTCCGAACGTCAGTCGGCGTTCGAGCATCTGCTCGTAGAACGAGGTCGCGAACGCTGCAGCGGCCGTGTCCTCCACGGCCCACCCGGAGGCCACGACGATTCGAGCCCCAAGACGGATGAACTCGGCCGCGAGGTTGGCCGCCACCGTGCTGCGCGACGCCCAGAGCGCCGGCGCCCACGCGTGGGCAGCCGGTCGTCGCCGTTGAGCGCGCCGTTTCGGCGCTGCCGCGCGCTCGATGAGGCCCAGGTGACAGCAGTTGAGGAACACGACTTGCGGGACGCATTGCAGCCGCGCGACATCGGACGGCGTGAGATAGACTCCTGGCCCGATGACCATGCCGGTGACTGGCTCACGATGTGCGCAGGCGCCGGCATGCCCGCACTCCGGGCACGCCTCCGGCCAGGTCTCTGGCAGGTGGCGGTAGACGCCATGACCCGCGAGATGCAGGATGCGGTACTCCGAACCGAACAGGGCGGATATCACGTCGTCAGCGCGAACCCTGATGCGCGCCGTCACCTCGTAGCCGTGCGCGCGCAGGCGCCTGACAACGGCTTCGGCCTCGCGGACGGCTCCGTCGAGCGGGGGAAAATCGCTCGGCGGGTCGCCGACGACCAGCGCCTTCAGCGCCGACGTGGAGGCGACGCGGTCGCGGAACGCCCGCGTGGAGAGCTGCCGGATGAGGCCAGATTCGGTGACCTGCGGTGCGGGCAGCGCCCGGCGATGGCCCTCGCCCGCACGGGTGACCGTGGGTGGCCGCTCGCGCAGGAGTTCCCAGGGATAGCGTGCGGTGTCCTCATCGAGCACGAGTACCAGGTCGCGGCGGTCGCGAGCCTGTTCGCGCAGGTCGGCGGGCACCAGCAACTCGTTCAGCGTCATCGCCACCGCGGGATCGTCCGCCGAATGGCGAAGTGCGCGTTCGAGAAAGGCGTCCACGCGCGCACGGGCCGTGGGCTGCAGGTGCACTTCGGCACGGGCACGCTCGGTCAGCGCGTTGAAGACGAGCGCGCCCTCCGGACCTTCAATCACCTGGAGCCGACGCCACCAGCGGTCGTCTTCACGGTAGCTCGCACGCCGTCTCGCACCGCCGATCCGGACCACGCGTGAGGCGATGCGGAGATGCGGCGCCAGGTCGGGCTCGTGGGCGGCCCACTCGAGCGCCCTGGCCGCCTGAATGGCCCGGTCTTCGTACAGCTCGAGCAGGTCGATCGCCGTCAGTGGCGGACCGGAGGAGCCGGCCCGACCAGCACCCGCGGCGATGGCGCGCAGGACGCCCCGAAGGAGGCCGGTCACGGCGTCACTCACCGTGACGCCGCCGGACCCGGTGCCGATGAGCAGCAGGCAGAGCCCGTTCGAGCCGCCGCGGCGCCGGGCCAGCCAGGCCTTCGTGCCCTGCTCGACCGCGCGCGCCAGCGTGGCCGGGGTGAGCGCGCCGACCTCGCCGAGGCCGATCACGATCGCGCCGGGCGGATGCTCCCCGCCGGGAGCCAGGAAGACGCGCGTCGTGCCTTGCGCACCCGGGTATGCGCCCGACAGGTGCTGCCGTGTCAGCCGGCCCGAGAGGGCTGCATCGAGGCGCGCCTCAGCACTGACGATCGCGTCGCGTTCGTAATGCCCGACCATGACGGGGAAGCGGGCGTACGTCAGGTCACCGTGCGTGACGCGCACGGCGAGCCGCGGGAGACGGCGCACGCGGGCCAGTCGTCGTGTCGTGGCGGCCATCGGAGTGCCCGGCGAATCGCGCGCATCATACTCTGCTATCCTCGGGGTGTCTCCCTCGCGTGCCTCCATGCCCGAGCGCCCGAAGAACCGGACTCGCCGTGCGCCCGCCTTCACGGCCGCAGAACGGGCGTTGCTGCGAGCCCACGTCATCAACCTGCGCAACGGGCGCCTCTCCGCCGGAGGCGCGCTGCAGACGACCGAACGCGACGTCGCGCGGCTGTTCGAAGAACTGCTCCCGGCGGAGATCGCGTGGCGAGAGGCGCAGGGGCAACGCGCGCACCTGCTCTTCTACGCGCATGGAGGCCTCGTCGATGAGCGTGAGGGTGCGCGGGCCCTGCTGACTCGACTCCCCTTCTGGCGCGCCGCCGGGCTGTACCCGATCGCCTTCGTGTGGGAAACCGGCCTGCGTGCGGCGATGGTCGACATCTTCCGTCGCGCCCGTCGCGCCGCCGGCACGACGCGGCGGGGTCCGGGGCTGGACGCGGTCATCGAGCGGATGGTCAGACCGTTCGGGCTACCGGTGTGGACGCAGATGAAGCTGAGTGCCTCCCGCGCGGTCGGGCCACGCGGGGGCGCGACGATCGTGGCAAAGGCCACCCGCGCGCTCTGGAGCCGGTCGCCCCCGGACGCCTTCGACGTGCACGCCGCCGGACACAGCGCCGGTGCCGTGTTCCTGGCGTCGTTCCTCCCGGCCCTGCTCGACGCCTCCGCACCCACTCGCCGATCCCGCCGGCCGCCCTTGCACCTTCGCACGATGCACGTGCTGGCGCCGGCGATCACCACGGAACACTTCCGCGCGACCCTGTACCCGCTGGTGGGCCCGGCGCGCGTCATCCGGAGCCTGGTCATGTACACGATGCGCGATGAGCTCGAGCGACGCGATCCCAGCCTGCGCCCCTACGGCAAGTCGCTTCTCTATCTGGTGAGCCGAGCCTTCGAGCGCGCAGTCCCCACCCCGCTCCTGGGCCTCGAGACCAGCGTGGGACAGGATGCCACCCTGCGCGCCTTTTTCGGGCTCGACGACCAGGCAGGCCCCGCAACCGCGCTGTGGGCAACGACGCCGGCGGATGCCGCACCAGGAGATCGGACGATGGCGACGTCGCACGCGAGCTTCGACGATGATGCGGCGACACTGGAGAGCATGGTCGAACGCATGACAGACCCGGCACGCACCCCGGCGACGGCGCGCCCGCGCCGGTCGGTCGCGGCCCGCCGCACGGCGAGCCGGCGTCCTTCCGGAGAACCCCGCGCGGCGAAGCCCTGGACGGTGCTCGTCTGGATTGCCGGGGACAACGACCTGGAGCGCTTCGGCCACAAGGACCTGGAAGAGATGAAGCGTGTCGGCTCCACCGACGAGGTGAACCTCCTCGCGCAATTCGACAGCATGTCGGACGACCGCACGCGGCGCTACTTCCTGCGTCGCCACACCAGGGTCGAGCAGGACGTGGTCGCCGTGCTCGACGAGACGAACACGGGCGATCCCGCCGTGGCGACGGAGTTCTTCGTGTGGGGCATGACGCAGTACCCGTCGGACCGCGTGCTCCTCGTCATCTGGAGCCATGGCAGCGGGATCGACGAAGCCGATGTTTACCGCCGCGCCGCCGCGCGCGGGCTCTCGGTGGAGCGCCACGCGACCCGGGGAGGCAAGCGCGTTCCGCGCAGCCACGTGCGAGCCATGCTCGCGTCGAGGTTCCGGCGCGCGCTCTTCGGCACGACGCTGGACGAGGCCATGCAGGACCGTGGCATCGCGTACGACGATACGGCACGGGACTTCCTCGACACCGCCGAACTGCAGCGCGTGCTGGCCGACGTGACCCGCCGCACCGGGCGCCCCATCGACCTGCTGGGGTTCGACGCGTGCCTGATGAACATGGTGGAGATCGCGCACCAGCTGCGGCGGTCCGCGAAGCTCATCGTGGCCTCCGAGGAAGTGGAGCCTGGCGACGGCTGGCCCTACCATCGCGTCGTCGCCGACCTGGCCGCGAAACCCACGATGTCGGCCGCCGAACTCGGCGACGTCATCGTCGGGCGCTACGTGGCGGCCTACGCGTCGGAGTCCGTCACGATGTCGGTCGTGGACACGGCGCGCACGACGGAGATCGCATCGCGCGTGGACGGACTGGCCGCAGCCCTGATCACGGCGCTCAAGTCCGTGCCGGAATTCGCCGCGATCACCCGCGCCATGAACGCGGCCCAGCGATTCGACATGGACGAGTTCGTGGACCTCGGGGACTTCTGCCGCGAGCTGCTCAAGCGGAGCAAGGCCGACGCCGTGCGGACCCAGGCGCAGGCGACGCTCAGCGCGCTGCCGGGGCTGGTGGTGTCGGAGGCGCACAAGGGCGCCGGAGTCTCCGACGCGCACGGCATCGCGATCTACCTGCCGCGCGCGGCGCCGAGCCGCTCGTACACCCGCCTCGAGTTCTCGAAGGACACGCGCTGGGACGAGTTCCTGCGGGCCTGTCTTCTCGGGTAGGGCCCGGCACCCGGGCTCGTGTCACACGCTCAGCGGAGGCGGCGGCCCGGCCGACACCACACGCCCCTCCTCGAGGGCAATGACCAGGGACGCCCGCCCGGTCACCTCTCCTTCCGCGTGGGTCACGTAGACGACGGGCATCGTCAGATCGGCACGCAGGCGATCGAGGTACGGCAGGATGTCCTGCTTGCGTCCCGCATCCACCGACGCCAGGGGCTCATCGAGCAGCAGCAGCCGCGGGCTCGTGAGCAGCGCGCGCCCGAGCGCCACCCGCTGCTTCTCCCCCCCTGACAGCCTCGCCGGGCGACGCGCGAGCAGCGGTCGCAGGTCCAGCAGGTCGATCGCATCGTCGATGGGGACGCGGCGCCGGGTGGCCGGCGTGAACCAGTGGCCGTACAACAGGTTCTGTCGCACGGTCAGGTGCGGAAACAGCCTCGGCTCCTGCAGCATGTAACCGATCCGCCGCTGGTGCGGCGGTACGCAGATGCCCCGCGATGTGTCGAGCAACGCCTGGCCCTCGAGTCGGACGATGCCGTAATCGGGACGAAGCAGGCCCGCGACAACGTGCAGGACGCTGGTCTTGCCCGCCCCGGACGGCCCGCGAAGCACAATGAGGCCGCTGCCCGCCCGAAAGGCCACGTCGAGCGTGATCCGGCCGAGGCCGTGGCGAATCGAGACCTCCAGCATCACGAGGGATCCAGGCGGCGCGCCGCCCGCCGGGCCAGCGCCTCCGCCACGACCAGAGCCAGCAGCGACAACGCCACCGACAGCATCACGAGGCGGAGCGCCGGGGCATCGCCCCCTGGCGTCTGGGTGTGGCCATACAGCGCCAGCGCCAGCGTCTGCGTCTCGCCCGGGATGTTCGACACGAACGTGATCGTCGCGCCGAACTCTCCGAGGGCCTTGGCGAAGGCGAGGATCATCCCCGACAGGACTCCGGGCACGATCAGCGGCAGCGTCACCGTGACCAGGGTCCATGCCCGGCTCGCGCCGAGCGTCCAGGCCGCCTCCTCGAGCCGTCGATCGACGCCCTCAATCGCAAGTCGGATGGCACGCACCATCAGGGGAAACCCCATCACGCCGGCCGCCAGGGCCGCGCCGGTCCAGCGGAACGCGAACACCAGGCCGAACACGTCCTCGAGGAACGCCCCTGCGGGTCCGCGGCGACCGAACAGCCGGAGCAGCAGGTAGCCCGTGACGACCGGCGGCAGGACGAGCGGCAGATGGACGAGCCCGTCGATCAGCGACTTGCCCCAGAATCGGCCGCGCGCAAGCAGGACCGCCACGGGCAGGGCCACCGGCACACTGGCCAGCGTCGCCCACGTCGCAACCTTGAGGCTCAGGGCGACGGCAGCCAGGTCCTCCGGCGTCCAGGCGAACACGGCTACGGCCTCACCGGTTGGAATCCGTGCCGCTCGAAGATCGCGCGCGCTGACGGCGACGACAGCGACTCGAGCAGCTGCCGGGCCGTGGCGTCCGCCGCGGAACGCAGGATCGCCGCCGGGTAGACGATGGGCGGATGCGTGCCGGGCGGGAAGACGCCGACGACCTTGACTCGTGGTTCCGCCCGAGCGTCGGTCGCGTAGACGATGCCGAGGGGGGCCTCGCCCCGGGCGACAAACAGCAGCGCCGCACGCACGTGCTCGGCCGGCGCGAGACGATGGGCGACGTCGGTCCAGACGCCCAGCGCCATGAGCGCTGCGCGGGCGTATCGGCCTGCGGGCACCGCAGACGGATCCGCCACGGCCAGGCGCCCCGTGCCGAGCGCCTCGGCCAGCGGGAACTCCGGACCGATCTCCAGTCGCACCGGGACATCGGCGGGCGCGACCAGCACCAGCTGGTTCGACAGGAGATCCACGCGGCTGTTGACGTCCACCAGGTTGCGGCTGGCCAGGTAGTCCATCCACTCGCGATCGGCGGAGATGAACAGCGTCGCGGGAGCGCCGGCCTCGATCTGGCGCGCGAGCGCCGAACTGGCCGCATACGCCACCCGCACGCGGCGGCCGCAGTCGCGTTCGAGCACCGGCACCACCTCGTCGAGCGCACCCTTGAGGCTGGCCGCCGCGAAGACGATGAGCGGCGAGCGCTCGCTGGCCGACGGGGACCCGGACGGCGTCGCGACGGCCGCGAACGCGACGAACCAGGCGAACAGGCAGGCGAGGATCACGTCCGCCACGCGGCCCGCTAGCGCGCGGCCGGAGGGTGGCGGCGGTCGAAGAGCACCGAGTCGAGCGTGAAGAAGAACGACGAGTTCGGCAGATCCACGAACTCCTCCTGGAAGCGCCGCAAGTCGGCGATCGAGGCGGCAATCGACTCCCTGGTCGACTTCTCGGCCAGCTGGTAGCCATGCGGCCACGAGACCTCGGCCACGGCGTCGAACGCCTCCATGGTG